>JAAXHD010000193.1 GCA_012271015.1 Candidatus Poribacteria bacterium | reverse complement strand
GTTCAAGTCCCTCCTCGCCCATCATCGTATTTGAGGGTGACGATAGTGGTAGGGTTGAAGCCCAGGGCGACACTCGTAAATTTCCTTAGTTGCAAAGTGTTTCACTTGACATCCTGGAAAGCCGACACGTAAGAGTGAGTTCTGATTTAAAGTATTCGGGCTTTGAACGCCTGGGGTGAGGACAGAAAACTTGAAAGTTCAAATTGAAAGGTTAGACACCACAAGAGTCCGTTTGGATATAGAGATTCCTTCTGAAGATGTCAACGCAGCACTGGCGGAAACTTGTGAGTCGTTACGCACCCAAGTCTCTATTCCCGGTTTCCGGAAAGGTCGTGTCCCCGTAGCAATCCTCAAATCACGATTTCCTGAGTACGTCAATAGCGAAGCTGTTCGGTATCTTGTTGCTCCTGCCTACGAAGATGCCATCTATAATGAGCGGCTCAACCCTCTCACACAACCCATTTTTACGCCACCACTGAATGAATTGCAAGTCAAAGAAAACGAACCTTTTACGTTCTCAGCCACTGTAGACATTCGCCCCAATATCAGCCTTCCGAACTATGATGAACTCGTAACCGATAAAAATCCTGTCAACGTGCCCCGTGAAGATGTTGATGCCTATATTACGCGGTTGCAAGCGCAATCTGCAACCTATGAACCCCTTGATGTTGAACGTCCGGTTCAGGAGAAAGACTGTGTCAGGATAGACTGGGAATGCTTACTCGATGGGAATCGAGTTGATGCTGAATCGGGGCAAGATGTTGATATAGAACTCGGCGTTGGAACTATACATGAAAAACTTGAGCAGTCGTTAATTGGAATGGAGATTGGGGATACAAATAATGTGGATATTGAATTTCCACAAGAACACAGTGTTGCTGAGCTTGCAGGCAAATCCGCTCAATATGAAATAACGTTGCACGCTATCACCCAAAAACATCTCCCGCCCTTAGATGACGAGTTTGCCAAAGACCTCGGATACGAGAACTATTCCCAACTTTTTGGGTTGATATGGAACAATCTTGTTGAGGAAGAGACGAGTCTACAAGTTGATAAGCAGAAAGCAGAATTGCTGGAGCAACTCATCGAAAAAATCGAGATTGCTATCCCAGAGCCTTTAGTTGACCAATATGTACAACAGACGCTCCAGAACGTCAAACAGCAACTGGTAAATGAGCATAGAAGTCCTGAAGATGCCGGGATTGACATGGATACCTTGCCTGATGAACTGCGTCGGGATGTTATTCAACAAACAAAACAGTCATGGATTTTCGAGACTATCGCTGAAAAGGAAAGCATTTTCGTATCCGATGATGAATTAGAATACGAGATCCGACGCGCTGCTGAACAACAGAATCGAGATGCCCAAAAATATGCCTCTCTGCTAAAATCAAGCAACCGATTAGAAGATTTTCGAGGACAGTTGCAACACGAGAAAATTTATCAGTTCCTGATTAACCGTGCATCCGCCAAGCAGTCGCTCATAATTACCTAAAAAATATGAACCTTGTACCTATCGTCGTTGAACAAACTAGCCGAGGCGAACGCTCATACGATATCTATTCTCGTCTACTCGAAGACCGAATTATCATGATCGGCACACCAATTGATGATGATGTCATCGCCAACATTGTAACAGCACAGATGCTTTTCCTTGAAGGGAAAGATCCGGATGCAGACATAGTGCTCTATATTAACACACCTGGGGGTTCCGTTTCCGCCGGTTTGGCAATCTACGACACGATGCAGTATATCAAAGCGGATGTGCAAACATGGTGTTTAGGTAGAGCTTATAGTATGGGAGCTATTCTCCTCGCCGCGGGTGCCCCCGGCAAGCGTTACGCGCTACCACATGCAAAAGCACTCATCCACCAACCGATGGCGAGTGGTATCGGGGGTCAAGCCTCTGATATTAGCATCCATGCAAAAGAAATTCTGCAGGAGCGCGACCGACTTTATTCGATTTTAGCAGTCCATACGGGTCAAGGTATTGAAAAGATCGCTGCTGATGCCGACAGGGATTTTTACATGACTGCCGAACAGGCACTTGGATACGGTATTGTCGATCAGGTTGTCTCCCAACGCGTAATGCAGCAAGAATAGTTATCAGTTATAGGTTATTGGTTACAAGTTATAAGTTAAGAGACACTTGGTAACAAAAACACTTCCTTTGGAATATCCGAACACTTTTGGATACTCCGTAGAGAAGGGTGAATTGTTACGAACCGACCTCTTCGCTTATAACCTACAACCTACAACCCTTAACCTGTAACTATAAAAAGGAGAAACTTCTATGTCAGAATCCATCCATCGTGACTTGTTCTGTTCATTCTGTCAACAGGACAGTACACAAGTCCGCCGACTCCTTCAAGGCAGAGAAGCAAATATTTGCGTTGAATGCATTGTTCGGTTATCAGCGTCCACTGTAGATAGTGCCGTCTGTGCATTTTGTAGACGCGATAACACGCAAGTCGAAAAACTTTTTAATGGACTTGACGCAAATATCTGTGAGAAGTGCCTTGCTGAGTGTATTGTTGTTTGTAATGACATTCTCACTCGTGAACCGGATGGTAGCCTTGACTTTTCTATGGAGGACTTTAAAAACGGTGGTTCGAGCGACAAGGAAGAGGCTGGTGGTGGTCCCCTACGTAGATCTTCACGGACACGCGGGAGCAGTGTACATGAACAGACGGATCCTGAATTTGCGAGCACAACACATCCACAACCAGAAAATGAACAGGACCCATTTGGAGCACCGCCTTCCCCCCAAGAAATTAAAGAAAAGCTTGATGAGTATGTAGTTGGCCAGGAAGATGCGAAAAAGACGTTATCTGTTGCTGTTTACACGCATTACAAACGTTTACACCATGGAAGCACGACTGATGAGGTCGAATTAGACAAGAGTAACATTTTACTTATTGGTCCAACAGGTACGGGGAAAACGCTTCTCGCGCAAACCCTTGCGAAAGTGTTAGACGTGCCATTCGCTATTACCGATGCAACAACGTTGACTGAAGCGGGATACGTAGGTGAAGATGTCGAAAATATCATCTTGAAGTTGGTCCAAGCTGCAGATGGTGATGTTGCCCGTGCCGAGACAGGCATCATTTATATTGATGAGATTGATAAGATTACACGAAAATCTGAAAACCCATCAATCACCCGTGATGTATCGGGTGAAGGTGTTCAACAGGCATTACTTAAGATTCTTGAAGGAACAACGGCAAACGTTCCACCGCGCGGCGGTAGGAAGCACCCACATCAAGAGATGATTGAGGTGAACACTAAGAAAGTATTGTTCATTTGTGGTGGGACCTTTATCGGGTTGGAAAAGGGAATTAAGGATAGACTTGGGAAACAGAGCATTGGCTTCGGTTCGCCTATCCAACCTAAGAGCAAAACAAAAATTCATGAAATCCTCGTACAGGCAACACCAAAGGATCTCATTAAATACGGTTTTATACCAGAATTAATAGGGCGACTTCCCGTTGTCACAACCCTTCATGAATTGGACGCGCAGGCTCTCGTTCGTATTCTCACTGAACCTAAGAATGCTTTGGTGAGACAATATCAGTATCTCTTGGCTTATGAAGGTGTAGAATTTCATGTGACTGATGAGGCGTTAATTGCCATCGCAGATGAAGTGATTGAACGTGAAACCGGGGCGCGTGGGTTAAGGGCTGTTTTTGAAAGAATTATGCTTGATACGCTTTATCGCCTTCCTTCGCTTGACGATGTTGAAGCGTGCCATGTTACCGAAGACTGCGTGCGTAAGCATGAACCTCCGCAACTTGTTTATAGGAAATCCGAAGCACTTAAAACTGCTTAAAGGAAAAAGATATGAATTCGACAGCAACGAAAGAACACGAAACGGTAAGTTTACCCGTTATCTATTTGCCCCCGGATTTCGATGCGATTTTGATTTTTCCGAGGACAAAATCTCTTTTAAATGTTGCCCGCCAAATGGGAGTCCAAGCAACGCATGCCGCACTTCGCTCAAATAGGCGTATACTCCTCCTCTACCAAAAAGTGGAGTTGGAAGAAGGAGAGGAGGTAACCCTGGAACACCTCCATGTCGTCGGGGCTGTCGCAAATATCATCGAGTCTTATGAACCCGGCGACGGTACCATCCGCATCGCTATTGCTGCAGAGCATCGCGCAATAGTCCTCCGTTTTACAGAGACTGATGATTTTTTGAGTGCCGACGTGCAAATCGTCCACGAAGAAATAGGCTTAGCGAGCACTTCCGAGTCTCTCATGAAGGAAACCAGAAAGCTTTTCAATGAGTACGCAAAGACACGGCAGCAGGAACAGGGCAGAGGTTCACAATCTCAACAAGGTTTGACTTCCGATGAAGTCAAACGCTCTATTAAGGAGCAAGAAGAACCTGGGCATCTTGCAGATACTATAGCTGGCATTCTCAATCTCACTCCATCGGAACGCCAAGCGATTATAGATGAACTTAATCCCATTAAGCGTTTACAACTCATCATCCAGTTTTTGAATCAGGCATTGGAACGGAACGAACTTCGTGATGACATTCATAACCAAGTTCGCGAATCCGTCCAGAAGACACATCGCGAATTCTACCTTCAGGAACAAATGAAGGTTATTCAGAAGGAATTGGGCAGAGATGACATCGCCGAAGTTGATGAACTGCGAGAACAGGTGAAAAACGCCGGTATGTCTGAAGAAGCCGAAGAGAAGGCTCTTAAAGAACTTGATCGGCTTGCACAGATACCCCCACAATCTGCTGAATCCGGTGTTATCCGCACCTATGTTGACTGGATACTTGCACTACCGTGGAAAGAGGAAACTGAGCATCAACTTGAGCTTCCTGAAGCACAGCGGATACTTGACGAGGACCACTACGGGTTAGAGAAACCGAAAGAAAACGTGCTGGAATACCTTGCCGTCTTACAACTCGTCAAACACCTCAAAGGACCTATTATTTGTCTTGTTGGTCCTCCAGGTGTCGGAAAAACCTCACTCGGCAAATCGATTGCCCGCGCTACAGGTAGAAAGTTTGTTAGAATGTCACTCGGTGGCGTTCGAGACGAAGCAGAAATTCGTGGACACAGACGCACCTATATCGGTGCAATCCCTGGACGTATCATTCAAGGACTCCGCGATGTTAAGTCGAAAAATCCACTGTTCTTGCTTGATGAGATTGATAAACTCAGTTCCGATTTCCGAGGCGATCCTGCGTCCGCTCTCCTTGAAGTGCTTGATCCGGAACAGAATTCCACTTTCCGAGATCATTACATGGATATCGCATTCGATCTCTCGGATGTTATGTTTATCACGACTGCCAACACCCGGGTTACTATACCTCCTGCGCTCCAAGATCGGATGGAAATCATTGAGTTGCCGGGTTATACGGATTTTGAGAAGCACAACATCGCCACTTTTACACCGAATGGACTTATCCCCAAGCAACTCGAACGTCATGGACTTTCAGATGATAATGTCACCTTCACAAACGAAGCCATCTTTGAGATGATTCACAAGTACACGCGTGAGGCTGGGGTACGAAATCTCGAACGCACCATCACTACCGTCATGCGAAAAGTTGCGAGGGAGATTGTCACCGAAGAGATGCCAGACCTCAAAGTTGAAGTGACACCTGCGAATTTGAGCGACTATCTTGGACCCGCGAAGTGGACACGCACGAAGGCTGAAGAACGCGATGAAGTCGGTGTTGCTACAGGCATGGTATGGACCCAAATCGGGGGTGATATTGTTTCCGTTGAGGCGACAACAATGCAGGGGGAAGGCAAACTAAACATGACAGGTCAACTCCAGGAAGTGATGCGTGAGTCTGTCCAAACTGCTGTCGCTTATATCCGTTCCCGAGCGGAATCTTTCGGACTCTCCGACAATCGGTTTGAACAGCAAGACATCCATATCCACATTCCGGAAGGCGCAGTGCCGAAGGATGGTCCCTCCGCTGGAATTACCGTCGCTACGGCAATTCTTTCTACGCTAACTGGGAAATCTGTTCGCAAAGATGTGGCTATGACGGGGGAAATTACGCTCCGCGGGAGAGTTCTGCCGATTGGTGGCTTAAAAGAAAAGGCACTCGCCGCCTATCGGAACGGTATTTTCGACATCATTATTCCTGAGGAGAACGAGAAAGATGAGGCTGATATCCCGACCGAAATTCGGGAAGGTCTCCGTTTCCACAAAGTCAACGATATGATCCAGGTGCTGGAACAGGCACTCACAGATCCCATCGTGGAACCCGAAGTGCCTGTAGAAGTACCGGTTGTCTCCCAACCGCCAGTATAGTTTCAGTTCTACCATCTGTTTCGGCTTGAGGATAAGATTTCTTTAAGGTACTCCATTGGGCGTGCGCTATTGAGAGAAAAGACTTAAAACATGATGACAGCCTGCAACAACGGCGCAGGCGACTCTTAAGCGAAAACCGCCCTTAAACCAATTGCTTGATTTAACGTATTTCTAACTATGGACCTCTGATCTGCCCTCCATTACATTACGGGCAGGTTTCTGGTAAAGTAAAAAACCTGCTTAAGGTTTGAAAAGGATTTAGATTTCACCGAAAACCATCGTGGAACGTAGTGGAACAATGACGAGATTCTAATAGTTTAAAAGATGCGATTAGATAAATTCTTGCAGATCAGTCGTCTCGTAAAACGACGAACAATAGCCAACACTCTCTGCAACAGAGGTGCAGTCAGCGTCAACGGACATGTTGCGAAAGCTGGAAAAATGCTTGCTGTTGGTGATGTTATCCGTTTACCGCATGAAGAGCCTCCTGAGCCTGAATACGAGGTGCTTGAATTACCTTCTGGAAATGTTTCGCGTGCCCGTGCTGCAACGCTCTATCGCCAATTATAGGAATCGTCAGTCTTAACCATCAACTCATGCTTTAACATTTATACCGGAGTCGAGTTGATAGTTAAAATTAAAAGAAGGATCTGAGAGTCCTAACATCTCTTGTGACTGATAACTGATAACTATTCCATGAATAGACCGAAGATTGGACTCACTATGGGAGATGCGGCTGGCATCGGTCCCGAAATCGTTGTCAAGGCGCTCACCCATAAAAGTGTGTATTCGTTATGCCAACCGATTGTTATCGGCAGTTCTGCTATTCTTCAGGACGCGTGCCTCCGCTTCACAACTTCCAACAGCCCACCGCTAAATCTTAATATAATCAAAACACCGACGCAAGCGATTGCAAGCCCCGGGACGATCGATGTACTTGATGTGTCTTCAATAGCCCCTCAGGATATTTCTGTCGGCACCATAGATGCCCGCGCGGGTACCGCTGCTGTAAAAGCGATTGAAACAGGGACACATCTTACGATGCATGGTGAACTGGATGCCATCACAACTGCCCCGATCTGCAAAGCCGCTATACATCGCGCAGGGATTACCTATCCGGGACACACGGAAATGCTTGCCGACTTTACGAGCACCCCCCATGTCGTCATGATGCTCTGTACACCTGAAGCATTAAGTGCCGAACACGCTTTGAAAAGCCGCAAATGCTCCCCTTCTTTAAACCGTCCACGAAATGCCCATGACGGTGTCGCTTTTGCAGTTTCTTTCGTGACAAATCACATGGCATTAGCTGATATCCCGAAACACCTCTCCACCGAAAGAATTGTTGAGGTTATCCGCATCACTCGACAAGCACTGATCCGTTGTGGTATCTCCGAACCGAGACTTGTCGTTGCGGGGTTAAACCCTCACGCGGGTGAGGACGGCGTGTTCGGAAAAGAGGAGGAATACCTCATCCGTCCAGCCATCGCGCAGGCACAAGCACACTTCGGTACAATCGAGGGTCCGCTTCCTGCTGACGCACTTTTTGTCAAGGCAAGTCAAGGCGAATGGGACGCTGTTATCGTTATGTATCACGATCAAGGCAATATTCCGATAAAACTCCTTGGATTCGGTGAACTTGTGAATGTTACTTTAGGTTTACCGATAATCCGGACGAGTGTGGATCACGGTACGGCGTTTGACATAGCTGGCAAAGGTATTGCTAACGAAATGAGCTTGGTGGGTGCGCTCTGTTGTGCCGCGCGACTCGCAAATGCTACATAAAAAAAAATTAGAAGATATCCTAAAAAAAAACAAACAAAAAAACAAGCCCGAAACGAAGTGGAAGGGTTTGTGCGAATCAACGCTGGATTTAGTCTGGGGAGAGACTAAATCCGTCGCGCCAGAACGGATGCGCGTGTGGCATCCGAGGACAACATGTGGACTTGTGGGACAATGTATTACATTTGCGCGTGTTGCCTCGCAGTGGGAGTCAGCGGGGTGTTTCTTCAATTTCTTCAACTCTAAATCAAAAATCTTCAAATCACAAACTACGACACTTATCCGCAAGGTAAATTAAAAAGATGAGAAAGATTCAATTTTTTTTCGCCATACTTTTTACATTCTATACCGTTCCCACATTGGTTTCCACAGCACAGACACCGTCAGCATTGGAGAAACACTCAAGCAAAAACCCTCTACAGATTCTTGCAACCACATCAGAGACACTCACAGCTCGCTTCACGCTACCTGAAATCCAAGTAAGGAATAGCAGTCAGCAAGAGGGGTTAGGTTCCCCAGAAAATCTCTTTACTGATAGCCGACGACCGATAGCCGATAGCCCATACACCGAAATCTATTTCGCGGGTGCAGATTGGACGCTTGACGTGGGTAAACCGCGGCTCCCTATTTATATACAACGCATCGGTATTCCTATCATAGGAACACCGATTGTCACCGTCATTCAAGCACGTCCAGAGATAAGAAGCGTTGAAAATGTTCGTATTACGCCAGACGATCCAATTTTCCCGTCCCTGACAGCAACCACTCGTCCCAACACTTCACCGCCTCAGAGCTTTTATCCGACCCAACTTGTAGAGGCTATCCCAGTCGGTTTCGTGCGGGATCAGCGCATCGCGAGTCTGCAAATCAACCCGATACAATACAATCCGGCAACAAAGCAGTTAAAAATTTTTAAATCTGTGACGTTCCGTATCGATTTTCCGCCTTTTCCAGTAACAGGTGGGGCCCCCGGTATGAGAACTTCTGCAGGCAAAACTGTTTCTGCTGCACCCGCTGCTTTTTCAAGGAACTCTCCGGCTTTTGAGAGTCTATTCCAAGGAACATTGCGAAATTATGAGCAAGCAAAACCGTGGCGCAGTCAGCGACAGAGACTTTACGGAGGTCACGCTCCTGGAGCACCCACCCTAACGGCTTCTAGCACGCACCGATTTAAAATCCGCGTCACCAAAACCGACCTCTATCGCATTACCTATAATCACATTAAAGCCGCGGCTGGGATTGATCCGGAGGATATTGACCTTGACACCCTTCGGTTGGAAAGTAGTGGGAAAAAACAGGGTATCTATGTTTTTGATGAAGATGGAAACAACAGACTTGACCCAGGTGAACAACTTGTTTTTTATGGGCGCGCGTTGGCTGACAACAAATTTACCGATGAAAATATCTACTGGCTTCGTTTCGCCTTAGAAGGAGAGCCAAATACTGGCATTGAAGGATCTCGTGTTGAGGAACGAGACGGAACCCCGCGGACCCCAAATCTGAAATCGCCAACCGCTTTTTTAGCACGTGCCCGATTTGAAGAGAATGTGCATCATGATGTCTTGGCTGGTACCGATATTAAGTCTGAACTTGCCGATCACTATTTCTGGGTTGCCTTCCGCGGTGGGAACGTTGACACAAGTCGAAAGGATTTCCCTATAGAGGTCCCCTTGGCTGTCCCGCGGCTTGCGATTGACCGCTTGGCAACTTTACGCCTCAAATTTCAAGGAGCTTCCCGCAGAGGGAATGCCCTTCACCGAGCACGAATTTCTTTCAACGGACTTCCAATCGGTAGGGTTGTGGAGTGGAAGCGCCAAGTTTCTCAGATTGCTGTCCGTAGTATCCCACATGCTCGCGTCCATAACAATCAAGTGAATTTTATGCGTATTGAGGCATTGGATACCAACAAAACTCCTACTGGCTCCTATGACTTCTATCTCGATTGGTATGAATTTGATTACTGGCGAAGTTTTCAGGCAGAGGCTAACCGTCTTGAATTCAACACCGATACTGAACCCCGCAACCGTGGCAAAGTCCAATACAACGTCCGAAACATCTTTAATGATACAATTGATGTATATCAAATTGAAGAGAATGGTATTACCAGTAGGCTCACTGGTGGTGAAGTCACCCGCGTTGGAGCCAGCCATCAAATCCTTTTTGAGGATACTGTCAACCAATACACACGTTATTTCGTCATTAGCCGTTCTGGCTATCGAAGCATCAACGCGCTTGTTCCGACACCACCCACACCGTTGCGCAATCCTTCCAACCAAGCGGACTATGTTGTCATTACACATCCGAACTTCACCGAAAACATCCAACCCCTTATCGAATTTCGGCGTTCACAGGGTTTGACAACCATGGTCGTTGATATTGGCGACATCTACAATGAATTCAGCGATGGTCTCTTCAATCCTTTTGCAATCCGGCGGTTTCTCCGATACGCCTATAACAGTTGGCAACAGCCTGCCCCTACTTACATCGTCCTCGTTGGAGATGCGCACTACGATTACAAAAACACTACCGTTGCGCTTTATCGCCGCGATCCCAATTTTCGGGGGACCTATAACCTCTACCCGATCTTTGTGCCCACGTATCATGGATGGGCACCCGCAAGCGGGGAAACCGCTATGGACCAGCGATTCGTTAACATCAGCGGTGAGGATGCACTCCCGGACATGCTTATCGGAAGACTCTCTGTTCAGACCCGTGAGGAACTCGTGACCATGGTTGAAAAGATCATCAACTATGAAAAGAATCTTCAAACCGGATTGTGGCAAGGGACATTGATTCAGGTGGCAGATGACCACACAGACAACCCGTCCGATGGCGTCTTCGAGGTATCGCGTAATGAATTGATACAGGAAGTTATACCGGTTGGGTATGACACTCGCCAAATCTACCTTCGAAAAATTAAAAGTCCTGAACTCACACGTTCTCAAATTCGCGCTGCTATTAATAGAGGCGCACTTGCCATCGAATATACCGGACATGGCGGGATACAGACGTGGGCAGATGAGGCTATTTTTCATAGTGAGGATGTTGTCCGTTTACGGAACCGACATCTTCCCTTCGTTATTACGACGACCTGTCTTAATGGACAGTTCGACAAACCGCAACAAGTTGGGAACTTTTGCCTTAGCGAACAATTTCTATTAGGAAAATATGGTGCGATTGCAGCACTCTCGGCGACACGGTTAACCTACGGCACAGCAAATGCCGAATTCGACAAAGACCTCTTTGAATCTCTTTTCGGTGTGGGTCGCGAACCTAAACTCGTTGTTAACAGTGATGGCGGACTTCCGTCAACGGTGGGACACATTGTTGCTGACGCTAAAATTAGTTTTATTAGCCGTATTCGGAACACGCAGTGGATCCCCGGCACGGAGCAATATACACTCTTCGGAGACCCTGCTTCTCACCTTGCTCGTCCCGAACTTGACATAAAAGTCGAGTTAGAACGCATCGCACTCAACAAGGCACACGAGATTGTCATCAAGGCAAACGAGGTAGGAACAATTGAAGGTCCGAAGATTGGGGTCTCAGGGGGTGAGAGTTTCACGATAGCATCCGATTTTAGTACGGAGTCACTCTCCGCTTTCGCAACCTTCGCAAATCATTTTGACGATAATATTAGTAATGATCTCGTGCAGCGTACAGGTGGCAGAGTCTGGAAGGGGGAATACGGTACGATTCGCCTTGATGTGCCAAATAGTGCCCTACCGGGTGGCGGTGTTGCACGGGTTTTCGCTTATGATGAGACGCGCGCTGCTATCGGTGGAACTCGGTTCTGGGTTGACACACCCGTCGTACACGACATCCGAGAGACCCTTGATATCAAAGTCACAGATACACTCAGTATCAGTGTGCTTGTTGTTGATGATAAGGGACCAGGCGGTATACGAAGTATAAAAGTACTATGGGATGATACTGCTACCTTCAAAGACGAAACAATATTTATGATCCCTGCACGAGTCCCTCTTGGCGATGTCCCTCTGGGTGGACAATGGTATGAACTCGAAAAAGCGATTCCATTACCACGGGGTGGACGGCAGGTACGCTATCGACTTCTCATTACTGATAGCACTGGACACGAACTCGCTATTCCATCAAAAACAGATCGCAACATTGTTAAAGTGCCTGAGGGTCCCAATATTGCAATCGGCACAGACGAATCCGATAGAGCACCTATCCGATATACGTTTGATGAAGAAAAGAACGGCTATCAACTCATCGGAGAAATCGTTAACATCGGTGGACGTCCCGTTCGATTCGATATTGAGGTGGTGTTTGCCGAAGGGAACCCGGATAAGGAGGGGGATAGTATAATTGACGAAGATGCCGACATCATAGGACGCGTGCCTGTCAAATCCACTGATTGGACAGAGGGTATACACACGTTGCAACGCGTGACTGCCACGTTGGATCTTGACAAACCTCTTGCAACAGGCGTACATAAGATTTATGTCCTCGCGGATCCGGAGGATCCGGCGATTGAGGACAAAATTATCGGAAAGATCCAAGAATCGCGTCAATTTGATAACAAACAACACATCTCGTTTATCGTTAATGAGTTTAACTATAAACCGCAAGAGGAACTGACAGCTTTCAGTTTGGATAGAGTGTTTGACATCCACTTTCCTGCGAACGCACTCGATGCCGAACCACAGAATAAGGCAGGTATACCGCTATCTGTTTCCTCACAGTTGCCTACCGATCCATCCCAACCGGATCTCCAGTTTGCCCCGATTCCTCGCGTCGCGGCACTCCGACGCGGACTCATTCGGCAGGGAACTGAGGTTGCACAATATTATGAACCTGCTTTTCGCACAGGTGTAACGGTACTTAAAAAGCCTGTCGAACTCAAACTCCGCTTTGATGTGAGTGCCTTGGAAGATACCGTGCGTGAGGAGACATTACTCCAACCCGACAATCCAGCATTTAAAACAGCATTAGCGGAACTCGCCGACCAGTTGGCAATCTATGCATGGCAAGCAGATTTTTCGGCGTGGCGACGCCTGTCATCGCAGATTAACTACACCCCCGAAAACGAATTTCTGCTCGAAAACTATGTCACTCCAACGCAGATGGAGAATGCCAGCGAACTGGTATTGGAAGATTCCGCTATCAGCATCAACCCGAATCTCACTCCTGCTGGAACTTGGATACTACTGTTTTTAGACTCCGATGAATACGAAGTGTTCCTCAAACGTAAAGGGGAAGCATTTATACAGAAACTCGATAAATCCGGGCAACTGGACAATCCGTTCAGAGAGGAAGCTTTCGGCTTGGAGTTACGCATCCCGAGAAAAGAAAGCACTCCGCTTGGGGTTAACTATACCTTTGAATTTGCTGATATTCTTGCTTTTGAAACTGACTATGATCCGGGTGGCGATGTCGTTCTCACTCGCACATGGAATACCAATCTCGGCAATGGTAACGCAACGGTAAACAGCCGACCCGGACCCAAAGGAGAATTTGAGATCGGTGACTGGTTTATCTTTTTTACCGATCCTGTCCGCTACGAGCTCCGCGATGCCTCTGCGGAACCTGTTCATCATCCAAACGGCGTCAAAGTCCGAGGCAAGGTGAATGAACCTCTTTACCTCAGCCATCTTGGATTGGATATTATTGTCACCGCAAGCTCTGAGAACTTTAATTTCGGTGATAAGGTAAAATTTAGCACCGCACGGGTCGGAACTATAACGTCAGAGATCAGCGAACTCACCCAGTTTGCACTTATGCGGAGTACTGACAATGAGTCTCCTACCTTCAATATATGGGTGGATGGCATCCAACCGCAGACGGGTAGTGTGATTCCTCCGCGCCCGAATATCTCTATTGTGTTACAGGATACAAACGGTATTGATACAGAATTCCTCACAATCGCCAGACAAAAGGACAGTGGTCCTCTTGAGTTGATTACTGACTATGAACTCCGGACACAGGGCGGGTTTCAAACGGTGCCGATTGATTACCAACCGATCCTTTTTCCCGGTGAATATATCTTCACTATCACGGCACAAGATTTCAACGGGAATACCATCGGAGGCGACGAAGGGGTTGTCATCTACAGATTTTTTGTCACTGAAGCACCCGATCTCACACCACCTACTATTGACATTCGTGTTACTGGGCTCGGTACAGGTTCAACGCGCGAACCGCTAGATGAACCTTTGATAGACGGAACGGTACTTACAGAACAATCCCGCTTCAAGATTACCCTTATCGATGATAGCGCGCTTGATGAAACGGCTTTTCATCTCAATCTCGGAAATGTGTATGAGATGCCTGAACCATTGGACACGAGCAATT
>JAAXHD010000294.1:10282-15736 GCA_012271015.1 Candidatus Poribacteria bacterium | reverse complement strand
TTGTCGCTTCAGAAAACCTGCCAAAATGTCACATTCTTCCGTGTAACCCTGATGATACGGCAGTTTTAGAGATTGGCACGAAAATTGCTACTATAGGCTTAGGTAAATTCGAATGTAGAAGCGAGTTCCACTCGCGACTCACAATTTTCACGCCATACTCAAGGAGGAATTCAGCGACATGGCACTTGTACCCCTTGGCGATAGAATTCTCGTCAAACGTTCAGATAACGATGAACAAACAACGAGCGGCGGGATTATCATCCCCGACACCGCCAAAGAGAAACCGCAGGAAGGCGAAGTTGTTGCCGTTGGAAATGGTAGGCTTCTCGATAGCGGAGATCGACAGCCCGTTGACGTGGCAGTGGGCGACCTCGTCCTGTTCGCCAAATACGGCGGCACCGAAGTTACGTATGACAACAGTGAATATCTCATCTTGCGCGAAGATGATATCTTAGCCAAGGTTAACTAAGAAAAGGAGTTAAACACATGGCAGCAAAACAACTAGCGTTTGATGAAGAAGCACGGAGCGCTATTAAACAAGGCGTTGACAAGCTCGCGGACGCAGTGAAAGTCACGTTAGGTCCCAAAGGACGGAACGTCGTGCTCGATAAGAAATTCGGCGCACCGACAATTACCAAAGATGGGGTTACCGTCGCAAAAGAGGTGGAACTCGAAGACGCCTACGAAAATATGGGCGCACAGATGGTCAAAGAAGTCGCATCTAAAACCAGCGATGTCGCTGGAGACGGGACCACCACCGCAACGATCCTCGCACAATCTATCTATCGCGAAGGCTTGAAAAACGTCGCCGCAGGGCATAACCCCATGGCACTCAAACGCGGTATTGAAAAAGCCGTCGCGGCAGTCGTTGGCGCAATTCACGGCTTGAGCAAAGAGGTCTCCGAGAAAACTGAGATCGCACAAGTCGCCGCTATTTCCGCAAACAACGACAACGCTATTGGCGATCTTATCGCTGACGCTATGGAAAAAGTCGGAAAAGATGGCGTTATCACCGTCGAAGAAGCAAAAAGCCTCGAAACGACCCTCGATGTCGTCGAAGGGATGCAGTTCGACCGCGGCTACCTCTCGCCCTACTTCGTCACGGATGCCGATCGGATGGAAGCCGTTTTAGAAGACGCCGCAATCCTCATCCACGAAAAGAAAATCAGCAACCTCAAGGATCTGGTCCCTGTATTGGAACGGACCGCACAACAGGGGAAACCGCTGTTGATCATTGCTGAAGATGTTGAAGGCGAAGCACTCGCGACTATCGTCGTCAACAAAATTCGGGGAACACTTCGTTGCTCCGCCGTTAAGGCACCCGGCTACGGCGACCGCCGCAAAGCCATGCTCGAAGACATTGCCGTCTTGACAAACGGGCGCGTCATTTCCGAAGACCTCGGAATTAACCTCGAAAACATCACATTGAACGACCTCGGTAGTGCCAAGCGCGTCGTTATCGACAAAGATAACACAACCATCGTCGAAGGTGAAGGCACAACCGAAGCCATCCAAGGGCGTATTGACCAGATCCGTAGACAGATCGAAGACACAACATCCGACTACGACCGTGAGAAATTGCAAGAACGCCTCGCAAAACTCGCCGGGGGTGTTGCCGTCATTAACGTCGGTGCCGCTACAGAAGTCGAGATGAAAGAGAAGAAAGCACGCGTTGAAGACGCAATGCACGCCACACGTGCTGCCGTTGAAGAGGGGGTCGTTGTCGGCGGGGGTGTCGCTCTCGTGAGATCACAAGCCGCTCTTGATGCGCTTGAACTCAGCGATGCCACGGAAGATGTTGGGGTCTCTATCGTTCGCCGGGCACTCGAAGATCCGCTCCGTCAGATCGCGAGGAACGCCGGACAGGAAGACTCTGTCATTATCGCTAAAGTCAAGGACGAAGGCGGAAACGTTGGCTACGATGCGCATCAAGAACGTTTCATCGACATGTTTGAAGCCGGTATCCCTGATCCGACCAAGGTCGTGCGGGTCGCGTTGCAAAACGCCGCCAGTATCGCAGCGTTGATGATCACCACCGAAACGCTCATCGCAGAACTGCCTGAAGCGGAAGCACCGGCGCCCCCGATGCCGCCGGGTGGTGACATGCCTTACTAAACCCTGAGTACCACGAAAGGCGAGGAATGTAATACAAGGATTGGATTTGGTCTATTTAAAGACCAAAGCTCCTTGGGGAAAACACCTCGCCTTTTCTATTTATTTGCTATCGGCTATCAGCAAGCAGCCAAAGGAATTTGTGGTATTCAAGGGAAACATGCTTGCCAGATCCTGACGGCTGACGGCTATTTTACGAGCCACTGACTGCCGACTGCTGATCGCTGATCCCCGATAACAATCGTTCACACTCCCGGAGCACAGCCGCAACCGCAACCGTGTGCATACACGGCGATGTCCCATCAGGAAATGCTTGACACCCATACTCAAATCCCAAATTAAGACACGGACTACACGGTATCCGGGCACGCACAATGCTTGCATGACGACTCCAAGGCCCCCATTGCGAGAAATTTGTGGGACCGTGCAACCCGATAACCGGCGTTCCGGTTGCCGCCGCCAGGTGCATCGGACCACAATTGCCACTCACTACCAACGTCGCATCCGCAAAAAGTGCCGCGAGGTGGTTGACATCCGTCCGTCCAGTAAATACGACTGCTCGATGCCTCGTCCGCTCGGCAATTTCTTCAGAGACTCCCACCTCATCAGGGGCACCCGTCAAAACGATCTGTGCGCCATGCCTCGCAACGAGGGCATTCGCTAACGCGACATAGCGTCCCTGTGGCCACCTTCTGCGTGGCTCGCCACGTCTACCCGCCTCTGGGTGTAGCACAATGATCGGCTTCTCCAGCGAGATACCCTCTTCTGCCAAAACTTCGCGCACCCATGCACGTTCCTTTTCACGCCACCAAACCTCAAGCCCAAGTTCTTGGGCTGAACAATTCAGTTGCGTCGCAAGGCTCAAGAAGTTGCGAACCTCGTGCCGTCCTTGGATGTGAGGTGCCGTCTCCGTGAAAAGGAAATGCCGATACTGTCCGGGCGTTGAGAACCCGATTCGCATCGGGGCACCCGTCGCATAAGCGAGCAGCGCGCTCAATCGGGCCCAATGCTCTAAGTCGATAGCCCAATCAAATCCTTCGCGACGCAGTAGCGAAATCAACCCGACTCCCGGTTTATGGAATGGGATACGTCTGTCAATATAGGGGCACGCCGCTAAATAATTTAAGTTCGTTGGAGACGCTAACATCGTGACTTCGGCGTCAGGAAAGGCGTGTCGTATCGCCCGAATCGTGGGGATCGCTAAAATCGTGTCGCCAAGGGCAGAGAGTTGGATGAAAAGAATCTTTTTCGGGGTAGGTTTTGTCGGTGCTTGCTTAGAAAATAGACGTAGCAAAACACAAAGCGGGATGCCAAGGTATCGGTCTAAGTGCTGTTGAAGCCGAGTGGACTGCATAAAAAGCGAGAGTCTGATGCCGTCTCTGCGGGACTGCGTCGGTATCGAGTACCGATCGCTAATACTGATGGCTGACTGCTAATTCGTGTAGCCGTACAACTCAATCTCTGCAATCTTCGCGAGTGCTGTTGTCGGTCCTGTTATATGGTATGATAAACGCCCACGCCGCACCTGTCCCTCTTTGATTTCCACGTTTTCGCGTCGTATCTGGACGTTCTCCCGTCTCCGAGCGGCATCTTCTGTCGTCCGATGCACGACCAGTTTGATGCCTGTTGTCGTAACCGCTGTGGTGAGGCGGATATCGATGATCGGAGCCTTGCTACTCCGCTTATCATAGATTTTGTCCCACTCTCCACGTGAATTGTACGCCATCAATTCGAACTCTTCCAAATTCGTAGAGTGAATCACAATCCGGTAGACCGATTGCTTCGCCGGCAAATAGATAATCGCCTCCGATGGAATGTCGAGGTCGGTTAGGGCACTCCCCGACCCCTTTTTACGTTGGGATTGCCCAATCGTCTCAGGATTTCCATCAATGATTGCGGGATCACTGGCGGTTACACCCGGCAGGAGGGCGTAGTTCTCGCTCCACTGCTGAGCGAGGTTACAACCGTAATATAGACACATCAACCCCAATAATACGGCTGCGTGCCCTCTACATGATTTGAATTTAATACGCATTATCATCTCTCCGACGTACACTGAACTAGCCTCATTTTTCGCTGGCGGGGTGTTTTTGCTGGGGTGTTTCTCCTGCCTCTCCGCGAAGTTCAATTCCTATAAAATGCGTCATTTCTGACGTACGCTATTCACTTCAATCTGATTCAGAATGTCCTCTTTTGTCAATTTACGCACCTTGAAATGCAGTTTCCTAAAGAACGGCACCAGATCCTCGCCCGCGGCTTCGCTAAAATAATAAACCAAGAAACTCGTCTTCATCGTCCCCACCAGTCTTTGATGCAGACCGTCCGCTTCCATCAACCGAAAAACCCGGATATAAAAATCTTTGCCGTATCGTTCCCACAACTCAGCAACAAGCGTATACGCATATCTGTAACGCCACAGCGTCAGCGGATTGTTTTCAGTATGTCCGCCCCAGCTCTCCAATTGATTCACGCCATCAAGATCCACTCGGAGGTCCCCTTCAAGACTATCAAGTTTGGGATGCATTCCACCTTTCGCATATTCCGTCTGAATCAGGACAGCAATACCTTCCGAGAACCATACCGGCAAAAAATAGATATTCGTAAAGGCATGTGTCAGTTCATGGACGCGCACCCCATGTTTTTCATACATCCGTATTGGGAAATCCATCTGAATACCGTTAATGAACTTCACATAGCGTCCGTCCAGAACCCCAGAACGGTAATCCGTGCGTGTAACCGCCGCGAGATTCGTGCCTCTATAGAGGTGATGCAGCGTCACATGAATCTTATGCTTCGGCTTAAAACCGAAGAGTTGATTCATTGCATCGTAAAGGCTTTCCATGTAACCGAGTGCACTTCGTGTGAATATCTCCCGTTCCTCGGTTTCGTCAAATTCTGCGAGCACGCGTAAATCGTCAGCAAATTTGAGGGTATAGTGATCACTTTCACCCCGTAGCGCGTCCGGTGTAATTTTAATCGTCGCCTTCGAGGGTCTGAGCATGAGCGAAGTGGCATTTCGTTCTTCGAGTATCCGTTTCTCGCGCCGTTGCTGCGCTTCCTGTAACGCAGTTAGCGCAGGACAACCGTTCAAAACGAACATCAACGCAAGCGGCACAAGCACGACTCGTATTCGCATCAGGCTATAGAAGGAGCGACTCAAAATCACACCAACAGGGCACAATCTACCTCTATTTTTCACGATATTTCCCTTTAAAGCGGCACTGCTTTAGACTTATCACCGATGCGTCGCATGGTAATATCTTGTTCAACCGTTGGATCCGGCAGCCCTGTTTCAGCAAGTCGGCGTTGCAGAAAAGCCTCCATATCCGCTCTCAAACGCGC
>JAAXHD010000294.1:2253-10147 GCA_012271015.1 Candidatus Poribacteria bacterium | reverse complement strand
CTCAGTTGTCCCGTCATGTGCGTTGTTTTCCATCAAAGCGCGTAGGCTTGTGCCCTCCATCTTTTCACGCGATGCCACCGTTGTCAACCCCGCATAATCAAGGAGTGTCGGGGCAATATCGGTGAGACGAACGAGACCCCTAAGCCGCTGTCCTTCAGGAAGAAGTGCCGGACAGTGAACAATTAAAGGCACGTGGCAATTCGTCTCATAAAGCCCATGATGGTCATACCAGAGTTCGTGTTCATCGAGTTCCTCACCGTGGTCGGCGGTAATAATCAAGAGCGTCTCCTCCAGTTGTCCACAGTCATGCAGGTATTGGAACAACTGCGCGAGGCACGCGTCCATGTAGGCGATTGAGGCATCGTATTGCGCGTTCACATACCGCCTGTCTGTCCAGAGCCGTTTCTTTGCGATGTTGTCCGGGTCCGCTGGGTCTGGCGTACACATCCACTGCCGGAAGTAGTCCGTAAAAGGTTCGCATGCGTAAACGGTGTCCATGCTTCGATTGTTCGAGTCACATTCGTCTCCGCTATAAAACATCCGTTCAAACGGCAACGGTGGGAGATAGGGTGTGTGCGGATCCCAATAGTGAAGAAAAGCGAACCAAGGCTTATCCTGTGCCTGCGCGAGGTCCAAAAGTTCAATCGCTGTTTCGTTAACTGCTTCCGCCTTCCGAGCATTGCGGTAACCCGTTTCCCATTGATAGCCACGATACTGCGCCTCAGGAAAACCGCGCTGAAACCAGCGTCCCAAATTATCCGCAGCAACCGTGAAGTAGTCCGCCTCACTCAGCAACTCAGGAGCCGTCTTTATATCCGTTGCCAAGTTGAGTGTCCCACCCTGTGTAATAATTTGGTGGGACAGGACATCCTTGCCCGTGAACATCGTCGTATGGGCAGGGTGTGTCGGGATATGCGGGCTGATACACTTCTCAAAAAGCGTTGCCTTCTCTGTGAGCGCATCGAGGTGTGGTGTTGTCAGGTTACGATGCCCGTAACAACTCATGCTCGATGCCCGTAGCGTATCTAACGAGATGAGGATGATATTACGCATATTGGCTTTCGGCTATTGGCAGTCAGCAATCGGCTGACCCTCTGCCGTTTTCCTCCTCACTGGCGAGGTTTCCCAACCTCTTGGCTTTTGGCTGTCGGAAACTATGGGTTATCAGTCTTCGGTTTTCAGTTTTCGGTTAAGAGCGATCTGGTAACAATGACGCAGGCTGACGGTTTCCTACGCTACAAATACCAAACTCACGTTAACAATTTACTCAAACTTGGCGTACTCCAGGCGGGGGGAGATTGTTACAAACCCACCTCTTTACCGACGGCTGACGACTGATCGCCGACGGCTATCTCCCTAATCCCCTGCCGCAACATCTGCTGAGGTCACTTGCGCCGCACGAATCGCTTCACACAGATAAGTAATCCCTTCGGGAATATCATCCACATGGCAGTAGGCATACGCCAGTCGGATCGCCTTTACGGGTTCGTTTGCATAGTGGAAAGCACTTCCGTTGCTATATCCGACCCCTTTTGCCGAGGCGAGTTCCTGTAACTTGTTGAGATCCGTGGTCTCGGGTAAATCTATCCAGAGGAAGAGTCCACCGCGGGGGCGTGTCCATGTGCAGAGATCACTGACATGTTTCTCAAGCGTCTCCACCACTGCACGACATTTCGCACCCACAGCCGCGTTCGTTTTCACGAGGTGCGCTTCCAAGTGTTCCATGAAGAATTCAGCAACAATCGCACTCGCCAAAGCACTCGTCCCACCGTCCCAACGGTTCTGGTGAATTTGTCCCCAATAAGGCTCTCTCGCCACAAAGTAACCCTGGCGAACGCCTGCGCCTAAAATCTTGGAGAAGGTCGCGATGAAGATCACCCGATTTGAAGTGTCCAGCTTAAAAAGCGAAGCCGGTGTCGGTGTCGATGTAAAGTCAATATCGCCGTAGCAATCATCTTCAACGATGAGTGTATCATATTCTTCCGCCAAGGCTAACATCCGATGACGACGCTCAAGCGAAAGAATTGCCCCTGTTGGGTTCTGATGGTTCGATGTTGTATAGATGAACGATGGGCGGATATTCTGACGTTTGAGCTCCGCAAGTTTCGACTCCAGGGCATCCATATTCATGCCATCGGTATAGTCCATCGGCACTCCCACGATATTCGCCTTGAAGTGCCGCATGATACCCAAGGTGCCGCTGTAAGTATATTCCTCTGTCAGTACCGTATCGCCCGGATTAATCAACGTCCCCAGGACCAATTCCAGTGCCTGCATAGAGCCTGAGGTAATTGAGATATTATCAATCGGCAGCGGAACACCCTCGCGTCTTTCAAACCGCATAGATGCCAGTTCCCGCAATCCTTGATAGCCTGATTCACCCGGATAGTTAACCAGATCGCCGCCCAACTTACGAAGAGCCTTTTCACTCGCCGCAATTAAACCCTCCGTCGGAAATGTATACGGATCCGGTCGTCCGCCTGTAAAACCAAAATCTTTCATAGTATGCTCCTTCTTCTTGGCAGATTCCACATAAATGCATTATAACAGACTCCCTGAAAAAAGGCAACACCGAAAAACGTATGGACAGGCCCTTTTAGTTCTTCTGTAGGAGGGAAGAAACGCCCAAGCAAAAACACTCCGATTCCCGACGTCTGACTCTTACGGATCGCTGACAGCTGATAACCATCTCAATTGACATCAAACTCCACATCGTGCTATACTTTGGTATCTTTATAAGAGCCATACTAACTCTGATTCTCTTTGGTTTTCCTACACACGTTGACGCTGATGATAACCCAAAACCCGCTCCCAGACCTCACGTTTGAACCGATGCGCTTGTGTGATCTGCAGGAAGTAGAAAAAATCGAAAACGAGTGCTTTGAGGACCCATGGAGCAAAACCTATTACGCATTGTCTCTGAAACGACCTCGATCATACGAACATTTTTACGTGGCACGGCGAGAGGACACCATCGTGGGTTACATCGTGTTCAGTGTTCTTCATGAAGAGGCGCATATCCTGAACCTCGCAGTGCCGATTGTCTATCGGCGGCAAGGCCTCGGCAAATATCTGCTCGCATTAGCCCTAAAAATGATACAGGCACATGATGCGCACGAGGTGTTTTTGGAAGTCGCCGTCAGCAATCTACCGGCACAGTATCTCTACCGACAATTCGGGTTCCGCATCTGTGGCATCCGAAAGAACTACTACGGACGTTCTAAAGACGCTTACGTTTTCCGAAAAGGAGTAGAAATTCATGCTGTTTAACTTATTGAGTCAGACCTTTTCAGCGACGACAAACCTGTCGCTCTCAACCCGCCGACAGGAAGCCCGGACGGTCGGCAGAAATGGTTGGCGGGTCATCGAAGAAGAGGTCAACTGGAACACCTCTGAAACCGCCATCGTTGTCGTTGATATGTGGAACGAACATTGGTCGTGGGGAGCAACAGAACGGGTCAACGTGATGGCACCCCGGATGAACATCGTACTCGGGCGGGCGCGAGATCAGGGGATACAGATTATCCACGCGCCATCCGACACAATGGACTTCTACGAGGCGCATCCAGCGCGCCGCGGAGTCTTAGAATTACCGCATGCCGATCCACCCTCAGAACGCGAACTGCCTGATCCTCCTTTACCTGTAGATGCTTCCGATGGCGGCTCAGATACCGGCGAAACTGATGGTTACAAAGCATGGCACCGCCAACACCCAGCTATTGAAATCTCTGATATAGATGCTATCAGCGACAATGGGCAGGAGGTATATAATCTGCTGGATCACAAAGGTATTAAAAATATCATTTTCATGGGGGTCCACACCAACATGTGCGTCCTCGGACGTTCCTTCGCCATTAAACAGATGGTGCGTTGGGGGCTGAACGCTGTTCTCGCACGCGACCTCACCGATGCAATGTACAACCCGTTCAAACCGCCTTACGTCAGCCACGAAGAGGGCACACAACTCATCATTGAGTACATTGAAAAATTCTGGTGTCCCACAATACTCAGCGGCGATTTGACGACACCTAAGGTATGATATTCTCTCAAAGATGGTGGGCGGTTCGGAAACAACCGCCCCGGTCAACCCACACCCTCTTCTGTAGGAGGGCGGAAACACCCTATCAAAAACACTCCGATTCCCGACAATATCGGCTATCGGCTATTAGCAAGAGGGTTTTCGTTTAACGAGAACCTCTTCACTGACTGCTGATTGCTGACCGCCATATACAAAAAATGCCCACGGTAACAAAAATACCGCGGGCATTTTAATTTCGGTGTGTCTTTACTGACGGCTGCCTTTCAGCGCACCCCACGTTGTCGTGAGTTTCGCCTTCGGATCTACAGCAGTACCCACAGCCGGTACGACCTCCAAAGCACTGAACATTGCGTTCAGATCGCCTGCACCTGTCTCCGCGTTTCCTGCAAAGTGGAGATCAAGCGTGCCATCGCTGACTTCAATACTCGAATACGTTTTGATGTCAATCTCATCTTTACTGGGTGTCACGTAAAGCGGTTCAACGTTGTCCTCTTCAATGAAAATGTCGAAACCGCGGTTGTTCGGGGACCAGTGCTCCCCCACGAGGTAGGTAACATCGAAAACACCATCGCCGGTTTTAAACTGATACTTAACGGTGTCAGGGAATTGCGCCCAACTCACGGCATAGAAGAGTTCCACATCGTAGCCAGCGGCTTCTGCCTGCGCTTGTGCGTCCGCTGTCAAGGTTTGGACTTCAGCAATACGCGGAAGTTTTTCAATCCATCCACCCCAGGATTGGTTCTCCTGCTGCGCACCGTGCCAGACGCGCCCTTTGGAATCCGTGAAGTCATCTGTCTTGCCACCCCACACCCGAAATTCTTCAGCCGATAGCAACGACGGGACTGCGAGAATCCCCAGAAAAGCGACAACCATCAAAATACTTAATAATCTCATCAAAATACCTCCCATTATTCGTTAATTCCGCTCCCCTTTCAGAGCTCCCCATGTTGTAGCGAGTTTCTGTTTCGGATCAACGGCTAAGGCAGGAATTACCTCTATCGCACTAAACATCGCATTGAGATCGCCCTTGCCAGTCTTATTATTGCCAGCAAACTCAAAACTCATCACTTTATCTTTAACCTCAATGCCCTCATATCGCTTAATATCTATCTCGTCCTTACCGGGGGTGACATAGAGTGGCTCGACAATCTCTTCTTCGATGATAATGTCGAAACCACGGTTATTAGGTGACCAGTGTTCACCCACGAGATAGGTGACATTGAAAGTGCCTTTACCCGTATTCAGATCGACCTTGACGACATCAGGGAACTTCGCCCAACTCACAGCGTAGAAGAGTTCTTCATCGTACCCTTCCTTCTTTGCCAATTTCTGGGCATCTTTCGTAAGGTTTCGGACTTCAGCGATGCGAGGCTGCAGATCGATCCATCCGCCCCACTTCTCTTTCTCGTTCTGTCCACCGTGCCAAATACGGCCATCGGAATCTTTAAAATCCTCCAGTTTGCCACCCCATACTCGAATCTCTTCGGCTGAACCCGCATCGTGGATAATCGTTACCGCAACATATACGGCAATCAGAACCACTAAAAATAAACTTCGTCGCATGTTTTCCTCCTTATAGTAATTTAAGAAACGTGAACATATTGAATTAAGAATAACACATCCGCTTCGTAATTGCAACATTTTCGTATCCCTCCACACCGTCTCCCGCCCCTGGCGAAGTTTGTAACCTCGCCTATTTTACATTTATTGCCTTCTTTTATAGGAGCGAACTGTGCTCGCGCTCTTACTGACTGCTGACTGCTGACTGCTGATTATTGATGGCTCTGATCATTCCGAGGGTTCAACCACAACAAGCCGCTGATTCGCTCGCACATCGGTCAAAGTTTGTACAATACCACTCGGCCACTGAATAACAACTCGATCCACCGTCTTGTGGTGTGCAAGCCCAAACTCGACATCAATACTGCTCTGAGAAAGATAACTGTCGCCTGCCGCCACCTGCTGAATCTGGTGAAGATCGCCAGCACTCACCCTCACGAGTGCGCCAACACCGTCCCGATTGCTCACTGTGCCGACCGTGCGAATCTGAAGCCATTGCTGTTGGTTTCCACCGTCATTTTGAAGCAACATCGGCTTCCCACTACTGTTGACGATAAAGAGATCCAGATCTCCATCGGCATCGTAATCCGCAACCGCTACACCTCTACCAACCCCGTGCGAGTTGGATTGCCGAAGTCCCACAGCATCAGAAATATCAATAAAGGTGCCGTCACCGTTGTTCTGGAGAAAGACATCCGCTTGTCCATGTGCTTCCCATGAAGCCGGATCGATGTGTCCTGCCGTGAAAAAGAGATCCAGATCGCCATCGTTATCCGCGTCGAACAAGGCAGTCCCCCAACATGTTTTACCAAGTCCCGACTCAAAAACACCGCTCCGTGCAGAAACATCGGTAAAAGTGCCATCACCATTATTTTTGTAAAGGACATTGTTTTCATCCAGCCAGTTTGTAACAAAGAGATCCAAATCGTTGTCGGCATCGTAATCGCCCCAAGCAACACCCATACCACTCCGTATATCGCCGGTGCGACTTCTCGCATCTGGACGGTTCGTATTCGTGAACGTTAGTTCCGCATCATTGCGATAGAGGATATTCTGGTCGGTATCGTTGGCGAGATACAGATCCAGATCGCCATCGGCATCGTAATCCGCCGCCGCGACGCCAAGCGTCAGATGAAATCCACCATTCACCTGAGCGGCATCCGTGATGTTGATGAAACCGCCATCCCCTTTATTTAAATAGAGAAGATTTGCCTGTCCGAAGAAATCATACGGGAAAAAGACTTCATCCCCTTGTGGAACTTTGGTATATTCGATGTAGTTACCAACGTAAAGATCGAGGTAGCCATCGCTATCATAATCACCCCAAGCGATCCCTGCACCGAAACCATCGTGCCCGATGCCGCCGGCTCCAGATGAGAAACGTTTGAAAGTCCCATCGCCGTTGTTCCGATAGAACTGATTCGCTTTATAGTTCGTGACATAAAGATCGGAATCGCCATCGTTGTCGTAATCTGCGAAGGCGCATCCCATCCCCCAACCCGTATCGCCGACCCCAGCGGTATCCGTTACATCAGTGAAGGTCCCATCACCGTTATTCCGATAGAGGGCATTCTTCGGTAGTACGGCGTCTGATGCCGGTCGCACCAATGCACTGTTGACAATATAAAGATCTAACTTCCCATCGTTGTCATAGTCGCACCACGCCGCACCCGAACCGACGAGCGCGGGTACCACACGCAAGTCGATACCACCGACATGCTCAAAATGGATGCCAGCCTGTTCAGTGACATCCACGAATCGAATATCAGATGCATAACTACTAAAAATAAACGTAAGACTCAAAACCGCAATAGCGTCTCGCAACCTATTGTGCATTCAAATTCCTCTCAGATTAGAACTACTCCACGCCTTCGCTGGCGAGGTTTCCTGGGGGAAACACCCAAGCAAAAACCCCTCGCCTACCTAACTTGTGTTTTACAGCCATTATACACAAAACCGTACGTCAAGTGTATCTTTATTTCCGTTACTATAGGATCATTTAATTTTAAAAAACGAATCGGATTGTTCAGACGAACGGGTAATAAATAGTTCTGGATTATGAGCAAGTACGTTTGTAGTCGTGCGATTCATCGCCCGTTCTTACTGTCAACTGAAAGGGCGCGTAGCACCCGCCCTGATTGCTGACCGCTATTCTTCTGCCTACTGACAACTGAGGTTTTAGTTGCAATTACCCTAAAAATGTGTTAAAATTCATAAGAGTTAGTGTGGTTAAAGCCTGTTGTCTAAGTTAGAGGGAATGCACGTGGAAATATCTGTCTTAGTACTTAACGCCAG
>JAAXHD010000294.1:893-2154 GCA_012271015.1 Candidatus Poribacteria bacterium | reverse complement strand
AGCGTCGTCAAATTTTCACGGAGGAATGTTCTCGTCCGAGACGAGTATACATGTCAATACTGTCATAGCGAGTTCCCAGCAGCGCAGCTCACGATGGACCATGTGGTCCCCATCTCTCGCGGCGGAGAAACAACATGGGAGAACGTTGTGACAGCCTGCAAAAAATGTAATAACAAAAAGGGCAGTAAAATGCTCTACGAAGCACGACTGAAACTGCAGCGTCAACCGAAAACACCCTCAATTTTGACCTATTTGCAACTCAATCGTCATTTTCGCGGGTGCCACCCATCGTGGAGAAAATATCTGTATATCAACTAAATCATGCAAGATCCAAAAAAACTGAAAAAGCGCTGGGAATTCCAGCGCGCCTATCAAAAGGGCAGTAAGTATTGGAATCGCTACTTTGTGATATACGTGTTTCACACCCATTTCAATAGCCTCCGATTAGGGATAACCGTCAGCAAAAAAGTCGGAAAAAGCGTTCAACGGAATCGGGTCAAAAGACTCATCCGTGAATCGTTTCGACAGTTACACCCGGGAATAAAAACGGAATACGACATCGTAGTCGTTGGAAGAACCCAAGCGCGTCAGCTCACGTGTCAAGAAGCAAAAGATGGATTGTTTCACCTCTTTCGGAAAGCATCTATTTTAAAAAAATCCAGTCAGGGACACTCTAAGAGAAGTTAGAAACGATAGGAGTCAGAAGGATAGAGGCATGCCACATTGCAAGCACCACGAAGAAGATATAAACCGAAATAAGAACCAGCGGACGCGCTATAAGTTGGATGGGACAATGATATTTCTACAACCCATCCGCTTTTATCGACGCTTTATTTCGCCGCTGTTGCCACCGTCCTGCCGATTCTATCCGACCTGCTCGCAATATGCACTCCAAGCCTTGAAGCGCTATGGCACGCTTAAAGGGTGTTGGCTAACAATTAAACGACTTTCAAAATGCCATCCTTACCACCCAGGTGGTTTTGATCCTCTAAAATAGCAGGTATGTCAATTAGCAGTCAGTTGTCAGTTAAGAGATTTTTGTCTAATACCCATTACTTCTTAAGATAGCATCAAAACCGGTGGTTTCCTGCAACACCGACGCAGGGTTTTGCTTGGGGTTTTTGCTTTAAGATATGAGGAATGCACGTCAACATCCGCAAGGTATAATTGAAAGTCCGCAAGGTATAATTAAAAAATAAGAAACACAAAAAGTGAGGAGTATTTAATCTCCATGGGAGCACGTTACATTCTGGCATTGGTT
>JAAXHD010000294.1:0-888 GCA_012271015.1 Candidatus Poribacteria bacterium | reverse complement strand
AGAAACGCTTGATGGAACCGATGCATCCGTCAGCCCTGACCTCTGGACACCGGTTGAGGAAAGTCCAGACGACGCAAAAGTCAACGTCCAAACCGATAACTACACTATTGTTTTTAACGAAAAACTCGCAATCGCTAAACAGTGGCAATTAAATCACTTTCCAGACCGAACGGATGCTGACAAAAGCCCTTTGAACCTGATTCCTGAAAACGCACTTAACTGCCTTGCACTTCGGTTCGGAAATTCTCAGTTACAACTCGATTCAATCCGGGCTACATGGAGGGCAGACAAATCCGAAGTTGATATTACAAACGGACAAAAAACTGACACACTCGTCTTTGGGACAACGATCGGAGAGAAACTACAAGTCGCAAAGCAGTTCACTTTCAATCCGGACAGTTACTTCGTTGACATGACGCTAACCTTCCAAAATGTCTCTGACGAACCACTGCTTATGGGTGGGACCGAACCCACAAACGGATACCAAATTCAGTGGGGACGGGGTATCAATGCCGATCTGCTCCCACATGAAAAGAAGAGCGGCAAGCGTGGGCGACGCGGCAGTGAAGGCGCAAAAGCGTATATCGGTGAGGACAAACCGAGACGAGAACTCAAATCTGAACAGGCTTTAGCGACGGTGCTCTGGGCAGGGATGGACAGCCAGTACTTCAGCGCATTGATGATTCCAGATCAGCAACTTGCCGCTACATATAAATTTATAGAAACGCCACAGGCAAATGTTACAACTAACATCGCTGTCACCGCACCGACGGAGACCGCTGCACTTGTACTCCCCAGTTTTTATCTTGCTGCACAGCAGGAGAGAACGCATATTTTCCGACTTTACGTCGGACCGAAGGACGATACAATTCTAAAAAGTATAGAGGC
>JAAXHD010000250.1:4643-7454 GCA_012271015.1 Candidatus Poribacteria bacterium | reverse complement strand
GTGTTGAGTTGCTGTACCATCTGCTGCGCTTGTTGCGCCAACTGTCCCTGTTGCTGGCTGTTTTGTTGCATTTCACTTGGCGCGGGTTGGTTTTCACGTCCTAACTGTTGGCTTTGTTCACTCAGCTGCTGCTGTTCCCCCAGCATCTGACGCGCTTGATCCAACATCTCCTGCGTTTGCTCCTGCATTTCCATGTCGAGTTCGTTCTGCTGATTCTCAAGCTCGCTTTGCAACTCCTCCATCTCAAGTTCAAGCTCCTCGGCGAGTTGGGGATTACTATTCCGCATCTGCATCAGCACTTTGGGAATCTCAAGGCTAACTTTTATGAGCAATTCAAGTGCTGCCTGTTCCGGCGGAATTGCTTCATCAGGACGGACAGCGTTTAGACTATCACTCGCTTTACCCATTTTGTCTATTGCGTCCTCAAGGTTCATCAGAATCTCGGGGGTGACGGCTGATTCCCCTTGCATCGCAGCACTAAATTCATCTACAACCCGTTGCGTCTTATCCTTTAATTCGGTTTGTTTTTCGCCCGTTTTCCTAACGGCAGCCTGATATTTCTGGGTAACCGCTACAGGTTTCGCACGAATGTGCTTTGATGTCTCTCGGATAATCTCCTTCTGGGAACTAATTACATCCGAAAGTGGATTCGGTTCAGCTTGTCCGGGTTCCCCCTCACTTTCGCCTTCGTGGAAATTCTCATTAAAGGGACGGATTTCAATGAAGTAAAGGTCACTACTATCTTCGCCGGGACCGGTGCGTGTGTTATTATCAGTAGCGTGGGCGTAGTAGGAGATAATATCGCCCGGTTCAATGTCAAATTCCTCCAAGTAGAAGGTATAGGCACCCTCTGCATATTGGCTTTCGGCTGACTGCGATGCAGGTTTCCGCGTATGGGAGACCTGCGGGACAATGCTGACTGCTTCTTTCGACGATTCCATCACAAGTGCCTGTAATTCATCGGATCCGATGCGATACATGAGTTTTAATTCTGCAACGCCGTAGTCATCTATTGCTTCAGCGATGATCTCCACCTCATCTAACTTCGTAGCTTTCACATCTCGACCGGGTTCCTTGATAACGACTTCTGGAACAGCATCCGGAATGGCTTTGATCATGTATTCAATCGGTATCTCGTTGTTAAACCCATCAATACACAACAACTGAATATCATAACTTCCGTCCTTAACAACATCTATAGTGGTCGTAAGCGTATTTCCATCAGAGATAGTCATTTGCGTTGAAACAGGTTCAGGTGTCGCCCTCAATTCCTGAGCAGTGGAAACCCGTAAGTCGTTCACTACATCAGTTTTATGGGAGAACGTCGCAGTTTGAATCGCTTTATTTGTCATAAGCCTTATTTCTGCTTGAGTACCAACGACAGCATGAATACTCCCTGTCCCTGTTTGCACAACAGGCTTAAGACCGGTGTAGTCAGGGTAAGTGTAAGCGACCGAAATTTCAGTCACTTTTGGCATTTCAAAGACCTCAACAGTATAGCGTTCTGAAGTCGCCTCGTTTGCAACGACATAGTATTCCATATCGGCATCAATGTTGAAAATTTCATAGGCAAACCCGCGCTTATCGTCCGGATTTTGCAGCATGTTAATTTGTTGTTCGCCTTTGTTGACATCGGATGTCGAGAGTTGCTTCACACCAATATCTCTATACGTCAAAACGACCTTATCCGCGGATTTACCGGTGACAGTGATATGAATCGGCAGGCTCTTGCCGCGGAGGATACGCGCATTTCCCGGCTCAACAGCGAGTTTGGTTGTCAAAATCGGATCCGTTTTCTCCCAAGGGACCAATACACGGAGTAGGCTCGTATGGATTTCTGTCGGAAATACCAATGAAAGGATAACACACCCGACAACAACCAAAGCGGCAATGCCGACATGCTTACGGGCTCGACTGTGGTCAATCGTTGCTTTGAAATTGATGCCTTTTACCCGCTCAGTGGCATCCTCAAGCAAACGTTGAAGCATGTGTACCTCAATCGGATCCGCCGATTCTCGGTTTCCGAATTCGATGGCACTCACCAGTCTATCTTCAAGGTCGGGATGATTGCGTTCAACGTTGAGGGCGACATCACGAAGCGTGAGCGATGCCCGGAGCGGTTGAACGAGATACTTATACAACAGGTAACCGATAATACCCGCACCGACTACTAATAAAGTGATGCGTACAGTGCCAGGGAGCGGCATCAGCCAATCAACGATGGCTTCCCCCACAAGTAAAGCAATAACACCCGTCAAGACAATAGCAACCCCTGTCCAGCAGAGACTCCGTTTCCACACGCGTCGGGCATCCAGAATTCTCGCTTGTAATTCCGCGTAACCTTCTCTCGTATTCACCGTTCGCCTCCGTTAATGGCTGTTAGCCAATATTAGAAAAATATATTTAAAAACAAAATCTCGTCTAAATTTGAGTGTCGGATCTACTTTGAAAACCAGTCTCATAATTCCGATGCTTAGGAGGCAAAAATAACATCCGATAGAATGCTAAGCACCCACACAATAACCGCCGCGATACGTGCTCTGGTTTTTTCTATATCCGCAAGGATTGAAATCGCTATCGCCATCACTGCGATTACCCACAAACTCAATGGATTAATGTGACTGAACAACATTGCTAACTTAGGGTTCGCCCCACTTTCCAATAGCAGATGCAACCCCGGAATCATTTTTAAGTCTGCTGCACTTTTGACATCCCCTATGTCTCTAAAAACAAGCAGGAGCGCGGTGTTTACCAATTGTATAACACAATCAATTAGTGAGACATGGATGACAGCCGCGTAGATATGCCTAA
>JAAXHD010000250.1:0-4581 GCA_012271015.1 Candidatus Poribacteria bacterium | reverse complement strand
GAGCGATATTTTCCGCAGCCTCAAGTTCTTCTGCCTGCAAATCACTTTTCGAGAATGATGCGTCAATGATTGCCCCAGTGTATGGCATAACAGCCCAACCCATGAGAACAGAAAACAGATAAAAGACTATAAAGGCTATTCCCCACCTCGGTTGCGATTTAAGGCGTAGAAAAGCACTACTCGGTTCAGCAATGAGGTCACCAATGTTTTGCAAACTCTCTTTCACTATTTTCACCTATAGATTAGATAAGATTTCTATGAAATGGTTCTTAAAGATGTGTTAGGTTGATGTAAACACTGCAGGCCAATCGTCTAAGAGTAAGGGTAGTATAGCAAATTATAAATAAAAAAGCAAAGAATTCTCGCCTACGTTTAAAGGCATTCGGTCTTCGTTTTTCTGCAAGTCGTATGGGAAAAATGACGATTTGGAGATCTGTTCTACAGAGGAATCGAGATTCGGAGTTCGAGCTACGGTTTACTTTCTTCTGCTTCTAACTGTGCCTTCTGCCAACCGTAATCAACTCCACCCTCGTAGAATTTGTCCGGATGCTCCACTGCCCAAATTTGTTTATGGATAATCCAGTTCTGCGGGTCTAATGCCAAAGCCTTCCGCCATTCTGCCATTGCTTCCTCTTTTTTACCGGCCTCCAATAAGACCAAGCCAAGTTGAAAACGCGCAGCGGCTTCGGTGGTAACCTGAGCGTTTAACCCAACCAAGGGTTTCACATCACGAAGCAACTTCACATTATAATCGGGGTCCGATACCCACTTTTCAAGCATCGCGAGGGTTTTCTGATCCGCAACATTGATGTTGAAAGGTCCTTTTACCAACCGTCCTGCCTCATCAATCATAACCCCATACGGGATAGCTTTGAGGTCATAGCGGGTACCGAATGTATTTTGTGAATCAACGAGCGTGACAAAATCGGCATCTGCCGCATCATGCCAAGGACGCACGACGGATGCGCCTTGTGCATCAAGAGCAATGGAGACAAGGTTTAACTTCTCCCGATGCTTAGCGTAAAACTTCTGCCAGCCTGGCAGCTGTTCACGACACCCTCACCACGAACCCCAAACATAGAGAAGGGTCTTTTTCCCTCTGAAATCTCGTAAGTGGCTCGGTGTCCCTTCAAGGTCAGGGAGCGTAAATTCGGGTGCGAGGTGCATAGATTGAATAATCTCTAACCGGTTTGCTGATACTTCGTAGATTTCAAAACCGAAAGGTTCCGTAACCAATTCCGGTTGGACGTAAGTTACGCCATCAATATCAACAACACCCTTGTGCGAGCCTATAGAGGCTTGCGGGGCAATATCTTGGAATTCGAGAGGCACACATAGTTCTGATCCACCACAGAGAACCGCCATCTTCGCACCTTCTGGGTATTCGACTTTTAAGCCGAGCTGTTTGGCGAAAGGTTCCAAAGGCACGAACCATTTATCCTCTCTGAGAATAGGAGGCGTGGCAAATGTGACACGTTGTGCCTCTATCGTAATCTGCAGATCCTCTCTACTCATATTCTCCTCTTCGGCTAACCCTACCCGTAAGTCCACTGCACAGAACAGAGCCGTTGTCAACATTATGAACCCCACTATACGCCCCAGTCTGCGAACTGATATTGCGAGAATCATTGTGTACCCTTCTCCCTGTGTTCTGAATCATAAATCAGGAATTTAATAATCTTTTCCGTGGTCTTGGGAGTAAGCCCCGAACCCGGTTTCCGCATCATCTTATAGACATACTTTCGCCATTCCTCTGCGTTAAAAGTAGAATTAATCGGGCGTGCAACGGTATGGCACCGGCTACATTTACGGGTAAAAAGTTCGTAAGCCTCCTGCATCTCAGGTGAATAGGTGGTAACATCAATAAAGTTAGGTCCTTTATCTGCTGGATAGGTTTTAGGGACCGCACGCGGGGCGCGCAAGGCGTAGATCATCCCAATCCCAACGAGAAGGATAACACCCAGGACAGCAATCCAAACAATTGTATTTTGCATTTTTTTAACTATTAACATCTGGTCCTCGCTCCACTTCGTTCCACGAGGGCACTTGGTTAGGTTAGAAAACCTTTGGACATCCGGAGCGGGTTGGAATTCACCAAAAACCACTGCGAAATGTAATGAAGCAGTGACCAGATTTAATAATTTGAAAGAACTTTTTCCACGATAGCGTCGGCACTAATGCCGTGATGTTCCAAGAGTTCCTCCGGTTTCCCAGACCTTGGCACTCCTGTAACAGCAAGTTTGTGGACACAGACCCCTTTCGTTGCCACAGCCTCAAGGACAGCATCACCCAGACCGCCCTCAGGATAATGATCTTCGACGGTGATTAAGGTATTGTTCGTCTCGGATGCCGCCTTTTGGAGTGCCTCTTTATCAATCGGCTTGACGGAATACAGATCAATAATCCTGACAGCAATCCTTTCTTTAGCGAGTATTTCATGTGCTTTCAACGCCTCGTGAAGGGCAACACCTGCGGCGACAATGGTTACTTTATCTTCACGACTTTCCCGAATAACTTTACATCCACCGATTGGAAAACGCTCGTCAGCATCGTAGAGAATAGGGGTTTTCGGACGTGAGGTGCGGAGATAAACGATACCTTCGTATGCGGCGGCTTCCACGACAAGCCGTTCGGCGGCGACTGCATCGCTTGGATACAGCACGACTGCGCCCGGAATTGCACGGAACATCGCGATGTCTTCTAAACCCATCTGTGAGGGACCGTCTTCGCCAATTGAGACCCCACAGTGTGAACCTGCATATTTGATGTTCGCCTGTGAGATCGCGGACATCCGAATCTGATCATAGGCACGCGATAAAAACGCCGCAAATGTCGAGACAAATGGAATCTTCCCGCGTTTTGCCAAGCCGATACCAGCACCGACCAAATTTTGCTCCGCGATGAACATCTCGAAATAGCGGTTCGGATGGAGGGTCATAAATTCCTCGGCGTAAGTGGAGTTTTTAGTGTCTCCATCCAATGCAACAACATTGGGATTCACGCTGCCGAGTTTCGCAAGCCCCTCGCCGTAGCCACTACGCGTTGCGATCTCTTCGTCCGCCGGATAGTCAGGAGGTTCACATTTAGTCACGGCAGGACGATCGGCACTCCTATTTACAGCGTTTGGCGATTTAATCTGAATCGGGACATCTGACTGTAACGGTCCAAGTTCAGCCAAAGCCTTATCAAGTTCCTCGCCTTGTTCAAGTGCCTTTCCGTGCCAGTTGTCGGCGTTCTCAAGAAACGAAATCCCTTTTCCCTTAAAAGTTTTCGCGACTATCATCGTCGGTTTCTCGTCCGAAGCCTTCGCTTGGTCGAGGGCAGGAAGGATTTCATCAAAATCGTGCCCATCAATGCCGATGGCTTGCCAACCAAACGCTTCAAAACGCTGACAATATGTATCAACATCGAAGGCATACATCGTTCGCTGGCTCTGTCCAAGCGCGTTGACATCCACGATCCCAATCAAATTATTAAGCTTGTAGTGTGACGCCAAAGCAGCCGCCTCCCAGACCCCACCTTCAGCTGTTTCGCCATCGCCAAGCAGGACATAAACACGGTAGTCAGAATCATCTAAGTATTTACCGTTGAGAGCCATGCCGAGTCCAAGCGATAAGCCCTGCCCAAGTGAACCCGTTGCGACCTCTGTCCATTCAAATCGAGGGGTCGGATGTCCCTCCAAGATGCTGTCAATTTGTCGCAGTGTACGTAGTTTCTCGATCGGGATAATGCCTGCTTCCGCATAAGCAGCATAAAGAAGCGGTGCCGCATGTCCCTTGGACAAGATGAATCTATCGTTATTGGGGTTCTGAGCATCGGTCGTGTCATAACGCATGGCGTGAAAGAAAAGTGCCGAGACGATATCCGCCGCCGAAAGACACGTGGTCGGATGCCCAGAACCTGCCTCCGATGTGGAGATAACCGAATGAATGCGTAGGTTCGTCGCTTTCTGTTTGAGAAAATCTTTCATTTTTTTAATTGTTGCCTCCTGGCAATCGCTCCACTTCGTTTCGTTGAAGAAACACCCAAGCAAAAACCCCTTCCCCGTAGCGGGTAGGGACCCCGGTTTCCGGTGAAACTCACGTTCAACTCTAAAAAAGGACCCGCGATTCACCAAAAACCCGCTCGAAATGAAATTAGGTTTCCTTAAATGGCATAATTTGTCTTTGATTTACATTTGGAGAGCAGAACGAGTGCCCATAGTTAAGAAAGCAGCGCGAAGGCTAATTATCTAAGAATCTTCTGGGTTCAACTGAGCTGTTCTCCGCTCTGCGGCTAACGAAAGATAATGTTCTCCATGAGACTGGATGAGACTCTCAAAAGTTACAACGGCTTGCGGAATGTCTTGCAGTTTGACGTACGCTTCTGCTTGCCAGTACATCGCCTTCGCCACAATCGAATTGGAATCTGTCACGCTTCCGTCCATCTGCTGGACTTCGTTTTCTATAGCCTCTCCAAATTTTTCGATTGCACGTTGATAATCTTTGTCCTCATGGTAGGCTGTCACAGCATCTGCATAAGCGAGATTGCCTTGCTCTTGTGGTCGGAAAAACTCAACTTCCAACGAAGATACTTCCAACG
>JAAXHD010000427.1 GCA_012271015.1 Candidatus Poribacteria bacterium | reverse complement strand
CAATTTTTATTTTCAAACTCACGTAAAGAGGGTTTTGTTAAACGAAAACCTCTTTACCAACAACTGACCACCGACAACCATTCACATTACGGGCTTAGGTTTCGCGAATGAGCTCGGTTTCCCAATGATACCAAGCGTATCTGTTTGATGGAGGAATCAATTCGGTTTCTTGCCACTGCAGACCGAAATCTGTGGAGACCATAACTTTATCAATCCGGTTTTCACCTGCCCATGCGTGTCCCCCCACCTGTATTGGAACGCCTGCACCGAATTCCAGATTTGGTTCGGGACGGGTGATGTGCGACTTAACTCGCCATGCAGTCGCGATGCGCATATCCTCGACAGGGACTTATCTCCCAGTGCTATCGGGTAAGCCGGAATGCGAAAGGAGACGGGCTTCCGCCTACCACGAAAGTAGTGGGAAGCCCGAAACGTTAGAAATCGCTAAATCCGTTTAATCGATATTAATCATCGTCGCGTTCGCTAAGCAACTCACCGCGCGCGAGACGTTCCGCGTTCTCAGTAGACCACAAAATGTTCTTCATCAGTTTCTGAGCCGTGATGTAACGTGTCGCTGCTAACAAATGCATCCGTTGTTCTTCAAAATCGTCTGACAATTCGTAATGTCGGAAGGCGACTTCGAGGACCTGGAACATGTGAAGCTCGGCATCTTCACGTAGCAGAATGTGTGCGAGTGCTTGTTTCAGCGCGCCAATGTCATGCCCTTCTTCGAGATACTGATTCACAAGAATTTCCGCCTCGTAAACCTTTTGGAAGTCAGCGAACTCTTGGAGTCGATCCAACATTTTGCCAACGGAGTCGTAAGTTTCATCAGGTATCCGTTGTCCGGGTCTCGGAACGCGGGCGGCAGGCATGTTCAACCAACGTAGATATGCCAAGTAAACGACACCATGAAAGATTCCGCGCAGGAGATTCGCACTCGGTGCATACTGGAAAGCGTGATAAAGGGCGTGAGCGTACGAGTAAATGTTCGCGACATCGTGCCAGTCCCCTTCGTTTTTGAGATGGAAACGGGCAGTACGCACTGCCGAGGCATAGGTCATCGCTCGGCAGATCTCGGTCAACTTGACCCCTTTACGAATGTTCCGCTCAACTTCCGCGACAATGGGTTCAAAATCGTCACCGAGCAGGGTCTGCGTAAAGTCCGAAATATCCAGATCTGCTTCGTTCGCTTGATTGTCTTCCCATATACTATCGAGTCTCTCAAAGACAGGCTCTAAGACAGGTACAGCGTCAGCCCATCGAGAGGTCTCTTCATGCCGTGTTCTACTGACCAAATCAACAACAATCGGGCGTAAAATCTCGTGTGATCCTTCCCACTTGACGTAATCCAGCGCTTCAAACATCTTGTTGGCAAAATCAAGGGCGTGCCCGTCGCCGGTGAAGTAGAAGTCCGTTGCTGCCGTGTATACGAAATCTGCGATGACCGATTTATCGTAGTCCCGATCATTAAGCGTTAGCAAAATGCGTTCCGCGGCACCAGCGTGGCGTTTATCGACAAAATAGCGGAACCATCGCTTCAATGTTTCCAAGTCGTGTTCCTCGCTCACTCTTGGAAAGGGTGCGCGGTAGGGACGTGAACTTCCCGTTGTCCTACGGCTAATCTGGCTTAACCCGTGCACGAGGAACAGATTATGGTCTTTCGGGTCAATGTCATCCCATAGGTTCGCGGCGAGTGTGAGGATAGCGACACCTGACGACCATCCATCACTACTTTTATGTGCTCCATAGTGGAGTCCCTGTTGAATAATCTCCGCTGGTGCCGCACCGGCATCACGCAGTGCTGTAACGGCTTTGGCGATAAAGAAGGTACTGCGGTCTTTGAGTCCACGCTCAAGTGCGCGTTTGCCACGGTCAATGACTCGCCGTTTTGCTGCCTCTTTCTCACCTTTTGCTAACCCGACGTACAAATAACCATCATCCCGCGCTTCAACCGGAAACGCTTTCAGGTCATCCCCGAATGCCAAAAAACACGCCCCTGACTTGAGATCGAATTCCCAATGGTGCCAGTGACAGATAAGCACACCATCGCGGACACTCCCTTTGGACATCGGATACCCCATATGTGGGCAACGATTGTCAACGGCGTAAAATTTGTCACCGGACTTGAAAACAGCCAGATGCGTACCGTTGATATGAAAAGGTTTCCCTTCCAGTTCCTGAAAATCATCAGCGGGACAGAGTTGGTGGTATACAAGTTCAGTTTCGTCTATTTCTATGGGTGGCAGTTCTTCAACGTGGATGGAACCGACGCTGGTTTCTTCAAGGGTAGGGGTTGAAGTATTCACAATGCACCTCCCGTTGTAGGTCCTCTGTTTCTTATCGCTACAGGTATTAAAAACCACTCTTTAGAATACAGATGTTAACTTAAGTTACCTTTAAAGCATACGTGGATTCGCAGAAAATTGCAAGAGAATTTTAGGACAGAAAAACCTTTCTAAACTCCACCAAAACCGACTTATCAAAAGGGTCAGAAAATCTATTCAAATAACGCTGCGTTGGGTTCACCGCGATAAAGAACAACACGATACCGCAGATTCAAAGTTTCATCGGGGGCAAGCCGGAGCGGTTCGTAGTAGACAAGTGAGGGATGGATTAAACAGTAGTTCTCCCGGTTGCGTACCCACCACGTCGTCGGATAACGCGGATTATCGGGGTGATCAACGATAGCGACCCCGTAGGTTTCGTTGTCAGTGGGGTGTTGTGAAGTGAAGCTGCACCAACGACTCTGCTCACCGAAGATGTCCATCGGTTCGGTACGTCCATCGGCATCCAATAGGTTCCCCGGTGTGATGATATTGTCAAATCGGATCGCCAAACCGCTGTAGAATCTGCCGTCTGCACCGGGCTCACCGCGCCGTAGATCCAAAACGACCTCACGCTCGTTTGGATGCAACGTCAACGACACGGAAATCTGCATAGTATCCATTGTCGGTGGATGGACGGTTATCTCGCGCTGTTCCGTTAGATGCGTCATGCCTTGCCAATCTATCCACGCGTTCTCAGCTACCAAATGTGCACTGTCGGCATCTGCAGTTTGCGCGACAATCCGCTGATGGACGATTTTGCCGAAACCTGTTGGATCGCTACCGGGTGTCGGTTGTTCCCAAAAATTGACTTCGTTCACCTTTTTCCAAGCCACCCATAGACCTTGATGGTGGACGTGGTCCCCGGGCTCGTTCATCGTGAGCGGTGGGGCACCGGGTAAGTTCAATGGATGGCAAAAAGGACGGTTGCCGTCTTCAGGGAAATGATAGCCTAAGACCTGTTGTCCATCCCAAGCAACGGTTAAACTGTTTTGTGTCTGTGAGAATGAAAACATTTTTTATTCCTAATCTTGCTCTGCCTGATAACCGTGTTGTGCGAGCGCAGTAGATATAGATGTCCAGACAGCGCGTGCTTGTTCAACAGACTTGGATGCATCTGCTGTGGTGGCTTCTCGCGTGTGCTCCGGGTAGCGGGCTTCTACTGCCCATCTGTTTAGGTCCCCCAAATTTGACGGTGCGGTCTTGAGTTGCCAGTTATCAGGCAACAAATCCCGTAGAACATTCAAGTTATGCGTTCTTCGAAAATCGATCTGTAAGAAAATTAATGCTGCTTTTAGTGCCTTTTCAGCAGCTTGTTGCGCGTGCCAACAGGATTGGCGAGGCGGTACGTGTGGCTGTTTTAAAAGAGTTTCGGCGGTTACCAAGTCCTCTTCTGCATAGCGGAGCCAGCGGGCAGTGTCGGCAAGTCTATCGGCTGTTTGTATAGAAGACTTTACCTCTTTGTGCGTGACTGTGTTCAAGTTCTTCCAAAGGATTTTACCCTCTTGTTGGGCATACCGCAGCACGGATCCGATCCGCGTGCGACCGCGTTCCAACTCTTCCGGTGTTGATACGATGATGTCCTTTGCCACGGGCACATCAGATAGTGCGCGCCCAATGTCAATGGCAGTTTTCCGTTTATCCGTGAGTTCCGAAAAAACGACCAATAGATCTATATCGCTATGCTGATCTGCGTCTCCGCGTGCTTGTGAACCGAAGAGGATAATCTGTAGCGGGTCAAACTCGCGCACAATGCGGTCTGTCATGATTGAGATAAATTCGTTATTCATCCTATCTTCACCTTCCAATTTCCTGGCTCGGTGCTTTGCCACGAGCAAGCAATTCGCTGAGGTTATAGGATTGTAACATCCATCATACCCACACGAGAACGTCGTCTCTAATTGAGGTATGGGTTCACGACTTCACGCTCCAGTGCCAAGCCTTCCCATTCATCGTCGCCGGGGCCGTCATAGATGAGGGTATGCGGTCCAGCGAAACCTGCTTTCTGGGCGAGATCAAGGCATTGGACGTAATCTTCCTTGTCCATTTCACGCGGGGCTGCGAAATGCGCTTTGGTATGACACGACTCTGCCCACGAAGCGATCGCGGCGAGATCTTTATATTTTGTATCGCCACGCCAGTTGCCGAAGTCGAGACATAGCCCTACCTTACCGTCCAACCCATCTAAAATGGTATTGACGTTTTCAGGCGTAGAAAAGATGGAGAACCAGTTTTCACTCATTAAACGGATGCCCGCGGTATCAGCCCGTTCGGTGAATTGTGCGAGGACAGCGCGGCTCTGTGCCACGGTTTCCGCGGACGGATCGGCTTTACCACCAATGACGCGTGCACATTTTGCACCGAGTTCGCCAGCGATGTCAATCCATTTTTCAATCCACGCGATGTCGCGTGCGGCATCAGTAGGATGGGTAATGTCGCCATCGTCAATCAACAGAGAAAAAAGCTCAACGTCCGCATCCGCGAGTGCGGCGCGAAGTTCCGTGAGATATGTTTTCTCAACAGAAGGTAGATGGAAATGGCAAATCTCTAAGGTGTGAATACCGAATTCGGCGACACGTGCAGGTAACTCCAGAAGTGAAATAGGTCCCTTGTTGTGGGTTTCAACTGGGATTTGCATGCCGTGCGCGGGGCCAGTGAACCCGGGTTTTCCGAGTTGTCGATGCAAACTCCACGTTGAGACTGAGAGTCGAGGTGTTGACATAGTTTACTTCTCCAAAGTAGTAGGCACACTCCGTTGTGCCATTATATGGATACTTAAAATGGGCTTATGTGAGTATAGATTTTAGTATCTCAAGAATATCCTTATGGTGTGAAGGGCTAAGCATCCCGAATATTTTCACCATCTCAGGAACTATCTTGTAGTTAGTCTTATCTATTACAAATTGCGCTGTTTCTTTTATTCGTGCGATACGACCAATTAGGTTTTCACTTGCCCGAAGTTCTGTTATTGGAAAACACAAATAAAGCATTGGTTGGATGCCAATTGCTCTTTGCTTTTCTCGAATAGTAATCTCAGCAATAATTTCATATTTCCCAAATTTATAAACGAGTTGCGGATACTTCAGCGTCATCCCGAAAAATGTAGTATTATTGATTTGTTTCTCAACAGGATGTGTTCTCGTTATCTGGCAATCCGGATGATTAGAGAGTAAGTTTTCTCCTCCAGCTTAGATAAAGACTCAAGAGTCCCTTTTAATTCTGAAGAAGTAATCATACCCCAAGAAGAAAAATAATACAAATATTCAGATAACTCATATAGCACCTTCTTTGTACGGTTATACGCACTAAACGATATATGAGGCAAGCTAGACTTGTCCTTTTGCTTGTCCTCCAAATCATAACCTATTTGCCACTCAACATAATTGTTTTGGGTGAAAGGTTCTGTTCTGGTAGCATGCGGCGCGCCATACTCATAAAACATGCTTCTTGACTTAATTCTTATTTTTCCTGTAGGTGTTGTGAGGGGAATATCTACAAGAATTCTCTTGTTCTTTTCATCAAACATGATATTTTCCTAATAGTTTTTTGAAATAAATATCAAGTTTAGACTCCACCTGCTCCTTCTCCACCAGATTTACTTGAAAGTGCTTTTCCAGAAATGGATGATGTCTAATAGTATCGCTGATGAAACAGGATTTATATTCTCTGAATAGATTATCATCTATAAGAACATCACAATTACCAAAATAGAAAGGAAGTCTATGCAGGTTCCTTTTGAACACATCTATGTATGCGTAATACTCTAATTTTCGCTTGTCAATTACAATCGTATTCGCGCTATAACTTTCGACAAAAGTGCGATTCCTTTTTAGCGCGTTGATGTCTCGCAGTGTCCAAAAAAATAGAGAATCGTCTTTTTCAGAGCTATGGTCCCCTCCCTCTACTGATGAAAATAAGGAATCATCAGATGTCGAGCGATTCTTCTTCGGATATTTATCAATGTAACTAGTAACATAATCAAAATCATTAAGACAGAAATGTAGACCGTCTATTGCTCTAAATCGGAAGGAACGTATAAAACTGTATTCCATTCCCAGGGTGTCACGCCGATACAAGGCAATGATAATTGGAAAAGGCGTCCGTTTCGCCGATTCGGGGAATTCACAACTACTGATTAATAGCCCATCTATCAATCTGTAATTTGCAGTGAACTCCTTTAATCGTCTAAAATTGGTAGGCTTTATTAAATAGGATAATGGATGCAATACACAAATAAGGTCTGCTTCGAGTTTATTGTAGGAACGGAGAAATGATATCCCTAAGTCCCGACTTGCTATATCTTCATCAATGTCAAAATCAATACTTTTGATACTGTGACGAATAAGAGATGTTTTATCATTATAGGGTGGGTTTCCAACGACTATCAAATTGGAACGCTGAGGAATAGCGAATTTTGCTCTTGATACATTGTATAAAGCGTTCGTTTGAAAAAACCAAACTTTATCGTTGTTTTTTTTCGCTACATTGATTGCAGTTTCATCTATATCACATCCAATTGTGATACACTGCCCACAATTTTTTTTCAGAAAATCTCCGTACCCACAGGCACTATCAATAATAAAGGTCTGTGAATGCACATAAGGCGCAATCATCTCCCACGCTATATTCACAATTTCAGTGGGAGTATAGTAACTACCCAAATTCACTCTGCTCTCATACCCTAAATGTGCTTGACTCATTTTATTCAATCATAACTTTTGGTCAATCCATGCGACGACTTTTTCGACCATAACTGCCGTGGAATCACCAGAAAAAACGTGGTCCACGCCCGGTAGTTCGAGAAGCTCCGTATCTTCGTTTGCGTACTGCAGGATGTCGTGGCTATCTTCAGGTGGAACGATATCGTCCTCTGTGCCGTGAACCAAAAGCCACGGAACCGCAAATTTACTTGCGCTTTTTGCGACACTGTCAATCGTTGCCATGTCATCTACATACGCCTGTGAGAGCGGACAATCCGGTTCATCCCACATAAAGCCTTCATCGGGTGTGACATCACCGAATTCACGTTGTGCAAACGCTTTCGTGTGTACCATCCCCGCGAGCGAAACCAGCAGTTGGATGCGTTCATCGGTGGCGGCACGCAGCACACCAACCGCACCCCCCATGCTATGCCCGACGTAGCAGACGTTGTACCCATCAAGCGCGTCAATGACGTTTCCAAGGTCTGCTACCTCTTTTGTGATCGTGGAATCTGTAAATGCCCCATCCGATCCACCGTTGCCGGAGAAGGAGAAGCGCAGTGCAGAAATACCAGCAGCAGCGAGTCCCTCTGCTAAAGCGACAAGCGCAGGTCTGTCCTTGTTGCCGGTGACCCCGTGTCCAATCACTACTATTCTATCGCCTTCGCCTTCATGAAAGGAGTAATCGAGGCGTTCACCGTGTCCATTTCTAATTTCACCAAACATTTTTTAATTTATAGCTCCTGGGCTGTCTTGCTTGCGCAGATTTCCTATAGAGGCTTGCGGGACAATGTTTCAGGCAGATTTTCGGTTAAATAGGGATGGGTTGCCAGTGAGGTTCCCCAACTTCAACGGAAATTGTACTAATCTGCCGAAACAACCTTCTCTAAGACTTCTTGAAGGTAGACATCTATTTCTAATTGACGACGCGCTGCGTTCAATGCAATCCGACTGTACAACTCAGGGGTTGTTTCGATCGTGAGTGTCCCTGAGAAAGGTTTATCTGGTATTTTTCCTTGTTCTTCGCAGACTTCAAAGTAAACCTCAAGTGACTTCTGCATCTCTGCCCGAAGTTCGGTTACGGATGCGCCATAGAATGTAATTACATCTTGTGTATTGATCACAGTTCCATGGAAGAGGTCTATTTCTGGATCAAAATCAACGACTCCGATATAACCTTTGTACTCGATCATAGTGTAATCCCTGTCCTTTGGAGAAACCTTCATAGATCCCTGACTGCACCTTTATCCATATTCGGACTTGGGTGTGGTCTATGAAACACGATAACGTGATCATTAAGCGATACAGAGACCCTCGAACCTGCACGTTCTGTCAGGACAGCCCCTAAGGTTCTTAGCAAAGATTCTACATCCCTCCATTTGATGTTGCCCGAGATTGGTTGTGCAAAGATGGCTTCAAATATTCTTCTGTGTCGCTTGTTCATCAGTGTTATGTATCATGACATCATTTCAAACACATTAGCAGCAGCGCGAGAAGCCACGCTACTGCTAATTTTCGTCACTTTACAAGACGGATAGCGGATTAGTGTCCATTACCCTTCAACGCTTCAACAACTTTCTCCGGTTTGATCGGCAATTCACTAATCCGCACACCGATGGCATCTTTGACGGCGTTTGCCATCGTCGCCAATGTCGGCGTGATAGGCGGTTCACCAACACCTTTCGCACCATAGGGACCGTTGGGTGCGGGCACTTCAACAATGACAGACTCGACCGTTGGGAGGTCTGCTGAGGTTGGGACGCGGTAATCGACAAAACCCGGATTGATGTTACCGTTTTCGCCGTACTGCATCTCTTCCATCATTGCCCATGCATACCCTTGCACTGTGCCACCTTCGATTTGCCCTTCAACAGCCATCGGGTTGATGGCGTAGCCGACATCTTGCGAAGCGACAAGTTTGAGGACTCTCGTTCTGCCGGTGCCCGGGTCTACTTCGACTTTCGCGATCTGCGCCGCGAGTGCCGGTGTGCTTGGTTGTCGAGCGAAGGAACCCTTTCCAACGATAGGACCACCGGTTGTGGACAAACTATACGCAGCAAGTTCACCCAACGAAATGGATTTCGGCGGATCTGCGGAAACAACATGGACCCCTCCATCCTTGAGTTCAAGGTTGTCCACACTCATATTGAGACGCTCTGAGGCGAGTTCGAGAATCCGTCGGTGTGCATCTTCAGCCGCCAATTTTGCGGTGTTGCCCATTGTGAAGGTAACGACACTTCCACCGGAACCGGTAGAGTACGGAGCGGAATCTGTATCACCGCGCCGAATTGTAACGCTTTCATACGGCACTGTCAGGATCTCGGCGATAATCTGTGAAATCGCGGTATCCGTTCCAGTGATGTCCATAGATCCATGGAAGATACGAACACTCCCGTCTTCATGGACAGAAACATAAACACCACCCGGTCCGCAACCGTTTGTCCAATCCCCAACAGCAACGCCCCATCCTTGGTTTTCACCCGCTTCCCGATCCCACCATCCAGCGGCATCAGCGACCGCTTCCAAAGTTTCTTTGTAACCCACTTTGGGTTCCGCAGCACCTGCGGGGACAAGGTCACCTTCTTCGCGCATATTCATCAGACGGAATTTAACGGGATCCATACCGATGCGTTCAGCAATTTCGTCGAGCTGGGACTCACCTGCGAAAATGGCTTGCGGGGCACCGGGTGCTCTGTAGGCAGCAGTACCAGATTTATTGGTGTGAACACCATAAGCGTCTACCTTGAGATTCGGAATTTTGTAGACTCCACGGACTCGAATCGTGCTACCGATCGATGCACCGGAGACAGAACCGGAATCCCAAAAAGCGAGTGCTTCCCGTGCCATAAGACGCCCGTCTTTCGTGGCACCTGTCTTGATTTTAATAACACATCCGGGTGCGGGTCTACCATCAATGAATTCCTCTTCACGCGTCATCTGGACACGGACGGGACGCCCTGTTTTTTGCGAAAGCAATACGGCTGGAACGTGTGTAATAATAACGCCAAAACGTCCACCAAAACCACCGCCCATTGTTGTACCGATGACATTAATTTGCGTCAATGGAATACCGAGCGTCCCAGCGATACCCGAACGGATAGCGAACGGACCTTGCGTGGATGCCCAAACAGTGACTTTGCCGGATGAGTCCGCGCTGGCGACAGAGACGTGTGGCTCCATGTAAGTTTGGTGGACTCTCGGAATCACATAGGTATCTTCAACAACGATATCAGATTCAGCGAACCCTTTCTCAACATCACCCGCTTCGGAGTGGCTTTCGGCAGAGATGTTATAGTAAACCTCATCCGGGTAATCCTCTAATGCCGCCTCAAGCTTGCTGATTTCGTCGCTGTGATCGTTTTCCTTATCACGAGTGAGTCTCCGGATTTGTGTGCTGATTTCCCGGCGATTGGGACCATCCTTTGTGGCATCACCTTGCAAGCGTGGTGCTGATGGCTGAATCGCTTCCATAACATCTTGCACAACCGGTAGCACTTCGTATTCAATCTTAACGAGTTCAGCGGCTTCCTCGGCAATATCGGGATCGGTTGCCGCAACGGCAGCAAGCGGTTCGCCTAAGTAAAGCACCTTATCCGTTGCGAAAACTCTTCTACCGCTTGGCACGTCGTCTTGCGTAACAATCGCCCGGACACCCGGAAGTTTTTCGGCTTCGCTGGTGTCAATACTGAGTATGTTGGCGTGGGGATGTTTACTGCGGACGATTTTGCCGTAGAGCATACCGGGCGGATGAACATCGGCACCGTATTGGGCGGCACCCGTTACCTTTTCAACAGCATCAACGCGGGCAACCTTTTGTCCAACAACAGTATATTCTGACATCTAATTCTCCTTTTTTCATGGCTGTCGGCTGTCGGTTATCAGCCATCAGCAAAGAGGTTTCTGGTGAAGATACGTCTTCTTGCTGACCGCTGACCGCTGACCGCCGATAACTTTTATGCAGATGTTTTGACTTCTTCCGCGGCATTCAAAATTGCTTCAAGAATTTTTGTGTACCCGGTGCAACGGCAGATATTCCCACCGAGTGCGTGCCTGAATTCTTCTTCAGTTCTGTCCGGATTTTCGTCCAAGAGTGCTTTCGACGCCATGATGAAACCGGGGGTACAAAAACCACATTGATAGCCGCCTGTGTTAATAAACGCCTGTTGAACAGGATGGAGTTCACCGTCACTGGCTAAACCTTCAATAGTGGTAATCTCTTTTTCGGAAGCGGTGACACCGAGCACCATACAAGACGTAACGGCTTGACCCTCAACAATAACGGTGCAGGCACCACAGTCGCCTGTACTACACCCTTCTTTAGTTCCCGTCAAACCGATCGTATCGCGAAGTACAGCCAACAGGGTTTTGCGCGGTTCAATGAGTAAATCGTATTCGTCCCCGTTAACCTTTAGACTGACAGGGTGTTTTGCCATATTTCTTCTCCTTTTTTATTTTAATTATTCCTTGCGGTTCGGTCAGGTGGGTTGGATAAATGAAGTCCCTCTCCGTATATCAGAAGAAACACCCCAGCAAAAACCCCTCCACTACGTTACGGGCTACGCGCTTCGGTTTAACAAAAACCTCTTAACTGACAACTATTTTTACCTTGCGGTTAAACAACGTAGGTTAATAGTTTGGCGTTATCTGCCCGGAAGCCGCCTGCACCGTTTTTGCAGGCTTCTGCTCCGATTGTAGGAGAGCAATAAAAACAATTAATTGAACTTATACCCTCGCGACTGCCTCTTGTAAGGTTCGTCTCGTAAGTACATCGACCATCTCTCTGCGATGTTCTGCGGAGCATCGTAAATCAGATATCGGGCTTGAAGCAGCTGCCGCGGCTTCACCGGCTTGTTCCAAGAGTTCCGCTGTCGGTTCATTTCCCCTTAGAAGATTCTCTGCCGCCGTCGCACGAATTGGCGTAGGGGCAACGGCTGCGAGTCCAATTCGGGCATCCGTGATTGTTCCATTATCGAGATTAACGGCAGCGGCAACACCGATGAATGCCAGATCCATTACTTCACGGATTTTATGCTTAATATAGTGGGAGCCAGACGCAGGATTCGGTAGGCGAAAGCGTGTGATAATCTCACCGGGTGCTAAGATGGTCTGTCCGGGTCCCGTGAAAAGTTCATCAATCGATACGGTACGCTCACCATCCGCACTTGCGATGTCGACCTGCGCATCGGCGACGAGTAAACCGGCAACAGTGTCCGCAGCAGGAGAAGCGTGCGCAATGTTTCCACCGATAGTTGCAAGATTGCGAATCTGGATAGAGCCTATTTCTGTGGCACCTTCTGCCAGTGCAGTGTGGTGTTTCTGGATATCTGCTGATAACTCGATCTCCCGCACCTTTGTCATTGCGCCGACACTAATACTGCCATCGGCTTCGGCAGTGACACCCGCCAATCCCGGAATTTTCTGTAAACTAATCACGGACTGCGGCGTTTCGGTGAGTGCTTTCATACCGATAACGAGGTCTGTCCCGCCTGCAAGGAGCTGCGCGTGTTCCCCTGCGAATAACCGAGATGCCTCTGCGAGGGTAGTAGGTTCAAAAAACTCAAAACCTTTCAAATCTAATCCTCCGTTTCATTCACGTTCTTTCAAGATAATATTTCAACTTACACATGCTTCTGCACACCCAACGACACCTTTTAAAGCATACCCGATTGAAGGGTAATTTGTCAACATTAAATTCGCTGAATGCGCTCTTATGGGATATGCCAACCGGGTATCGGTTCGGCGCGGAGTCCTTCCAATTCATAAAGTTCTTCTACGCTGACTTCACGACCGAGTTTCGCTGACAAGAGTGCACCACTCATAATCTCCGTAACCTTCAGACCGATGTCCCCATTGCTGACAGGCTGCGCATCGCTGTTACACGCATCAAGGAAATCACGGAACTTATCGGGGATGGACCTATCTGGTAACTCTAACGGCGTTTCGACGAGATTGCCTTGATAGCGTCTGCGATTGCCCTGGTCATCGGTATCCCACTCCCCGTTTTCAAGGAAGAGTTTGTCGTTGCTAAACGAACCCTTGGATCCGAAAATGAAGATGCCCTGTGGTTGTCCTGCCATATTGCTCGACCAACCGTTTTCATACGTGAACGACATCCCATTTGTAAACCGGACAAACACGGAGACGTGTTCCTCAACGTCGTTGATGGGCTCACCCGTATATTCAGGAAGCATGCCGCGGTAGGCGATACCACTGATAGTAGCGGGCTGTGGTGAACCGAGCAGATAGATGGAGCGGTTGATAAGGTAGACCCCTGTGTCGTATATGGTGCCGCCTCCACTGTAAACCGAATGGAGGAACCATCTGCCGTAGCCGAACATATCTACATTCGGCCTGCCACGGACCCGGTAACTGGTGAGTCTGCCGTAATAGACATCACCGAGTTTCCCAGAGGTGATATAGTCCCGAATGGCGAAACTTGTCGGATCAAGGCATGTACCGCCGCTCTGGTATGCGAGTTTAACGCCAGCGGCATCACAGGCATCCCGCATATTTCTCGCCTCTGTTGCGGTGCGCGCCATCGGTTTTTCGCAGAAGACGTGCTTTCCGGCCTGAGCGGCTGCGACGGTGGCAGGCTCATGGACAAACGGTGGTAGGGCAAGGCTGACGGCGTCTAAATCACAGTCCCTCAACATTTCGTTGTAGTCGCTAAAGATTTTGACACCGTTGTCGCTATATTCTGACCAGAGAGCAGCGTCTGCCTCCAACTGCTCGCGTGCTTCCGTTGTATCTGCCTTTTCTGCGTCGGCTTTTGCGGCTTCCGCGCGCGATGCAGCACCAGAAAGGGCTTCCGCATGTCGGCGCTTTACATTCGCTTCCACCGTATCGCAAACAGCAACGATTTCGGCATGCTGTGGATGGTCAAGATACCCATTGACATGTGAACCGGCTACCATACCGCATCCAATAATCCCGATTTTAATTCGTTTTGACATTATAACACTCCTTCTCAGGATTAAATTGCCTAAAGTTCATGCAATCGGGGTTAAAAACCCCTCCCACGGAGAATTAGACTTTACTCCTACAACCGCCCTGACGGTGTATGCCCCGCACCTACCTTGACGTGGGTATCTGCGAGCTGTGTTTGCACGTGTGCAATGCACTCCTGAAGATTTTTAAATGGGGAACTCGGATACGATTCTATACTAAAATTCAGGTCATTCTCACCGAAGGTTACCATATCCACGCCGGGTTTCGCGAATTTGCTGACGTTAATCACGGCATCCACAGATTCGATCTGTAAGATGAGAATGCCGGTATTGTTCCACCACTCGGCGTACTCAAGGCGGTCCAAGCCCTGTTTTATGCCGTAAGCACTGCTGGGACCCCAACTCCGTTTTCCCTTCTGAGGATAGTAGAAAAAATCGATTGCTTCGTCCACCGTTTCAACGCTCTCGACCTGTGGCACGACAATCGCCTGGGGACCGAGATCTAACAGATTGCCGATGAGATACGCGTTGCGCGTGTGTTTGATGCGAAGCTGCACGCCTACATCGAATTCACTCGCCATAGCACAATATTCAACAAGTTTATCTTCATTCGCGGCACCGTGCTGATGGTCGGTACTGATCAAATCGTAGTTGCCCTGACCGAGAACCGCCTCCATCTCGTCGCGGGTGCAGCCGAACGAGACACCGGATGCAATGTTAATCGCTTCTTTATTATGGATACGTTGTTTTAAAGACACTGGGAGGACCTCCTTAAGACTCAACCATATTGTGATGTCCATTATAGGGGTTTCGAGATTTTTGTCAAGTGCTTTTTGAGAATAGGAAGAGGTCCAAGAAGTACCGTTGCCTAAAACTTCGGTTCCGCTGCATAACTGTTTAACTTATTATACAAAGAACTTAGGCTCATTCCCAAAGCCTTTGCGGTCTTTGTCCGATTTCCGTCCAAATATGCCAACGTTTGCAGAATCCACTCCCTTTCGACCTCCTTCAACGTTAATCCGAGAGGGAGGTCTATTGTATCTTGCGTATAAAGTCCGCCAGCAACTTCTACCGCTGAACGCCATCTTTCTCCGTTGAAGTCTTGAATATCCTTGGGGAGGTGCTTCGGCAAGATAGCATCTGTTTTGCCAAAAAGGCAGACGTAAAAAATGGCGTTTTCTAATTCACGTATATTTCCGGGCCAGGGGTAGGTGTAGAGAAGGTTTAGGGTGCTGGAGGCTATCTTTATCGGTAAGGGGCTTCGGTCCTGAGCATGCTTTTGCAGAAAGTGGTTTGTTAAGAGACGGATATCCTCTCGCCGTTCTCGCAAGGGGGGCAGTGAGAGCGAAACGACCTTCAACCGATAATAGAGGTCTTCGCGGAAAGTGCCATCTCTAACGGCGTGCTGCAGGTCCCGGTTGGTAGCCGCGACCACTCGAAAATCTACGGGAATCGGTTTCGTGCCGCCGATGCGTTCAATCTTCCGATCCTGAAGCGTCCGTAGCAACTTCGGCTGAAGAGACAGCGGCATCTCCCCGATTTCATCAAGGAAAATTGTGCTCCGGTGCGCACTTTCAAACTTACCGATCTGTCGCTCCGTGGCCCCGGTGAACGCGCCTTTCTCATGTCCAAAGAGTGCGCTCTCCAATAAATTTTCCGGTATCGCTGCGCAGTTAACGACAACCAACTCCTCTGCCGCACGAGAACTGTTTCGGTGTAAGGCGTATGCTATTAACTCTTTACCGGTTCCAGTTTCTCCTTGAATCAGCACCGCCGCATCTGTATCCGCAACCACTTCTATTTTTTCAAGGACTTCAATCATCTCCGGGCTTTCGCCGAGGATATCCGTATACTCCCCGTGTAATCCGTGCCGAGCCGGGCGACTGCGCCTGGCAGTCGCCTCCGCATCACGATGCCCTGAATCTACCATATTTTCTTTCGTACTGCCTTTCATAGTCCTTCTCCGCTCTAATTTTAGAGTATCTGATTTTGTTTATTTTAACACACTCTCAGAATACGTCAAGTGGAATACGGCGCGTATACAGGGCCATTTCGTTTTAAAGATTCCCTTTATATATGTGACTATTTCTCCACTGTAGGCGCGAGCGGTGCTCGCGATTTTGTGCCAAAACCTTAACTTATGTAAATGAAAACCAAGATCGAAACCCAAAACGAAATCACCCTGGGCGCGTATAAAGGTTTAATGTGAGGCAGATTCCAAAATTTAGAGGGTAACCCTCCAAAATTTAGAAAATTTCCAAATTTTGGAGGGTTGGTAAATGATCTGATCCCTGTAACTGTATAGGTTTTCAAATTGGCACGATAATTGCTACCTATTATTATGACGCTATTGAGCAATGCTCAGCATATAAAAATGTTTCTGCGGCGATTTTCGCGCGGAAACTAAAACTATCACCGTTACTCACACAAAAGCGAAAATGTATTACACACATCCATGCCCTTCGCAAACAAAGGAGATGATTATGACCCATTCCTTCTTTCACGCGATACTTTTTATCGCTATGCTCTGTGTAGGATTAAGTTCCGTCTCAATGCACACCGAAGCTGCACTTGCCTCTGATATAAGTTATGGCGACACAGATTATTTGGAGGACCCTTTGTTCGAGAAATTGCCGAATACCTACGGTCAGGTTTTTGTGGAGAATATGTGGTCTGCCAACAATCGGGCATATAGCACACACTCGGCCTACATTGGCAACTACGCTGGTGGTGACTTTGGAGATCAAGACATTTTGTTTGATCTCGTTTATCTCACCTCAGTTCGAGGCCCCAATGGTGAGGATCTCAACCGGACCAATAGGAATCCCAGGATACGTTCAAGAAAACTACAGCCTTACTATGATGGATGGGCAGATTATTATTGGAGCGAATATCATTATCAACAGAGCGTTTCTACTAGCGGGCTTCAACCGGGGCCCCACCTTTTCACGGCATATACCAACATTCAGGCGAGAGATCAAGACGATGCCGGGCTAAAAGCACGGTGGCACGCGGAAGGTGATATACCGTTTACTGTCCAATAATTCGGTGTAGTTCTGAGCGAGGGCATTTATGTTCTCGCTCTCCCTAAGGAGATTCTCATGAAAACTATTTTTCTTTCATGTCTTTTGTTGATGTTTGCCACTGTAGCGAACACCAAAATCGTGTTTTATTCTAAACGCGATGGCAACTCCGAAATTTATACGATGAATGATAATGGCAGCCACCTTCGCAGAATAACGAACAATCCGGCTGGTGACTATGTTCCTTTATGGGCACCAGACGGTCAAACACTCACATTTCTGCGCAGCAGCATGCAAGATAGACAAAAAATATCAGAGGTCATTCTCATGAAAGCGGATGGTAGCGATGAGCAGGTTCTAACAAATGAAGATGAAGCACTTTCATTTCAGTGGCTCAATTTCTTCACACCAGATGGACAGGAATTGGCGATCACAACATGGGACTTTGATAAGCGTACCTATCGGCTTTTCTTTATCGACATAGAGACCGGCGTGACACGCCCCCTCCAGGGCGTTGAGAAGATAACCGAATCAGATATTTCTGCAGATGGCCGTTTCATCGCTTTTGAAAAGACACCCGGCTTTGAAAAGAACATTCACATTGTCGCGCTAGATGGACGTGGTGAGAAACCGATCTTCCCCCCGAATGCTAACCCTGATTTCCTTGTCATTCGTATGTACCCGCGCTGGGCCCCGGATAGCAAACGCCTCATGTTTGTTGAGGATAGATTTGATATTATAGTAAATAAAGACGGAGCTGATACAGACCTTGTTATCAGAGAAAGCAACATTTTTATTTATCACCTTGCCGCAAAAAGAACAGAACGGGTGGTACTTCCAAAAGGATTTCGCCCTGGGGCATCTTGTTGGATAAACAATAAAGAGATACTTTTATCCGCGGATGCCACAGGATTAATAACCAAAGAACGCGGCAATTACGACATCTATCGCTATAACTTCATCAGCAGCACACTAACGCAACTCACCACACACCCCGCAGAAGACTTATTACCTCGATGGATAGCAGGCACGCTTGACGCATCCGCAAACGGAAAAAAAAGCACGCAGTGGAGTAAGTTGAAAGTCGGCGAGAAGCACTCAAATTGAATCGATCTGTCGATGCCCCTCGATTCTGGGCTGGAACCTCACAGGCACCACGGAGCCTCTCGTTGATATTATTGATACCTTACATAGATGGGATTTAGTAGCAGCAGAGCCGTGATTTATTATCACACCGCCTGCGTAAATGAAGACGCCTTAGAGCGAGTCAAAAGGAGATACTAAAATGAAATGCTTTGTTGTTTTCACACTGACGCTTCTTTTTGCAACAACCTGTTTACTTCTAACGGACCTCTACGCGCTTGATCAGGATTTTAGATCGAGCACTGAATTTGCTGGAAATGTGTATGGATCCACCTACGTCTGCACCTGGTTTGATACCCTCACTGAAACTGCTCACAGCAGTCATTCGGTCGCCGTTGACAACTATGGCATCGGGAAGGTCAAATTGTATGGGACGTTCACGGTGGAAGTGCATTGGAACGGCGGGTCTATTACACCACTCCCCGAAACAAAAGAGAAAGAGGTACCGGGGAATAGTTTTGGGTCTGCCCACCACAACTTCTCGTTCCTTCTGAGAAATAAAGAAGAAGGACCCGGCTGGATTGATGCGTGGACAGGCTTGGAGGTAAGAGACCTTGCGACGAAGGAGAAGGTCGCGTGGCCCACTGCGTCATGCTCCACTAATTTTGAACTTTAGGGGTCGGTCCCCAGGAGCGACTCTCTGATAACACCCGCGGCGAGGGTAGTCATCGCATCGCCGCGGGTCTCTCAAAGCATCCCTTGTGCAGAAGGAGGCACACAATGAACTCCCTAAAAACAACCCATCTTTCAAAAACAATACGTTTTTTCCTTTCTTGCTGTCTGCTCTGGCTCACAGGTGCGACAACTTCCGTTGATGCAAAGATCGTGTTTTGTCTCGATGGTGATATTTGCGTCATGAACGATGACGGCTCACGCAGACGCAGGCTCACACACAGCACGCAGGCGACACACCGGTATCCTCGTTGGTCGCCCGATGGCACACAGATCGCTTTTACCAGATACATGGACAGGACGCAAACACAAACCACGTCGGAGATATTCATCATGAACGCTGATGGCACAGACCCGCAACGCTTTACCTATAACAACGTCATCGATGTGTATCCATCTTGGTCGCCCGATGGACACTCCCTCGTTTTTACGAGTACCCGAAGCGGAAGATGGGAGGTGTTCGTCATAGAACTTGCAACGCACACCGTCACACAATTAACAGGTGAGGACGAGGATACAGCTTCCGCGTCCCCCGACTGGTCGCCCGATGGCAGACAGATCGCTTTTGAGCGGTTCATCCGAAAGCCCGGGATAGTCCCGAAAACGATCTACGTGATGTCTGCGGAGGGGCAGCACCAGCGTCCTGTCCTCCCGGATCCAGGTCCCAACGACCCGTCCACGTTCAGATACTTTCCCCGCTGGTCTGCCGATGGACAACGCATCCTCTTCTATGAATCGAAATGGTTTCGCGATGGAGATGTCAAGCGATTCATCGTTCAACGGATCGGGGGTGGGACGCATAAAATAACAGATATTAATGACCGACTCGGCAACCATTTTCTGATCGCAGGGGCGTGTTGGATGGAGCAGGACCGTGCGATCCTGTTCGCACTCAAGTTCCTGGATAAATCCATCTCACATTATAACCTCTATCGTTATGGACTCGAGACACAGGGGCTGAGACGGTTGACGCGTGAGCCGAGTGATGAGAAGTGGCCCGACTGGATAGAAGGCTCCTTAGCTGTTTCACCGCATGGGAAGTTGACGACCCTCTGGGGAGAGATAAAGCAACCTGAACACTAATCCGTAGTCTTGAAAATTTTGTCGAATTCTGCTAATCTGTATTCGCAAAACTCATAGAAATAGCGGAGAAGAATTAATGTATACAATCCATTCCACTTTGACGGAAGCGGAGAAGTGGTATTTCGATTTACACGGGTTCCTCGTTTTAAGAAACGTTATCCCAAAAGACGCAATTGAAGAGATGGTAAAGGGACTTCAGCATTGGTTGACAATTGGTGAAGCCGACATTCCACCACCGCTCGATCGCGGGCAACAGGAGCCTTGCAAAACACACATTGGACACATCCAGTACGGACATCGTCTCTTTGAAGACCTCGCGATGAATCCTGACATTATGCGAGTTGTGGCGGGGTTGACAATGAATGCTCCGCGTCTGTTTCACTGCAATTTTACGATGATGACGAAACACGATGCCCCTCAACACTTTCATCGTGACGACAGCGGATTCAAATTCCCACCCGGGTTCCGCAATCCACACAACGATTACCAAGCCGCCGCGGGACACATCTATTGCAGCCACATTGCGACGTGGGTTGCACTCGTAGATGTACCCTCTGGCACCGGCTTTTGCCTCGTCCCCGGTAGTCATAAATCTCTGTTCCAGACCCCAGAGAACCTACCCGTGAAGCACGATCCACCGACCTCAATTACGCTACCGATGGAAGCGGGTGATGTGGCGATCTTCTCGACGAACCTGCTCCACGATGCGAGTCCTTGGACAGAGGATTATCCGCGGATGAACATCTTTCAACGCTATCAATTGAGTGCTTATTTCAATGAAACTGGAAAGGGTGGATACCCGCTTGACGAACATCGCGATAAAATATCGGATGCACAATATGAATTAGAATCGTTATCAAAAGAGGTAAAAGCGGCAGTTAAACCTATTTTACCCAATGGAGGAAAAGAATGCGTTTAGAAGGAAATGTTTGTATTATTACGGGGGGTGGCAGTGGTATAGGCCGCGGTGCCGCCCTCGCAATGGCACAAGAGGGTGCGACGGTTGTCATTAACGGTAGAACAGAATCGAAGTTGGTCTCCGTCAAGGCTGAAGTTGAAGCAGCAGGCGGGACAGCGGTGAGTTACGCGTTTGACGTGGCTGACTACGATGCTGTCGAACAGATGGTTGCCGATGTGCTTGACAAGTTCGGACGGATTGATGTACTTGTGAACAATGCCGGACACAGTTCACAGCATCGACGACTCCTCAACACCCCCCCTGAAGAGATGCGCTCGGTTATCGATTCAAATCTAATGGGCACATTTTTCTGTACGAAAGCGGTTGTACCAGCGATGCTGGAAGCGAAATCGGGGACGATTATTAATATCTCGTCGCTTGCGGCGGTCACGCCCGGTCCGTTTAGCGGGTTTGCCTACGGCGCAGCGAAGGCGGCGGTTATCAATTTCACCGAATTCCTCAACGCCGATTTACGGAACACCGGTATCCGAGCAAGTGTCGTTGTCCCCGGTGAGGTAGCAACGCCGATTCTGGACAAACGTCCGGTTCCTCCGGATGCCGCCGCCCGTGAGACAATGGTAGATGTCGATGAGACTTCAGCGGCGATTCTGCTAATCGCAACGCTGCCACAACGGAGCAATATCCCGGAATTAGTCATTCGTCCGACGATGCACCGCAATATGACAGGTGAAATCGTCGAACTGGACAATTAAAGTCTTTGTAGTTGCCAAGTTAGGGCAAAATATAAAACATGTAGACATCCACCGGTAGGCGCGCTTTGTAAGCGCGCCGATTGAAGGCATCGTCAATTGTAAAATCTACTATAGTTACCGATAGATAGAGGTTTCAGGATGGTAGCGCGCCCATGCGAACCAATAGATATTGATAGCAGGCAGCCGCTCTAAACGCGCGCCTCCATCCTTACCCGATCCTGCCTCACCTGTAATGAGATTCCAGCGTGTTCCGGTATCGTCTTCTGCAAAGTGTCTGTCTTTCTGGCTAAAGGTTCGGACTTTCCCTGCCACGTTCCGCGTGAAGACTGCCGTTGCGAACGACCTTTTATCGTGAAAAATGAGCAGCGGCACTCCATCAAGTGTATCGTTGATGATAGCGGTTTTCGTAAAGAGTATCAGTGGATATGCGCGAAATTGTGTATTGCCACCTTTCGCTGGTGCTTGAACACCGATCACAAGGGATTTATTCGGCAGTCTATTATCGGTATATTTCATCCCGCTGACACCAGCACGCTGACTGGCATGGTAGTCTGCATAAGCATCTTGGTTTATGCTCTCGCGCATACCACCTCTGGTAGGCACAGACAATACCTCGGTCTCTGGATAGTTTAACTGCCACGTTTTCCATGCGATCTGTGGCATGGAGGCGAGGGGTTTCAATTGCTTACCGGTGAGCGGACCCTGTATCGCCTCGCCAGTGATATGCGACCAGAGGGAACGTGTCTGATGGTCATACATCAACAACGCATCCCGCCACAATTTACCGCTAACACCAAATGTATACGTCTTACCGTCAAGATCCCGACTATACACGATAGCCGTATTGCAGAGCGGTCACCACGTGGTAGCGATATTCATTCCGCCCACAACATCGTTGACGATCTCATGTCCATTCAACAGATAAAGCGAATAGGCATGGCTTTCGCCGTTAAAGGTCACGCCGATGACGGGGGCATCTGCGTCTAATTTCGCGGCACCGGCAGAAACGAATTGCGGATCGGTGATAGCAGGGATCGCATCGAAGGGCAATAGGGTCCGGATTTCGTCGTTGCTATAATCTTCAGAATCTTCGGCACTTGCACAGGCGGTGGTGGCAAGTAGTAGTATGAGAATGAGCATGTAGTTTTTCATAATTAAAGTCCTATTTAGAAGTTTGTGTTTTTAATTTAGTGCTTTAAATACGTCGTTTGGAAAATTATAACATAAACCAGAACCGCACGCCAATCTCATATCCTCGGACCCAACCACTTAAAAGTTGGCACAAAATCGGAGGCGTGCTATAATGCTCGAAAATAATAGCATAATCTTCAAAGGAATGCATAGATGAGCGAAACATCAATTGAACTGCTCAAATCATTGACACAAGCAGATGGAATTCCCGGTTACGAAACAGAAGTCCGCGAGATTTTTCGTGATGCTGTTACTGGTGTTGGTCCAATTGGAACAGATAGATTAGGGAGTATCTTCTGCACGCGCGCTGGAAATGCTGAACAGCCCCGAATTTTGCTGGATTCACATTTAGACGAGATCGGTTTTGTTGTGCAAAACGTCACGGATAACGGGTTCGTTAAGTTTCTACCCCTCGGTGGATGGTGGGCACACACTCTCTTAGCACAACGTGTCACGATCACAACGAAGTTGGGTAAAGTGCCTGGAGTGGTCGGCTCTACACCGCCGCATCTGCTCTCAGGATCGCGCGATAAGGTCTTAGACATGAAAGACCTTTTTATCGACATAGGTGCGGAGAGCGAAGAACAGGCGGCTGAGGAATTTGGGGTGTTACCGGGATGCCCAATTGCCCCCTACGGACCTTTCATGCCGTTGAAAAATGATAAACTGTTCTCCGCCAAAGCGTTCGATAATCGTGTCGGTGTTGCGATTGTAATTGAGGCACTCTTGAGACTTGATGAACATCCGAATACTGTTATTGGGGCAGGAAGTGTGCAAGAAGAAGTAGGATTACGAGGGGCGAGGACGGTAGCCGCAAGTGTGGAACCCGATCTCGCAATTGTGCTTGAGGGACCGCCTGCTGATGATACCCCAGGATTAAGCGTCGGTGCGACACAAGGGAAACTTGGCGGCGGTGTACAAATTCGGATAATCGATTCTTCAATGATTGTCAATCCGAAGTTGGCAGATTTTGCGATTGAGACGGCAAAGAAACATGAGATACCGTACCAACTTGGAGTGCGTCAGTCCGGTGGAACGGATGGTGGTGCCATTCATCAATCCGGCAGAGGTGTGCCGTCCGTCGTGCTCGGTGTACCGTCGCGCTATATCCATAGCCATGTTTCAATAATTAACATTGATGACTACAACGCCGCATTGGATTTGACGATGCGCCTTGTGCGTGAGATTGACGCAACTGCTCTGGAAGGATTTTTGTTCGGTTAGACACTCGGTTCGTTCACTGTTAGTTCGTTTTAGCGTCACGCACTTCATTATTGGAGGATAAGCAATGACAACCTTACCGAAAATCTCGTTTTGTGGACATCAAATCAGTAAACTGGTGATTGGGGATAATCCGATCTATGGCTATTCCCACTTCAACCAACTCCTCTCGCAGCATCAGCAGGAATACCATACCCCCGAACGAGTTGTGGCAACGCTGAAGCGGGCAGAAGAGGCAGGACTTAATGCGTGGCAGAATAGCCTAACGGAACGCTCGCTCTCCGACTTGCAGCGGTACCGAAACGAAGGTGGTACATTGAACTGGTTCTGTCTCAGTCCGGGTGGACTTTGGTATGAGGAACCGGACGCTGTTTTTGAAGCGGCAAAGCACGACCCGTTCGGTATGGCACCACACGGTGGTGGCGTTGGTCACAGGTGCTTACGCGAAAACAGACTCGATCACCTGCAAGACATTCTCAAACGGGTCCGTGATACCGGAACTCTCGTTGGCTTATCCGTCCATGATCCGAGACTCCTGCATATCGCTGAAGACGAGGATTGGGATATAGACTATTACATGACTGGACTTTACAATCTTCACGGCGGTGCCGAAAAATTTAGGGAGAAATTCGGCTACGCGGCTCTGGGCGAAATTTACGCGCGCGAGGATCGCGATGAAATGTGTAAAGCAATACAGCGCACAGATAAGCCGTGCCTCATCTTCAAGGTCCTTGCAGCAGGCAGAACCATCGGAAATCCAGATCAGATTCGGGAAGAGGTGAAATTCGCGATAGAAAACACTAAGCCGATTGACCCACTTTTGCTCGGTATGTATCAACAATTTGGCGATCAGATCGGTCAGAACGCACAGCTGGTTACGGAACTCTGCGCGGAATTGGCATAGGCCGTAATATTAGCCATCAGCGGAATAGCAGTCAGCCATCAGCAAAGAGGGAAAGACTGGAAGTCCTTCCTTCCAAGCACTGACCGCTGACTGCTGAAAGGATTTTTTGGAAAAATCCGACCTGACTGCTGATCGCCCTACATCATGGAGGCTGAAAAATGGAGATGCGGACGTGTGGAAAATCTGGAATTGAAATCTCAACGATGGGGATTGGATGCTGGTCATACGGTGGTGGCGACTACTGGGGACCGCAGGCACAATCAGACGTTACCACTGTTGCCAACGCCGCATTGGACGCTGGCATCAATTTTTTCGATACAGCGGAAGGATATAACGAAGGACGAAGCGAGGAGGCACTCGCCGTCGCACTGAACGGTAGAAGGCACGAAGCAGTCATCGGCACAAAGGTAAGCAGACCCGATCCTGCTACGATACGGGAACACTGCGAAGCGAGTCTCAGTCGGTTGCAAACAGATCATGTTGACATCTATATGATTCATTGGCCCGACGACGATATTGCCATCGAAGAAAGCATGGCTGAATTAACACGCTTGCAAGAGGATGGGCTCATCCGTGCCATCGGTGTAAGCAACTTCGGAGTGGAGCAACTCACAGCGGCTCTCAACACGGGTGCGACAATTGCTGTGAATCAACTTTGCTATAATCTTTTGTCGCGGGCAATAGAACCGGAATTGCTTCCGCTGTGCCGAGAGCATAACGTCGGTATTTTGGGGTATATGCCCCTGCTACAGGGAATTTTGACGGGGCAGTACAAAAGCGCGGAGGAGATACCACCGGTGCATTCTCGATTTCGCCATTTTCGAGAGGACCGGGCGCAGGCTTCGCACGGCGAGGCAGGTGCCGAAGAAGAAATGTTTGAGACCTTAGAGGCTATTCGACACATCGCGGAAGCCGAACAGATCCCGATGAGCCGACTGGCTATTGCTTGGGCGATGGCACGCCCCGGTATCACCTGTATGCTCGTTGGTACCCGAAACATAAATGAACTGACCCAAAACCTGCACGTTGCTGAATACACGCCGTCCGCTGATGTCATTGAGAGTCTTGACACAGTAACCGCACCGCTTTTAGAAAAAATGGGAGCAAACCCAGACTATTTCACAGGGGCAAAGATTCATTAGTCTTGCATCAGCGAGTGTATTCTGCCCCACAGGCAGTTAGAAAGGGAGGAATTTGTGGTGGAACAGTTAGGTAAATTTAACAAAGACTTAGGAAGTCCGTTGGGAACAGCACCTGAGGATCTCACGCAAACAAATGCTGATGGCAAATCGGTTGTTCCTCTAACACAGGAACAGAAATATCTGTTTGATAAGAACGGTTGGCTTTTGTTTCCAGGGGTCCTGACGGAGTCAGAGATCAAGAAGATGCGCGATTTCTGTTACCGATTAAAGCACGACCCCGAAACGATTCCCCAACACCATCGCTCAACCTACGGGGGTCCTTTGGAGACATTGACAGACCATCCTGTCGTCGTGGCATTCGGAAACGAATTTCTCGCGTCGTCCTATCTCGCATCGGATACCTGTTACGGATTCCGCATGGAGATGAGCTTTTTGGCACTGCGCTCCACAACGGACGAAATGCCTTTCAAATTCCATGCCCATAACGGCAATGGTATGTTACGTATGCCGGGAGACTGTCATCAGTATTCATGCCTTCCCGGTCAAGCTTACAGCGGTTTGACGCGTGTTGTCTGGGAACTTAACCCCGTGGAGAAGGGTGATGGCGGCACGATGTTCATTACAGGAAGCCACAAGGCGGCTTATACGGCTCCAGAAGGTGCCCATACACAAGATTGGGAGTTCTGGGATACCTATTCCTGTCCAGCTGGATCTGTCATCATCTTCACAGAGGCAATCACGCATAGCGGACAGCCGTGGCAAAATCCTGACACCGACCGAGTCGCTGTTTTCAACGCTTATAACTCGGTAGACAAACGGTGGAGTCTTTCAAAGCCACCACAGGCACAACTTGACGAAATGCCACCGAAACGCCAGACGCTCTTCCGTGAGGCTTACGTCAAAGGCAACGTAACCGGCACGAAGTTCGACATGGCACTATGAATAGCTGTCAGCGGTCAGAGCGGATTTTTTACAAAAAAATCCTTTCAGCGGTCGCTTATAGGAGCGCGCTCGGTTCGCGCTCCTTTGAGTTAAAATAGCGCGTAGCTCGGAATGAAGTGGAAAGCGGATCTACGGAACGTGAAAACCACCAAACCACCTAACCGAACCGCAAGGAAAATTAGAAAAATGACACCGAAACAACGCTATCTATTTGATGTAACCGGATACCTTCACTTGGAAAATGTTATCACCGGCGATGCGTTAGCAGAGGCGGCTGAGGCAGTTGATAGATATATCATGACACCTTCCGATGAACTGCCTCCAGGCTTTGAGATACAGGGACTTCACCAGCACGGATTCGCCTTTGATAAATCGCTTGAACGTTTAACGGTGCACAAAGCGATATGGCCGATTATCAAAGAACTAACAGACAATCAGCCACGATTCGGTAGAGGATCTCTGAAACACGACAGGCACGATTTGTGGGAAGCGGGAGAGCGGGCGACAGTGAATCCGGGTGGATTACACTGCGCTCGTGACGATTACGGATGGTATAGCACTCGCTATGAAATTGATAACGGACGTATCTACTGTGATAACTTCGTCTGTTTCCCGTATTTTACGGATGTCTATCCGGGAGATGGTGGACTTATCGTAATTCCGGGTTCGCATAAGAGCGAATTTAAGCGACCAGAGCAGCTACTGACACTTGACGAAGAGGATGGCATCGATCCACTTGACGATCCCGTTTTCATCAATATTACACCAAAGGCGGGCGACATCGTAATTATTTCGGAGTTACTGACGCACGGTGTACTGCGTTGGAAACCGAAGGATCGGGATCGACGGTTTCTCGTCTTGCGGTATTTCCCCCAATACACCGGTAAACATAACTTTCCGGAACCTATTCTGAATCGGTTATCTCCAGAGACGTTGGAATTGGTAGAATCTACGGGATATGGACATATCAAGGAAATTGTGAAGCAGGATGAGGTTACACTGACGGTGTGAGGATGATCAGGTGCGCTTACAAAGCGTCGAATCGACACCGAACAGCACACAGCATTCGGCTGATGCGCGTGTTGCTTGATGAGCATCTACCTTAGAGACTGAGACAACTTTTCGCAGCTCCCATTGAAGTTGTCACAGTTGGATATCAGGGGTGGAAAGGTTTAAAAAATGGAGAACTCTTGCGAAAAGCCTCAGCTGAGTTTGATGTTTTTATCACATCTGATAAATCCTGATTCAGAAAAAGACGCAATTACAAAGCACGCCTATCAGGGAATTGGGAGAAGTGTGATTACAAATTACTTGCGACTTTGATTCGGTTTTGTGCGCGGGCGAGTGCCGCTTCTGCCCGCGGACGATTCAGATCCGGTGCATTTGCTGTGAGTTGTGCTTCTGCGCGGGCGAGCGCGTTTTCAGCACGCTCTACATCGATTTCCGATGCCCATTCCGCGGTTTCAACTAAGACAGTGACACCTGTACGGAGCACCTCAAAGACACCGCCGCTTGTCGCCATTAACTGCGGTGTTTCCGATTCACGAACGCGGATCTCACCGACCTCCAAGGCGGTCAGAAACGGAATGTGTCCGGCGAGAATCTGAAAGTTGCCTTCAACTCCCGGTGCGTTAACGCTCGTCACATCGCCTTCGTAAACCAGCTGTTCCGGTGTCCGAATTTCAAGATGAAAACTTCTGTTTAGCATGTCTACTCTGTTTTATGATAGATTTTAGAATTACTTGGGCACTGTGATCAGTGAGTTTGCGGGCATCCACAAGGAATGCCCCTACAAACCAATAACTGATAACCGATAACTGATAACTATTAATCCGCTGCTTCTTCTAAGTTTGTACTCTTTGCCTGTTCAAACGCCTCATCAATGGTCCCGATATAGCGCAGTGACTGCTCGGGCAGTTCGTCGCAATCGCCATTCAGAATCGCTTGGCAACCTTGAACGGTATCCTCAATCTTGACATATTTGCCCGGTATCCCCGTAAAACGCGCTGCAACAAACATCGGTTGCGTCAGGAACATTTCTATTTTCCGTGCTCTGTTGACAACCAGTTTCTGTTCATCCGACAGTTCATCTACACCAAGAATAGCGATAATGTCTTGCAGATCGCCGTATTCCTGTAATACCTGCTTGACTCTAAATGCGGTCTGATAATGTTCATCACCGATAATGTCTTCTGATAAGATACGCGAACTCGATGTCAGTGGATCCACTGCCGGATATCTCCCTTTCTGGACGATAGTCCGTTCCAATCTCGTCACAGCATCAAGGTGTGCGAAAACGGAGACAACAGCAGGATCTGTATAGTCATCAGCGGGAACATAGACAGCTTGGAATGAGGTGATCGAACCGTGTTGTGTCGAGGTAATCCGTTCCTGCAATTCACCCATTTCGGTTGCGAGTGTCGGCTGATACCCGACAGCGGAGGGCATCCGTCCGAGGAGTGCTGAGACCTCACCACCTGCGAGTGTGTAGCGGAAGACGTTGTCGATAAAGATGAGAACGTCTTGGCCCTGCTGGTCGCGGAAGTATTCTGCCATAGACAGTCCGGCAAGCCCGACACGGAGGCGTGCGCCCGGCGGCTCATTCATCTGTCCAAAGACCATCGCCGTTTTATCAATCACATCGTATTCATCAAGTTCAAGCCAGAATTGATTACCCTCGCGTGTCCGTTCACCAACGCCACAGAAGACGGAATAACCACCGTGTTGTGTCGCGATGTTGTAAATCAGTTCAGCAACCAGCACCGTCTTACCCACGCCAGCACCGCCGAAGAACCCGACCTTTCCACCCCGAACAACGGGCTGAATCAGGTCGATGACTTTGATGCCGGTTTCTAACATTTCGGTAGTTGTACTGAGTTCTGATTGCGCGGGGGGTGGTCTGTGGATGGAGTATCGCTCGGATTCACCGACCTCACCTCTTTCATCAATAGGTTGACCTGTCACATCGAAAACTCTACCGAGTACAGCATCGCCAACAGGGACGGTGATCGGTCCCCCTGTATCGGTTGCGAGGGTACCGCGGACTAAGCCGTCCGTTGTATCCATTGCTACCGCACGCACCCGATTTTCGCCTAAATGCTGCTGAACTTCGAGGACGAGTTCAGTTCCATCGTAACGTTGAACTTTAACAGCGTTTAGGATATCCGGCAATTCGCCTTCCGAAAAATCTATGTCCACTCGTGCACCGACAACTTCTAAAATTTTTCCTTGGTTCATGAGATGTTCCTTTTTAATTCAGAGTCGTTGACCTTTAGTTACACTCAAATTTCCTGGCATTTCTGTTTCGCACCAGAGATAAATACTGCACCATTCTATGAATAGTCAGAGACTTGGACACGCCTCCTGGAAGTGGGCGAGTGCCTGTGCCTGATTGATTAACGCGTATTGCCGATTTCGGGTTGGCATGAGGAGATTCACGCGTTGAATTTTCCGATTCAAGTTTTCGAGTTTTTCACTGTATTGTGCCATAGCGCGAGCCCGTTCCTGTTCAAAAGTCTGACTGATGACCTCACGCCGATGTGGATATTGTTGGACGATAGACGACAACCGTTCTCGTCGGGCTTTTAGGTTTATGAGGATTCTTTCAAGTTGTGCTTTTTTTTCCTTGATTTCTTTTTCTAATTCAACCCACCGTGGCGCGAATCCGTTCTCTTTCAGGAGTCGGTTCACCATTCGTGTCTGGGGTGTGAGATAAGGATTCGTGTCTAATTTGAGTGGTTTACCTTTGCCGGGCAAATTTGTGAATTCGCCACGTTCCATCGCTTCCTCAATCTGTTTGTTGACATCGATAGGCATTTTTTAATTTTCCCTTGCGGTTCGGTCAGGTAAATTAAGCGAATAACGTTAATCGACATTCATCCGCCTGCGCCGTTGTTGCAGGCTACAGTTCTGGACTTAGTGTTTCCACCAAACTCTCAAATACAGTTGAGCCTTAACCAGAAACCCGCACGTAATGGAATAGAAGGCAGATCGGAGGCCGATAGTTTAAAAACCCTTAACCCTCCAGTGCGGCTGCCCCACTTACAATCTCGGAAATTTCTGTCGTGATCTGTGTTTGACGTGCCCTGTTGCGTTGGAGAATAAGTTCATCGATTAATTCTTTTGCTTTCTGTGTGGCATTCTCCATCGCTGCCATTCGCGCGGCTTGCTCCGCCGCGTTGGAATCCAGAAGGACTTTCCACATTTGCATATTCAGGTGTTTGCCGAGTAGCATTTCAAAGAGTTCCACTTGTCCCGGTTCATAAATATAATCCAGAAAGAGTTCATCACCCACTGGGATTTCGGGTTCTAACGGGAGAAGCTGCTCAACAAGCACCGTCTGAAGAATAGCGGACCTAAAGTTGTTATAGATAACCTCGACTTTATCGATTCTTTCATCCGTATAAAGATGTTCAAATTCGTGGACAACGTCAACAGCCGTTTGGAACTCAAGCTGGCGAAAAATATTGATGTAGGCATCGGTGATGTCGTAACCACGCCGAGCAAAATGCTCTTGCGATCGTCTACCGATACAGATAAGCGTTACATCTGCGCCACTCTCTTGATAATGTTCTATGCGTTGTGTCGTTGTTCGAATAACGTTACTGTTGAAACTCCCACACAGTCCTCGATCTGCGGAGACGGAAATGATGCAGACATGCTGTATCTCACGCCTTTCAAGCAACGGGTGCGTCAGTGCTTCACTTTCAGTATCCATCTGCGAGATGAGGTGTCCCAAGATCGTGTTGAGTTTATCGGCGTAAGGACGCGTCGCATTAATATTCTCTTGGGCACGGCGGAGCCGCGCAGCAGCCACGACGCGCATTGCATCGGTGACTTGCTCAATATTTTGAATGCTGGCGATACGCCGTCGAATTTCTCGTAAAGTTGCCATATTTTTAACTATGGGGAATCGAAGTTCTCTCCTACATTTGTTGGGTTTCACTCCGTTGAACCCAACCTACAATATTCCAAAGCCTTAGACCGAACAGCAGCCCGTAAGCGTAGCGGAGGGGTTTTTGCTGGGGTGTTTCTTCTGATCTACGGAAAGGCACTTCGTTTGCCAAACCCACCTCACCGAACCGCAAGGTAAAATTAAAAATTTTCCTTGAAGGTCTTCACGGCAGCATGTAAGGTCTCCAGGAGTTCATCACCCAACAAACCCGTTTCCGCGACTTCTGTGAGAAGTTCAGGATGATTCCGGTCAAGGTATTGCAAAAATTCGGATTCAAACCTTGCCACTTCTGTCTCCTCAACATCGTCGAGATAGCCGTTGGTGCCACAGAAGATAGAGGCGACTTCACGCTCGACAGACATCGGTTCATATTGGGGTTGTTTCAGCAATTCAACAAGCCGCGTGCCGCGTAGAAGCAAGGATTGTGTCATCGCGTCCAAATCCGATCCAAATTGCGCAAATGCAGCGACTTCCCGGAAACTCGCGAGATCCAATTTAAGGGTACCCGCAACCTCATCGGATTTCATGGCTCTCACTTGCGCATCTCCGCCGACTCGCGAAACAGATAGACCAACATCAATCGCGGGTCTCACACCTTGGTTAAACAGGTCAGTTGTGAGGTATATCTGTCCATCGGTGATGGAGATTACATTCGTCGGGATATAGGTCGTCAAATCGCCTTCAAAGATTTCAATAATCGGCAGCGCAGTGAGAGAACCGCCACCCAATTCATCGCTCAATTTCGCGGCGCGTTCCAACAGACGCGAGTGCAGGTAGAAGACATCACCCGGATAGGCTTCCCTCCCTGGAGGTCTTCGTGAAAGCAAGGACATTTGACGGTATGCCCAGGCGTGCTTCGTCAGGTCATCATAGATAATGACGGCGTGTTTACCGTTGTCTCTGAAGTATTCACCCATTGCAGTACCAGAATAGGGGGCGAGGTACTGAAGTGGTGACGGTGCACTTGCAGGCGCGGAGACGATCGTCGTATACTCCATCGCGTTATGCTCACGAAGCGTTGCTGCAACTTGTGCTAAAGTGGAACCTTTTTGACCAATAGCGACATAGATACAATAAACGTCTGTATCTTTCTGACTCAAGATGGTATCCAAGGCAATAGCGGTTTTGCCAGTCCGACGGTCACCAATAATCAGTTCACGTTGCCCTCTCCCGATGGGTGTTAAGCTGTCAATCGCTTTTAAACCTGTGTAAAGAGGCTCGCTCACCGGTTGCCGTTGGACGATGCCGAGACCTTTCTGTTCGACTGGAAGTCGATGCTCTGTTTCAATATCATCCAAGCCGTCAATAGGTTGACCGAGTGCATCGACAATTCGTCCGAGAAGCGCTTCACCTACAGGGACTTCGGGGAGCCGTCCTGTGCGTTTGGCAGTATCACCTTCGTGTATGAGCTGATCTTCTCCGAACAGGACACAACCGACGTTGTCTTCTTCGAGGTTGAAAGCGATGCCGTAGATGTCGTTAGGAAATTCGATCATTTCACTTGCCATAGCGTTGGCAAGCCCATGTACCCGCGCGATGCCATCGCCTACCTCCAGCACCGTGCCGGAGTCATAGACATCCACGTCCTGTTCAAACTGTTGCAGTTGTTGTTTAAGGATATTTGATATTTCGTCCGGTCGGACTTCTCTTGCCATTTTTTAATTATTCCTTGCGGTTCGGTCAGGTGAATTAGAGGTTTGATCTTCTCTCCGTATATCCACCTGCGTGTTTTTGCAAACGCTGAAATCCAATGCGAAGAAAGTGTCTCTGCGTATTGTTGCAGGCTACAAATGTGGTTCACGCTTCCAAGATACACAAACCCATTTTTAATTATTCCTTGCGGTTCGGTCAGGTGAGTTAGAGGTTCGTTTAAGACCCCCTCGCAAGTTGTTGCTTCAAGCGTTGAAGTTGTGTTGCAACGCTTGCATCAAAAACGGTGTCGTCTAACTGCACGATGAATCCACCCTGAATTTGTGGGTCAGTTATGGTTTCCAATCGCACCTGTTTTCCTGAATACGTGCTTAACTGCTGCGCGAGTCTTTCCTCTTGCTCCGCTGTTATCGGTACAGCCGTTGTCACTGTTGCGACGAGCCTACCGGCAGCTTCGTCAACGATTGCTGAAAATACATCCATTATCGCGACGAGATAACGTTCACGCTGCTTCAACGCGAGGAGTTGGAAAAAATTAACCGTCAGAGGTTGCATCGCATCGGCGAAAAGTTGCTGAAACGTCTCGCTCTTAAATTGCGGAGATAGAATAGGATTGTGGATTAACTGCGTGAATTCCTCAGACCCTTCAATCAACTCTCGCAGTCTATCTACATCTGCGACGATAGGCACCAAGACGTTCTGTTCCACCGCTGCCTCGTATAGGGCGCGTGCATAAGGTTTTGCAACCCGAATGTCTCTCATATTTCTAATTATGTCCCACTGGGCTGCCCTCCACTTCGTTTCGGGCAGGTTTCTGGTAAAGTTGCAGCTGGATTGGGTTCGCTGAAGCCTTCAGAATCCAGGGACGGTTGGAATTAACCGAAAACCATCGTGAAACATTGTCCTGCAAGCCTCTATAGGCTTGCAAAAGGAACGATGACCAGATTTAATAGTTAAGAAATTGGCAACCTGCTAATAGATGCATCAATGATATGCTGATGTCTCTCTGCAGTGAGTTCTTCACTTATGATTTTGCTGGCGGCATCAATTGCGAGTTCAGCGACAACACCTCGCAGTTCCGAGATCGCCTCGTTCTTTTCACGCTGAATTTCCGATCTGGCTCTTGCGACTTCGTCGTCCGCCTCTTGTCGCGCTTGCGTGAGAATTTGCTGACGTTCAGCATTTCCCTGTTCAATCGCCGCCTGGATTTTGGCTTGTGCTTCAGTCTCAATATCGGCTAAGCGTTGGCGCGTCTCTGCGGTGAGTCGGTCCAACTCTTCTCGATCCGCCTTCAATTGTTCCGACTGCGTAGCGATTTCAGTGCGACGTTCCTCTAAAAGTCCACCTACCTTGCCGAAGACAAATTTCCAAAGCACCAAGAGCACAACAAGGAAACCGATGGCTTGGATGATAATCGTCTTCGGATCGATGCCGAGCAGTGCCAAAAGCCCACCTTCGCCGGCAGGAGCTTCAGCGGCGAAAGCACTACTGAGGCAGGTACTCATTAAAACAAAGCAGCAGCCATATAAAGTCATATAGCGAGCCGTTTGCAAGCGTCCCTTGCAGAGCGAAAGTCTATATTTGATGTTTCGCATAAATTTACCGTACTCTGTTGTTGAAATGGTTATCGGTCTTCGGTTTTCGGTAAAGAGAACGTTGTGGCAGTTGCAAACGATTGTCAATACCACACGAGTCACTGACAACCGACAACTTTAACCATCAACTCGTGCTTTAACATTTATAACGGAGGCGAGTTGATGGTTAAAACCGACAACCACTGAAGTCAAGCAATATATTAATTTCCGTCTCCGACATCTGTCGCAACTCGTTGCGCGTCTGCCTCAATCATCCCTCTCAGCATAGCATCTGCGGGGAGTTTTGCTTGCAAGATAAAGAACATTAAGAGCGCATAGATAACGAGCGACTCGATGAGTGCCAAACCGATAATCATTGCGGTTTGGATACGCGGCGCGGCATCGGGTTGACGTGCAATTCCTTCAAGAGCAGTACTTGTCGCCCTACCTTGCGCCGTTGAGGCAAAAATAACAGCGATTGGCAACCCTAAAGTTACACCAAACGCCAACACTGCTAAATAAATCATGAAATGTCCTCCTTGGACGGATAAGGGACAGTTTACACGTGTCCCACAAATTAGTGATGCGCTTCATGCGCTTCTTCATCGTGTTCTATGAAAAGCACGATATAGATAGATGTTAAAATAGTGAAAACGAACGCTTGCAGGAAGCCAGCAAACAGTCCGAAGAACAGCATAGGCACTTGCACCGGAATAATCGGTATGGCATCTGCAATCAGCACGATAAGTCCGAGTTTCGTCAGTTCAATAACAACCGATTTTTCGCCAAAAATGTTTCCGAAAAGCCTGACAGCAAGCGAGCCTGCACGCGATAATTGCGCAATTACCTCAAGTGGAAACATCAAAATACCCATCAACGGTGGATTACCGATGAGATGCTTGAGATACCCGATTATCCCATTCTCTTTAATAGCGATAATTTGAACGCCCAACACAGCCGTTATGCCGAGCGCAAGCGTTGTATTCAAATCTGCTGTTGGGGGTTGAAGCCCCGGAATGACACCAAGATAATTCAGAAAGAGAATGAAGATGAAGTAAGAGCCAACGAATGGAATATATTTTTTGCCGTGATCACCTAAAATACCCCCGAAGAAGTCCATGATACCCCCAACAAACAACTCCAATAGAGTTTGTCCTTTCCCTTCAGGTATCCGTTTCAACTTCCGGGTAGCGAAGATAAAAAACAGCACTAAGACGAGAACAGCAAAGTATGTGTTGGGAATTAGATCGGGCTGATGCCACCGAGTCGGTTCAGGAATAATCTCATCTGGCAAAATTCTTGAAACCGGATAGAGCAAACTACGGTGACCGTTCTCGGCTGCGAACCCCCCGGCTACTGCCGCCAAACTGAGTCCGACAACCAAGCAGATAAATGGTATTTTTTTCATATTTTGTCGTTATGTCTTTTAAGTAATGTAGGGATAGTTTCGCACACTTCCCGCTTGAAATCTACTTGCCAGTTTCGCTTCAAGGTTGATTAGGATCCTTATTTGACAGAATAGTCACCATCAAACCAATCGCTTTGATAATGATGGTAACTTGTACTAAAGCAATCCCACCAGCGAACGCGTATATATTCATCCACTCCATTTTAAACAAGAGATAGAGGAACCCAGCGAGTACTGTGTATTTACCGATCGCAATGAAACCGAGCAAGTACTTCGTGCGCTTCGTTTTCCCGGGTCGAACAAGTCGTCGAACCACAAATTCGATGGACCAGAAGAGACTCAGACTGATAGCACTACCGATCAGAAAACTGGGGAGCGCGCCGCGTTTAAATCCTAACAACGCTGCCGAAATGACGACCGTGAGGCAGATTGTCAAGATATAGACGTGGCGGATAAATCGGTCACCAATTTCCAAAACCGGACCCATCCAAGCGACTCCTTTGTCAAAATTACAGCAAATTATGATTGCCGAAATTTCTGGATCTCGATTGCTTTCAGATGTTATCCTTCTTCAGTGTCCTGTGTTTGTTCTGAAGTGGCACGACGCTGTTTTTCCAGCCGTTCGAGTTGGCGGTTCCAGCGTGCTACCGCGCGAAACATCTCCATGAATCCAGCGGCAACCCCCATTCCGAAACCGATGTAGGATCCAACTGCTGCGTTGCCTAATTTTCCACCGATCCACTTGCCCCCGAAATAGCCAATACAAATCGCGAGCGCAAGTGTTATCCCGATGGAAGCGAGGTCAAACATCCCAATGTTGTCATTTTTCACCTGTTTCAGTCGATCCTTAAATATAAACATCGCTGTACCTTCAAAAAATGGAACATGTTTACAGATGGTAGCCGCTCATCAAACAACGGTATATATTATAACACGCAGATATAGGGAATGCAAAAAAAAATAGAATAGTTTCTGAATTAAGGGTTCGTCGGATGCAAGTAGAGAGGGTTAGAGGGATTACAGTTATTGCAACTGAATCAAGACTGCCCAATGATCTTCGGTTGGAGCAGATAATGTTATGCTATCTCCGAAGGGAATTTCCGCTTCCTGTGTCCATTCACTTTTAGCGATATTTAACCACCTTATCGCTACCATTTTGGTGCTTATCTCTTCACCTGTATTCAACTTGATGTCAACCGAGCCGTTATTCGGGAAGTAGACAGCGTATTCCCGTCCTGGATTTGCGATGATATACGCTTCGTTTTCTGCTCTGTTGGAAAGCAAGTCATTGTGAGGTTCGCACGTAAAAATGTCCATACTATCCGTGAGGATTCGCATACTCTTGATGTGTGCTTGTGCTATTTCATTCAAACCAACCCCGCTGTCGGGACGGTGAAACCGAGCTGATGCGAATCCGCCGAAAATATTTCGCCAAAACCGCTCCAACCCATCCTGCGTACTGCCGAACCGTCCGCCATCAGCACCGTAAATTTTAATATTATTGATGGGACGGATCGGTGAAAGCTTTGCTCGAATTTTCTGGGCGTTATCCCAATGCCGCTGCCGCTTCCGATGGTTATTCTGTGATATATCACAAAATGAATAGGTTTCAGGATGGTCGAATGTTGCTTTATGCATCTCGTGTGATAAATCCCAGGGATCCCACATCTCTGTCGTTTCAACGACTCGCCCAACTGCTGCTGCCTGTTTTTGGATATACGTTGCCCAGTACTCTCCCCAAGCAGGCGTGACAGAAGTCTCGTTGTCCATGCAGTAGAACACATGCCCGTACTGGAGCGTCTCGGAGAGAAGCTTATCTACAAATTTTTGTTGGTATTTCAAGACGATCTGCTGATTGTGCTCTTTCGGGACAGACCAGAAAAAGTTGTTCTCCGTTGCAGTCGGATGGCTTTTGACAACGGTGGGTAATCCTGTTTCTTCCGCAGTATAGTTGCTATTATTTTTTGGATTGAAAGGATTGGCATCCCAAGGCTCGCGGTAATAGTTGAAGGTCGCCCACACCTCAATCTGGACGATAATATCCATCTCGTGGGTCCACACCATGAAGTTCCGAAAACGTCTCCAAAATTCATCATTCCACTGATTTAAGTCATATTGATCGCCAACTTTTTTGAAGGGCGGCACATCGCCTTCATCAACCCAACTCATCGTACTTCGCACATAATTGCCACCGACGGATTTCAGCAGTTCGAGGTGCGCTTTGAGATTCGGAATCTGAAATAGGTTATCTTCAACTGAACCGCCGATGAGCAGAATCGGCTCCGCTTTATACTGCCAGTAACGTGGGTTCTCTGTATAAACCTGGATCCGTTCTTTTTTCATTTTTGCATCTTCTTGGGATTTAGCTCCCGGTGCCGTTGAGTGGAGGAAAACAAATATGGACAGAACCAACACCAACTTGTGTGGTTTCCACAGGTTTTGCATAAAGTTGTCTTGGGAGTGATCCATGGGTATCAATTTAGAGGAGGGTGTTGTATCTACAGGTTAATATAGCCACTGTTTGTCTGAATTGCGGATTATCAAAGAGGCAAGAACGTTGTGTTCCCGCCTCTATGCCTAATCCGTTATTGCTTTAGGACCGCCCATGTGGTGGTGAGTCTGTCGGTGGGAGAAACGTCGAAAGCCGCCTCCAATCCATCATCCATGATACTCTGAATTTCATCCTCACTCAGAACCACGTTAAAGATAGCCACATCGTCAATGATGCCTCTATACTTACCCGCATAACCGGAACCGATGAGCAGATTAAGACCGCTGGGACTGGAATCTCCGCAGGGGTGCGCCCCACATTTTAACCATTTATCCTCAGACGCGACCTCGCCATCCTTGTACATCTTATACTCACGTTTTTTGACATTACGCGTCTCAGCCACGTGAATCCACTCGTCATCTACAAACGTTCCTGGGACAGGTCTTCTAACCTCCACATACGGTTGACAATTTCCGCCACAATCGCCCCAATAAAAACTTAACCGACCATCGGGTTCCTGTGTCAAGCAACCTTCGCCGCCATAAGATTTGCAAACGATGTTTTGGCGACCACTAGCTACGCTTTCAGGTTTAACCCAAAAAACAATTGTCACATCTCCGTGGAACTGAAGTGATTCATCATTTCCCATATCCACAAAAGATGTGCCATCAAACTCAAGAGCCTTGCCAAATTTACCATCTACCCACTTGGGTTTATTCGTGAGCGTCCCATCATTTCCATTTCCCGAGGAATCTTTTGCAGTATTTCCCTTACCCTCATCAAATTTCCATACGCCCACGATGGTGTCAGGGTCCAACACCGCATAACTTGAAGCGGCTAACGTCCCAACGATAAATAGGACGACCATACCGATCCACAACAATTTGATCTTCATCTGGTTATTCCTCCTTAGTCCATAGTTGCAGAAATGATAATGGGTTTAACGAAGATTGTCAAGAAGAAAGGGACGAAGGTTCCTCCCCGCTTTAAGCCGAACCGGAAAAACTGGGATCATCTGATAAACCCTTCTCAATTCGTCTCGGCGGAGATTCAGTTCCTTGGATCCATTGAAAAATTCTTTTACAGATCTTAGTAATCTTCGAGATTCTTCCGATTTTTTGGTTTGCATGTGAACTCCTTTTTCCCTGCGACGCGTAAATATTGACATCACAGTCTTTAGTTGTTTGCTAATTATTTGTACTTTTCCGATTGCATTCGATAGAGCGTTGCATACCTACCACTTCTGTTCATCAACTGCTCATGGGTGCCTTCCTCAAGAATTTTCCCTTCGTCAATAACGAGAATCCTGTCTGCCATGCGGACTGTCGAGAAGCGATGGGAGATCAACAGTGTCGTCATACCCTGCGTGAGTATTTTGAAGCGTTGAAAGAGGGCATATTCGGATTCTGCGTCGAGTGCGGCTGTCGGCTCATCAAGGATCAGGATTTCTGCATCCCTCATAAAGGCACGCGAGATAGCGATTTTTTGCCATTCACCGCCAGATAAATCAGTGCCACCGTCAAAATGCCGTCCGAGTAAGGTCTGGTATCCGTCAGAAAGTTGTGAAACGACTGTATCTGCTTGACCTTGTGCTGCTGCCTGAATCACCGCGGACGCGTCGTTGACGTGCTCCACATTCCCGATACCGATGTTTTCTCCCGCAGTCAGGAAAAAATGTGAAAAATCCTGAAAGACTGGGGCAATTTTCTGGCGTAAACTCTCAAGGCGATACTGATGTAACGGGATGTCGTCAATGAATATTTGTCCCGTTGTTGGCTCATAGAAACGGCACAAGAACTTTATCGTAAAACCTACAATCATTTATATGTCAGAAGATTGACGGGATTACAGGGGCCCATCTCTTTGTAAATGCTAATTCTCGCTCCGAAGTGCATCGACAGGTGAAAGCCGCGCCGCCCGCATCGCAGGATAGACCCCGAACCCTACACCCATAACAATCGAGAAAATAACAGAAGTCAATACCCAGGGAAGGGAGAGGACGACGGGCCACACGTCCACAACTGGCACAATCCGAACCGCAAGCCATGCCATTCCGTGTGCTGCGCCCCAACCGCCCGCAATACCGAGCACCCCACCACACAAACAGAGGCAGATCGACTCCGTCAAAAATTGGGAAAAAATGTGAATCCGTTTCGCACCCACCGATCTCCGTAAACCTATCTCCCGCGTCTTTTCACCGACAGAGACGAGACAGATATTCATGATGCCAACGCCGCTGACGAACAGCGAGAAACCCGCAAGGCTGCCCAAGGTGATTTTTATCACTTTTTGAATGTGGAAAAGTCGCTGAGCCGTCAGTTTCGCCATCCAAACACCGATAAATTCATCTTTTCCTCGGTGTCTTTTCCGCAGCGTATTTTTAACAGAATCAATAATACCGTCCATCTCCGCGCCTTTTTTAAAAAAGACGAGCAAGTAGTCAACGTAACGAGAGCCTTTCACCCGTTGTTGATAGGTCGTCAACGGCACAGAAATCGCATCATCTAAAGAGTACGTGTCGCTGAGACTCATGCCTTTTGTTGCCATCACCCCGATAACCCGTAACCTAATCTGCGATTGCCGCCAATGATACCGAACCTTCACCTCTTGCCCAATAGGCGATGTTTCCCCAAAAAGCTCACTGGCGGCGTTAGCACCCAAGACACAGACCTGCTTTGCATTCTCTATATCGTTGTCGGAAAAGAATCTCCCGGTGTGAACTTCCCAACCCATGCCGAGAGCGTAATCTACTGTGATACCTTCTAAACGCGCTTTCGCCTGATTCCCGTTTCGACTGCTAACAAAGGTGTTGAAGTCTTCCACCTTAGGCAAGACATACAGCACATTGGGGCATTCTGCCTCAACTGCAGAAGCGTCCTCAAGCGTATATCGCTCCGTAGTGCGCCGGACGAGCCGCGGTCCCTTCCAAATAGAAGTCCGTGTCCAGAACGCGATTTGGTTGGCACCGCCCATCATTTCCAGGTTTTGAGCGATAATACGTTTCGCACCATCGCCGATAGCGACCATGCACAGCACTCCCGCAATCCCGATGAAGATGCCGAGAATGGACAATCCAGCACGGAGCCTATTTTGAGCGAGAGGCTTTACGCCCGCGATGATAGCATCACGAAGTTTCATTGTCGCACCTTCTCCTGCCTCAGAACCCGAAAAGACCTACCAATGTGCTTGAAATCCAACAGATCTTCCGGAATTACCAATCACCAAAATAAATGTTGTCCTACTTTTGTCCGAGAACCTTCAGAAACTCCTCATCATCCTTTACGTCTGAGAATTCAGGGATCTCAAGGAAATTCGGGTAGTACGTATCCTGATTATAAGGATTTCTCACGTAGTAGTCCTGAGCGACTTTTAGATGATGTAAAGTTTTTTCTTTGTCCTTCTCAGAAGCCCAGATGCTTGCGGCAAGTTGGAAGTGGGCATAATGGTTGTCATCTTCCAAATCAATGGCGGCTTGTAGGAAGTGTTTCGCATCGTTATACTTCTTTGACCACAACAGACAACAACCGATATCGTGAGCAAGCCACATAAGGTTGCTGAGATTTACAGGTTGACCAGCGTCCCGTTTTTTCAACTCTCCTTCCAGATATGCACTCACTTCCGTAAAAATTTGATCGAAACGATCCCAATCTCCCTGTTTACCGTACATGAGAAGTCGATTTTCTTTCGCAATCAACCAGAATTGAAAATAATGCTTTGAATCGGGTTCATTGTTAGCGCGTTCCAACTTTTCTATTTCAAGGAGTGCTTCATCGAACCTGTCGTTGCCTCGTAGGACATCTATTCCGGTTTGCAGGAACTCGCCACGACTGAAGTAGCTCACGCCAGGGTTCTCTAATCGTTCAGAGGCATTATTATAAAGTTGAATCCAGTCATCAATACGATCTTCCGCCGCCCAACATCCAGCTACGCTCAGAGTAGAGGCAGCCTCTAACACATATTTATCTGGCAAGTGCTGGCACGTCCAACGGTAAAGCCGAGCGTGTTCCTCAATAGCCTCCCGATTTCTTTCAAGAGAAGCGAGACTATAGACCAACGCCTCATGGGACCAGAAACGCTCCGCATCATCCGGAGTGTCATCCATATACTTACGAAGTAGGGGTATCCGTTTTTCCAACCCAAGTTTACCCATATAGGGGTATATCTCATCTGCAGCAAGATGCACCAACTCAGGTGTGATTTCACCCTTAAGTGCATCTTCAATCTCGTTACAGGCTTCTGTAAGAATATCCGCTCTTGATGCGGGATCGGATTTCACTTTCTCCATGAATGCATCGAACTTGCTGCGAATTTCTTCTAATTGTCTCATGACATTCTCCTTCAGGTTATCTGATAATTGCAAATGACCGAAGAATTCTTGATCTAAGAATTCTTGGTCTGTTCGTAAACGCTTTCGCGCGCGTTGGAGTCTACTCGTAATTGTATTCACCGACACTCCCAAGAGTTTGCCGATCTCTCTCGTTGACATTTCGTCGAGATAGTAGAGTGTTACAACTGCGCGTTCATTCTCCGGCAGTTTTTCCAAAAGTTTTTGGACAAGTTTATGGTAATGTTCGGTGCTCTCTGTCATTCGCTGTTCCGATATATGATGTGTATAAGAGGATTCCTCGATTTCTTCCGGGCGTGTGTCCTCCAACGATTGCATCACAAGTTTTTGTTCTTGCTGTCGCTTTTGCTTTCGTAACCAATCAATGCAAAGCCGATTTGCGGTGACATGAAGCCACCCAGCAAATTGATTGGGGTTCCTGAGGGTCGGAAGTTTTTTGTATGCCCTCAGGAAGGTGTCCTGCATAATCTCTTCCGCATGGTGAAAATCTTGGATCTTCCGCCATGCCAGCGCATGAACGCTCTTTTGGTACTTTTCGACCAAAATGCTGAATGCCGTGTCGTCGCCCGATAAAATTGTGCGGATCAATTGAACATCGTCTTCTCTTTCCACGAGACTTCCTCCTCACGAACAGATTAGATCATATATGCCTTTACCAAAAGATTTAATCAAATGCCAAACTTTGTAAAATTAAGCAATACAGTCCGATTCACACCTTCTATTATTAAGGACGAAAGTTCAATCAAAAAACGTGCATCTTGTTGAAAAAAATGAAAGAAATCTGAATTTTTTACGGATGGAACAGCGAAAGGGGCAGCACAAATGTTTTTTGCTCGTACAGTGTTTGAAAAAAGGAACACTTGGCTCTTTGCAAGATGGGAACTTGAAAACTACGCGCTAAACTTCAACGCCTACAAAGGCAAGGAACGCCCCGGAAAGAAAAACAACGAAAAACAGCGTTAGCAACAGCAGATCTATTGCTGCAGCGTTGAAATCGCGACCGAGGCTGAGCGTGTCTTCAAACGTCGGTATTGATTCTGGGCGGATGGGCTTTTTTGACATACCCTCATAAGTCCCAATGATATGGGGACTCTCGGGATCTGCTCTATCCATATCCGTGACAAATTCGCGGTATTCACGGGCGTAACGCTGCACGTTCTCCACAAATTGTTGGTGCCGTTCAAACCCAGTGCCAGCAAAAACCTCAAGAAGGTGCCGAACAAGCACAACCGGTGAAACGCGGGTGACAGAACGCGCCAGTTGAATTTGGGCATGTTGCTGCGTTAAGTATTCGTGGATCAAACGTTCCCGCTCCGTCACATCTTTGATAACATATTCACCCGCGAACGCCATTTTTTGCGCTGGATGCTCATCCATGTCTTGCAAACGAGCGTCGTATTCACCCTTAAGTTCACTTACAAGTTGTATCGCGCGTTCGTTGAATTCATCATAAGTCATCGATGGTGAAAATCCGCTGGCAATAGAGGCAAGTGTACTCGGCATGAAAACCACGAAAGTGACCCACATCAATAGAAGGATCACAAGGCTTGCGGCACTTTGCCGCACACGCGACGACACCAACAAACCTAACGCAAGAAACAGGCACAGGTACAGCATCGCAATGAAAAGGATAATGCCTAAGCGGCTCCACGCATCGGTACCAAGTTGGACCTCGCTGGCAGTGGAAATTACCAACAGGTTCATCAAAATCGCGAGCACAAACGGGACGCTAATACTTACCAACGCGCCTAAAAATTTCCCTATCAACACGGTATGACGCGGGACAGAGTTTGCCAATGTCAAACGTAGTGTGCCATGCTCGCGTTCGCCAGAAATCGAATCAAAGGTGAACAGAATCGCGATGAGACTCAAGACGTACCCGATCACAAACCCCCAATCTATTTTGATAGTGTCCGGACGAATATTTTGTCGATTGAGAGTCGCAGGCATATAATCTAACTGCCAGAAGCCTGCTAAGTCATCGGTGGCCCAAGCGTAAAATCCGCCGTAGACATTGTCAGCCAAAAAGTCCTCACCGCCATCTGCACAGAAATGGAGAGACGACGGCTTTTTGTAAAGATAGCCGGGACCCTCTTGTGCAATCTGATACAAATGTGTTCGAGATTTTAAGCGATTCAACGATTCTGTCGCGGCATCGTGATATTTCTGCATCCGCACAGGATGCTCCTGGAGATGCACAATCGCATTGATCAGCATCAAGCCGAGAAGCAATACTGTTGTCAGCGCAAACCGAAGGCTATTCAGATTGTCGTAAATTTCTCGTTTCGCAATATGCCACATTGGTTATCAGTTGTTGGTTGTCGGTTGTCAGTTTTAATAGTTTTCAGTTCTTGGTACGGATTACTGCGTAATCCCTTCAGTCATCAGCCAATGCTTCGTGGCAACGGATTACTGCGTAATCCCTTCAGTCATCAGCCAATGCTTCGTGGCAGCGGCAGTTGCTGTTGTCTCCACAAAACACCTCTTAACTGACAACTGATAACTGACGACTATTCTACACTTCACTTCTTTGGAAAACCAGAAATATCCCGATGAATAGGACGAGGTTGATTATCAACAGTAGACAAATATCTGGAAAAGCACGTGCTGCATTTATTGCGACATCGCTTCTCTGAAAAGAAAACTGCGGCAAACTATCCCAATCTACCGCACCGTTGTCAGCAGAAAACCATTGCTGAGCCCCGAACGCGTTCTTATCGTAGTAATAATCAATTAAGGCGCGTCGATACCTTCGCGCCGCTTCAAAAAAATCTCTGAGCCCGCGCAGGTCTGTCCCTACCCACGCTTGCGTTGCCGCGTCGTACATCCCGACCGGCGAGCCTCTCAAAAGGATGCGATCGACAATCGCGGGTTGAACAAAGATGGCTTCGAGTGCCTGTTTTCGGACAAGCCAGGTGCGTTCTGCGGCGTTGACGATCTGCGGTCCGAGGAAGCGGTAATAATCCTGCGCGTGCGGTACCTGAGGTTTAGAGGCTTCACTCAGTTTGTCAATGTATGAAACAGCGTGGTAATCATACCTAAGTGTTGATGAATCTTTATGAAAGTATTCGTAACTTGATCCCCATATCCAATTCGGATCTGCGTCTACCATACCAAAATCCGGATCTTCTCCTGGAAAGGTATCATTCGCAAGGAACTGCTTTCGCTCTCTGTCGAATGCCTCCCATATCTGTTTAATCTCCTCGTAAGCGGATACCATACGCGGTTGAGAAGTCTGCGGAGGTGCAATCGCGGCAAGAACCGCGTTTGGATACACCAACACCCAAAATCCCCAGACAAACATAGCAAGCATCAACGCGGTACCGGTTCTGCGGGTTACCGTCGAAATTAGCATGCCGATGAGGGAGAATACCGACAGATAGACAATTGAACTCAAGATAATCCCACCGATACGGAGAAAATCACCAGTACTCAGAGAAATAACGGTGGATGTTGTCAGCAAAATTATCGCGAGGAGCAGACTCATCAGCAACGGAACAAGCAAGCAGAGCATCGCGCTGATGTATTTCGCCAGCAGGATTTGACCGCGACGCACCGGATGTGTTACGACCAAACGCAATGTGCCGCGCTCGCGTTCTCCCGTAATGGCATCGTAGGCGAAAATAAGTGCGATTAGACTCAGAACGACTTCAAACATGAAAACAATATCAATCGAAGTGAAGAGGTTAAGAAGTGGATTCGTCAATTTATACGTGCCAGTATCCCACAGCGTCGGTACAAAACTGTGAGATATCCAAATCTCGTTGCCCAGCCGTTTATCCAACCCGACATTGAAAATACTCAACGGATTTGGTGGACGGGCAACGTTCAATCTTCCGCCCGAATAGGTTTTCAATTCCTGCGATCGCCGATCCTCGGTTTTGAGAGCAGTGTTATAAGCTTCTAACCGTCGCTCATAATCCTTGATAAGCACAGCAGTATTGGCGACCACAAGCAGCAACATAATGAGGACGGCTACAGCGAAGCGGAAGGTCATCAGGTTGTCAAGGAGTTCTCGGCGGATGAGCGTTGTTAACATGGTTTCCCCTTAAAATCGAACTGGATACAGCATTATCCTACTCCTGCCCAAGAACCTCCAAAAACTCTGGATCGTCCTTTACGTCCGAAAATTCAGGGGTTTCAAGAAAAGACGAGTAGTAGCCATCCAGATAGTTGTAGGAAGTAACCACATATTCGTCCTGAGCGACTTTCAAATGGTGTAAAGTTTTCTCTCGATCTCTCTCAGATGCCCAGATGCTCACAGCAAGCATGAAGTGATTATAATCGTTGTAATTTCCCAAATCGATGGCGAGTTGTAGCAAACGTCTCCCCTCGTTATACCTCTTCGCCCATACCAGACAACAACCGATATTGTGGGCAGCACAAACAAGCTCGTAGATATTTACGGGATAACGAGCATTCCGTTTTTCTACCTCCCCTTCAATAAATGTCCTTGCATCCGTCCAGGCGTGATCGAAACGATCCCAATCTTCCTGTTTGCTATACACTCGAAGTCGATTTTCCTTTACAGCCAACCAGAATCTAAAATAACTCCGCCACCCGGGTTCACCATTGGCACGTTCCAATTTTTCTATTTCGAGGAGTGCCGCATCTAACCTATCGTTTTTTATTAAGATATCTGCTCCGAATTGCAGAAAATCGCAACGACTGTACTGACTCACTTCAGGGTTCTCCAAACGTTTAGATGCCTCATTATAAAGTTGAATCCAGTCATCAATACGACCTTCCGCCGCCCAACATCCAGACATGCCCAGATTGGAAATAATCCGCAACACATATTTTTCTGAGTGCTTGCATGCCCAACGGTAAAGGCGCGTCTGTTCCTCAATAGCTTCTCGGTTTCTCCTAAGAAATCCAAGGCTATGCACTAACGACTTGTGCGACCAGTAACGTTCTGTATCATCCGGCGCGTCATCCATATACTTACGGAGTAGAGGTACCCGTTTTTCCATGCCGAGACTACCCATACGCGGGTACATCTCATCAACTGCAAGATGTACCAACTCAGGTGTGATTTTACCCTTAAGCGCATCTTCAATTTCATTGCAGGCTTCTGTAAGAATATCCGCTCTTGATGCAGGATCAGATTTCACATTTTCCATGAATGAATTGAACTTGCTACGAATTTCTTCCAATTGTTTCATGATGTTCTCCTTCAGATTATCTGATAATTCTAAATGACCAAAGAATTCTGGATCTGTTTGCAGACGCTTTCGCGCCCGGTGGAGTCGACTCGCAATTGTATTCACCGACACGCCTATGAATTTGCCGATCTCTTTGGTTGACATTTCGTCGAGGTAAAAGAGTGTTACAACTGTACGTTCACTCTCCGGCAGTTTTTCCAAAAGTCTTTTCACAAGTTCACGGTAATGTTCGGTTCTCTCTGTCATCCGTTGTTCCGAGATATGATGTACATAAGAAGATTTCTCGACTTCTTCAATAGGTGTATCCTCCAAGGATTGCATCACAGACTTTTGGCTTCGCATCCAATCAATGCAAAGCCGATTTGCAATAACATGAAGCCACCCCGCAAATTGATCGGGATTCTTGAGCGTCGGAAGTTTTTTGTATGCCCTAAGGAAGGTGTCTTGCATAATCTCTTCCGCATAGTGAAAATCTTGGATCTTCCCCCATACAAGGGTATGAACGCTCTTTTGGTACCTTTCGACCAAAATGCCAAACGCTGCGTCGTCACCCGATAAAATTTTGCGAATCAGTTGAACATCGTCTTCTTTTTCCACGAAATTTCCTCCGAATAAATAGATCGGGTCCTGTATGACTTCGCCAAAGAGTTTAATCAAACGCCAAATTTTGTGCAATTAAGCAATATGGTAGAGTTTACACCCTCTTTACATTAAAGACGAAATTTTAGGTAGAAAACTTGCATTCTGGGAAAAAAAAATGAAAGCCTGAATTTTTTAGAATTTGTTTTGTGAGTGTCAGGCAATAAAAAAGGGAACCGGTAAAAAACCAGTTCCCTGTGGATATTCTACTGGACTTCAAAAGCTAAGCCGACAATCCCGCAACAGCCGCGTCCTCACTGTCGAAATGTTCAAACAGATTAACTACACGACTCAAAACAATGAGATTTCTGATATGTTTCCCGACATTGATGACACCTACGCGTCCCTGTTTTCGTGACGCAGCAGCGTATGCCTCCATCAAGGTGCCAAGACCTGAACTATCGATCCGATTGACCTGCTCGAAATTGATGAGGATCCGTGGGGTATCAGAAGCCTCTATTTGTGGCAAAATAACTTTCCGTAAGTCTGATACAGAACGTCCGCCCACCTTTCCAGTGGGTTTCAAAATCGAGATACCATTTTGCTGGCGAATTTGCGTTGTCATTTTTTTCTCCTTTTTTTATTTTTGAATTTTGTCACTGTTAATTGTTTTTTAATACGACTCAAACCTTCAATTTAAGGATGAATTGACTTAACCCAAACTCTATCAAAAAACCGTCTTTTTAACTCAAATCCAAGTCTGCGTCCGTTTTGAGGAGTTTATGGAATGTTCCAAAAGACGCCCCAAGGTCTCCTCTGTATGAGGATCGCGCTGTTCAGTAGGCACGACAGTCTCATCACAACCGAAAGCGAGGTAACCAATGCCGAAGAGTAACAAACAGACAAGGAGCAGATTAATCATTAGGAAGCGCATTTTTTTCTCCTTATTAGACTAAGACTTGCATTTAAGTTTGCAAGTGGCAATTTTGCTAAAATTTTATATCCGTTGATTTAGGTGACGCATCTTAGATGTCAAAAGGTTGCATTATTTTCAAAAAAGGTGTTGAAACCAAATGAACTCAATTTGAAGGAATCGAGAGATAGAAGATGCCTTCTCCGAACCTCTCAGTCTTTGCTTTTCTCCTCCTTCTGCCTATATAGAGTTCGTTCAGGCAAAAAAGATAGTAAAACATTTGTCAGTTGTCGTTACTACAAACGAGTTCCAAAACAGTTGCATTTTTTCATCATGACTTTACCCTTTTATAATCAAAGATACGATTTTGAGACAGAAAGGGTGCATAATCCGAAAATAGTCCAAAAGGGCTATCACGGAGCAGCCCCTTTCTTGTATTTTAGTTAGGACTTACGTACTTCCCCTGGTAGAGTGCGGTTTCGAACCGCACCTACCGCGTAGGCATAGGCGTAATTCTGTGATTTTGCGTAAGTCCTATTTATTTAAAATCTTCAGAATATACAAACGTACAGAGGGTTCGTTTGTTGTTCACGCTCTCTATTATTAAAGACGAAAACTCAATCAGAAAACGTGCATTATGGGGAAAAATGAAAAAGTTGGATTTTGAGGTCTAAAATGCGCGGATTACCTTCGCAACGAAACGCTGTTTGAATTCCGAAGCATTCGGGTCGCCGAGGATGATGAAAAAGTCGGTGCCGGCATAGCCAGAGCGGCGCAAGGCAAAATAAATATTAACGCCCTCTACTTGCCAGATTAAACGACTCCCGAGGCTTAAGGCGGGACTGAAGTCATAAGTGAGGGTGAATATCTGTTGATAACGTGTTTCAAAGTGCCACTGGATTTGTGAGGAGAGTCCTGCAGTGAAACCGTAGGCGTGGAGATTCAGACTTCCGCTGATGCGATGAATTCGTTCACTCGCCTGTTCACCCCAATTGTAGGTAACACCAACATTATTGAACCTGTCAGAAGCACGCGCACGTAATCCAACGCTGAAAACACTATCGTTGAATTCTTCAAATTGCCCACCCCTCCAGCCAGCCGCAAGTGCGTAGTCACTATGCATTAGAACAAGAGAAGATACATAGAAGTCACGCCGGAAGACTTTACCTTCGTAAGTATTAGAGATCTGGCTTTGGATAGAAGCGGATGCTCTGCGAAAGAGTCCTTCGCGCCATTCGTTTCGGATAAAACTACCCAAACCTATACCGCGGTAGCCGGTAAACGGACGGTACCCGAGTCTATTGACGAAATCCGGATCTACAAAAAACGCGGACAGGTAGGGTTGGAAGAGCGATCCGTTGTAACCTAAACTGATGAACCCATTCCTCCCATCCGATTCGTCTGCCCAAGTTTGGGTGAGGTTAGAACCCACTGAAAATTTACCGTGGCGTACATCTCCAGAAAGATAACCAACATTATTAGCCCCAGTGTCACGGTGATGATGCGAAAGGAGTGCCGCGCTGATATTGGATGTTACCGTGAGCGATTGTGAGGCTTGAAGAATAACGTTCTGGTTGTTCCGGTGATAAGTGCCTAAGGTGCCTACCGATGTATTTTTCCCGATTTTCCCAAAAAGTTTAAGCCCACCATCCATATCCATTATCCGCCGCGAATGGAACAGGCGACCGAGGCGATAAACATTACCACCTTCCGAAAAGAACGGACGGCGATCGGGTACGTAACGTTCACCGTAGGAAAAGTCGATACCTTCTACAGCCTGTTCAATATTGTCAAAATCAGGGTTTGCTGTGCCGATGAGGCGGAGTTATGGGGTAACCTCATAGCGGATATCCGCACCTGCGCGGGCAGTATATTCTCTTTCTTCGGTTCCTGTTTCACCGATACCGCCTATCAGATAGGGTAACAGTTTCAGTTCACGCTTCCGAGGCGGGGGTAGTACATCAATCCAATGTCCATCGTTCTCTCGAAACTCATTCACTCCTAAATTACACCACCACGAACGCTCTCCAGTCCGTTGCTGTTCTCTATCAAGGTTGATACCCATCCGAATTGGTTTGGTTGTGTCGGGGTAATCCAGCATCTGCCACGGGATTTCCATTTCTACAATCCATCCATCTTCTACAATCCGCGCTGCGGTTTTCCATAGCCCAATCCACTCACTTTTCTCGGCGCGTCCCGTCGCGAGATGCGCGTATTTTGTGCCGAGCGGATTTACAATGAAGAAATTTCTGTCCGAAAACTGGTGCGTATGAAAGGGGTCAAGACTGAAGGAGACCCAGTCCTCTCCGCGGATTCGCGCCTGGTCTTTGGTTTGGCGCGCCACAATTTTGTCAGGCATATCATCATAAAGGTGAAGTCCAACGTAAATGGCTGTGCCCGTATAAACGAGACGACCGATGGATTGATTCTTTGCGGGTTTTTCGGTGCGTTCGTCGGTGAAACCGATGGCTTGCGGCGCGTCTTGCCAACAAACATCGTCGAGAATACCGTCAATAGTGGGAGGCTGATCTGTTTTGACGGCGAGGAGTTCTTTCCGGACGGTCTGAGCGTTTTCAACTGCCGAAGTTTGTAAACTTGTGATTAAGGTAAACGATAGTGCGATGAGCAATACTATTGTGTAATTTTTCTGTTTTACCCGTTCGTTTGTGGCACACTTGTGAGCTTTGAGAGTCTTTGCCGTTGTCAACTCCGGCATTTTCATTAATTAACTTCCTCCGATTCAGAATATGTTTAGGAACTGGCTTTACAATTTGATGAGGGTTAAGCACTTGATTCTTAACCCTCATCAAAACGTTTTTACGTTAAATCTCTACGCTAACTATATATTCAAACTAACATCTAATTTGCAGCATGAACTTCCGAGATGCTTTCAACACTGGAGAGTAGCATTTCATTGCTGAGATGGAATGTCTCCTTGAGAAAATGATCAAATTCACTGCTGGTTATACTTACTGTCCTTGGTCCTCTTCCGACGATTCCGACAAATGTTCATCAAACCAAGAAAGCACCCGTTGCCAATAATCAGCCACATTGGGATAACGCCAATTTGTGACTTGTGAATGTCCTTCACCCTCATATCGTGCCAAAACGGCTTTTTTCCCAAGTCTACGCAAACCGGAGAACATTTCTCCCGCCTGCGGGACAGCCGGAACACCGTCTAAGGCACCAACAACTAACAACAGCGGCGTCTCCACCTTGTCAAGAAAAAAGATAGGGGAGTTTTCAATATACCGGTCCCGGAATTCCCAAAGCGATCCACCCATTTTGCCTTGTTCTTTTTCCGCCCAGTGAATCCACTGACTATCTCCCTCTTCCGTCAAATGCCCATAGAAACTGATTAGATTCGCGAGCGGGGCACTACTGACAGCCGCACTAAACCTTGATGTTTGTGTAATCAGAGCGTTGACGCAGTAACCTCCGTAACTATGCCCCATTATTCCTAAACGGCTGGGATCGGCAATTCCCATATCAATCAGCGTATCTATACCTGAGAGCACCATCTCCGCTAACTCTTGGATCGGCGCATTCGTTTCCATAGGGGTATCGGGAAGAAAGACGACGTAGTCTTGGTTTGTCAGCAGAAAATTGCCCCCATAGCGATCCGTACCGAAATCGTTAAATTGATATGAGAGAAAAGAACCACCGTAGACCTGCGTAATTAATGGGTAGTGTTTGCCTTCTACATAGTCTGGTGGGAGCAGCAAGGCACCTCTGAGGTCTTTTCCAGAAGGTGTCTGCCAAGTGACGAGTTGAGAAGTCCCCAGGGGTTCTGTTTCAATGTTTGGGTTCAGTCGAGTGAGTTGCCGTGGATTTTGAAAGTCGGCATCCGCTACCCACACATCGGGCGCGTGATTTACGTCCTCAATGCTGTAGAAAATATCTCCCGTTTGGGGTGCAACATCCATGTTTCTACCCATAGGATTATAATTACGTTTTTCCTGAACCAACCGTGTAATCTCGCGCGTTTGCAGGTTGACGCGATGAAAGCCGTGCTGTTCGCTGTTTGAATGGACCGTATAAATGTATATTGACTCGGCGCAGTCTGGCGACCAAACAGTGCCCGCTTCCACTTGCCGAACAATCCGAACAACACGCCCATCAAATCCGTCTGTCAGTTTTTCAATAGTCCGATCAGCAATGGTAATTTGCCAGAGATCGCCGCGGGCGACACAAAACAGGTGTTTACTATCTGAACTCCACAAAGGCGGATGCGAATTATTTGTCAGTTCAATATCGGTGTCTTGGGTGAGATTCAATCGGCTACCGTCAACTGTCGAAATGAGCAAAAGTTCATCTTTGGCAACCTTATTCTCTGTCGGAAACACAACGTAGTGACCATCTGGCGACCAAATAAACAAACGTCCCCATCCAGATTTCAGCGAGTCAGCAAGTAATTTCGGAGGTCCTCCATTTAGCGGCGAAAGATAGAGTTCGTAAAGGAGTTGAGCATTACTTTCTAACCCTTGAAAACTCGTAAACGCCGCGGTTGCTCCATCAGGGGCAACACGGATACCAGATGGATAGAGTCCCTGCGCTAACGTTTCGACTTCCCCTGTATCAACCCTTATCATCCCAAGGTCTGCGCGATATCGCGCATCAAACCACGAAGTCCGCCGCGGTCGGAATTCATGTTCCGATTGTCCAACAATAGGACTGGCAAAGATTGTTACCGATGCCTTTTCCTTGTCTGGAGATGCCTCTTCATTTGTCTCCGCTGCTGAATGCAACCTAACGATAATACGTGTTCCATCAACGGTCCAGAGCGGTGGCTGTGCCATCGACAAAAACGGCTGAATCCTGACATCACTCGCGAGCCACGGTTCATCTTCGCCGACCTCCCATATCCACAATTGGGCGGTTTTATGCTTATCGGAATAAAAAGCTAATCTTTTTCCATCCGGAGACCATGCTGGCCTATAACTCGTCCCCCAATTTGGAGTAAGATTTCGCGATCCACCACTCTGAACATTGATAATCCAAATTTCACTGCCTTCTTGCAAGCCAGCTAAGCCGGTTGGAAGATATGTATCATTTTCCGCTCCTACGCGTTTTCTGGAATAACTTTGAACAGCAACAGCAAGTTGTGTCCCATCCGGTGAAACAGCAATTGGATCGAATAGCGTGAGCAGTTCTATCGACAGAATGTCCTCTATATTTCTTAACATTTCGGTGTGCATTATTTTACCTTTCCTTTATAACCTCTTAGAAATGGTATTAGGTTAAATTCACGTTTAAAAAGGGGTGAAAAAGTGTTTCTCTGGCACTACCTGAGAACGTTAAGTAGCTTGGGACAGGGTACTGGCATGAAATTCCGAGATGCTTCTTTCAACACTTCGGTGCAGCGTCTCATCACTTAGATGAAACGCCTCGCGTATTGTCATTGACAGTTTCTGCTTCTGCTCTATCGAATCGAGCAACTGTTGGTTTGACACGACAACGACAGAATCAGCATTTTCTTGAATTTTCTGTAGCGAACGTTTCGCTTGTTCGGCGCGACGTTGACCTTCAAAATTGAATGGACAGGTCACAACACCTACAGCCAAGGCACCCTGTGCTTGCGCGAGAGATGCGATCAGCGGCGAAGCACCCGCTCCTGTTCCGCCGCCCATACCGGCTATAATAAAGACAATATCGGCGTCCGCAACGATGGCGTTGAGCGTTTCTTTGTCCTCTTCAGCGGCTCTTTTACCTATCTCTGGGTTCGCGCCACAACCAAGCCCTTGGGTGGTGTTAGCACCGATCTGTACCGGTGTTGCCGCAGGGTGTTTATCAAGTGCTTGCTGGTCTGTATTCACGGCATAAAATTCAATGTCCGTCAAACCGTCTTCAATCATTCGTTTAACGGCGTTGCCGCCCGCGCCACCGACACCGATCACCTTGATTCTGGTTTGGATGCGTTTGGATTCTTCTCGTTTGGATGACATAGTTCTCCCTCTTTCAGGTTCGACACCGAACTCCTTGCGCAAGAGTTCACGCGTCTGTCTTAATTTGGTCTTGATTGTGCCCATCGCCAATCCGAGTTCAGTGTGGATCTCCTTGACGTTCCACAATTCCAGATAGTATAGGACCGCAACGCGGCGCACTTTATCCGGGAGGTGATGTACGGCTTCCCTGACATCGTCGTAGCGTTCCGTTTCCCTGAAACGTGCGACTGCATCTTGGTCGATACGATCCGTCAGATCCGCATCACTATAAGGAATGTTATTCCCTGAACGACTGGCAGTAGCGTAGTACCGCTTGCAAGCGTTGTAAGCAATACGATGCACCCATCCGCCAAAACTCTCAACACTTCTCAGTCCGCTGATATTTTCCCAGACGGTTCTCCAGACATCCATGAGAATTTCTTCGGCATCGCGGGGTTGTCTCGAATTTGCGATAATCACTTTCCAGATGCGTCGACTATAACGCGACATCAGTTCCGCAAATGCCAACTCATCACCGACTTGTGCAAGCCCAATGAGTTCTTCATCCGTTAGAGTGGTGTGCGTTGATAGATCGTATCGCATAAACAGTTTCCAATTGGATTTTAACCTAAAGAGTGAACTTTTTCGGGAGGCGGTTTAAAAAAAGTAAATCACCTAATTTTTCACTGTGTTTCTCACGGTGCCCTATACCTCCGAACGTAGGAAAACGAGGAACGCTCCTGAAAGAAACACACTGAGCAATAAAACCAGCAACAGTATATCCATTATTGCCGGGTTGAGTGTATCTTGAAAGGTTAACTTATCCTCAAATATCGGAATAGCCTCTGGTGAGACAGGCTTTTCCGACATGCCTTTTCGGACACCAATGAAGTGAAGACTTTCTGGATCCTCCCGATCCATTTCAACGATGAAGTTTCGGAAGTGTTGGATATGAAGACGACACTGGTTTAAGAATTGTAAATGGCGATTAAAGCCGGTGCCTGCCATAGATTCAAGGGCGTATTGGACAACCGCTGCAGGGGAACACCGGGTTATCCTTCTCGCGTGTAGGACTTGAGCACTTTGCGCCGCGAAATGCTGGCGGCTAATCCGCTCACGCATCTCCATATCTCTGTTGACGAACTCCTGCTGGATCTCCAATTCCGAAGGGTCTATTCCCGCGACCTCTTCCTGCGAGGTTTCTGCTGATTGACGGCGTTCTTTTAAATTTTCCCTTTTATTTAGGAAATCGCTTCTAATTTGGTCGAAGGCAGTCCCTCTTGTCATCTGAAATTGGTGATGCGTTTGAACGGGGGGCATCCATTCCGTTGAGAGGGTGCCGAGGGTTGATGGCGTAAACACCACGACGGTCACCCAGATGAGCAACAGGATAACGAGACTTAACCGGCTTTCTCGGGTCACAGCGGAGACGATAAGCCCAATTGCAACGAAGATACCAGCGTAGCAAGAAGCAATCAGAAGGATGAGTCCCACACGTCCCCAGTCCGCACCGCCGAGCTGCGTCCAACTCCCGGTAGAAATGATGGCGAGATTGAACAACACGGCACAATAGAAGGCGATGAGGACTGTGATGAGAGAACCGAGGAATTTACCTACTAACAGGGCAGTGCGCGAAATGGAATTTGCAAGACACAGCCGCAGCGTTCCGCGTTCCCGTTCCCCCGAAAGCGCGTCAAAGGTAAAGAGGAGCGGAACAAAAGAGAGCAGATACGTGGTGATAAAAACCCAATCGATCACCGTGGTGTTAGGGCGAAGATTGCTGATTGCCTCTATATTCAGACGTGGAACGCCCATCGACCAAATATAGGCAAGCCCGTACAGCCTCCAGAAACCCCCGCTCACGCTTTCGTCTGGTAGAAGCGCATTGCCTCCATCGGCAATGAAGGCGAGGGATGAGGGACGTTTGTAAAGTTTACCGGGTCCCTTTTGCAGCAGCGCATACAACTCCGTTCGGGATTTCAACTCAGTCTGAGAGGCGTTAACCTTCTCGGAATACTTCCGAATCCGCTGTGGATGTGTCCGAAGATGCCCAACAGCGTTGGTTACCATCAATGCCACGAGGATGAACGTGGTTAAGCCAAAGCGTAGACTCGTGAGATGGTCTAAAAGTTCACGTGTAACAATATGCCAAATCATTTTTTTATGGCTGTCGGCTATCAGCAATCAGCCTTCAGCAAAGAGCGGTTGTACCATATTAGTAAGTGCAGTCGGTAATCAGCAGTTTGTGGTAGTAAGCACATGAGCAACCATCACATGTGTTTCTTAACCGATCGCTGAAAGTGCAGCGACCTGACCGCTGACCGCCATTCTATACTTCAACTTTAATAAAAATCAAAAATGTTGCCATGAATAGGACGATATTGGTGCATAACAGCAAAAACAGCTCAGGCAGGGCGCGCTGCGCGTTAATGCCGACATCTGCACGCTCATAGTGAAAGTGGGGCAAGATTGACCAGTCTATATCCCCTTGATTCGTGGAGAACCATCGCAGGCTCGCAAATGCCTCTCTCTCATGAAAGGCATCAACGAGAGTAAGTCGGTACGCTCCCGCGGCTCGGATATAATCCACCATACTATCTAAATCGGTACCTGCCCACGCGGCGGTTACAAACGTGTAGAGACTTGCAGGACTGAGTTTCATGAGTCGTTCATCCCATCGTGCTTGCCGGAGGGAGGTCTGCACCACTAGTTGCTGGACGACAAAGCCGACCTTTTCAGCACTCCGGATTTGCAGTGTCGTTGCGAATTCATAATAACGGCGCAAGTGCGTTACCAGAGGGTCTTCGGTATCTCTCAATTCGACGTTCATTCGAGGCAAATTCCCGAGATACCATTGTCCCCTTCTAAAGAAATCGACACCTGCAAATGTATCAAAAAATAGTGGAGGGTCTCCCTTAAGCGGGGTATTAGCTAAGAACCGATCCCGATCTCGATCTGCCTCCTCTCGAATCTGTGCTATTTGCTGGTCAGCAGATCTTTTTTCACCACGCATGTCGCCCCCCGGATTCAAGGCAAATCGGCTCCAGTTCGGATAGACGAGTACCAAAACCACCCACAAGAACAGACAGAGCATCAGGGATGTAGCAGCTCGGCGAGTTGTCGTGGAAATGAGCAAACCGATGAGGTAAAAAACCGACAGGTAGACGACTGTTGTTAAAACAATCCCCCCAACTCTCAGAAAATCATCTGTGTTGAATTGTAGGGAAGGCGCGAACGAACACTGAATCAGTGCGAGCAGCAGGCTCATCAGTACCGGGAGTAGCAGGCAAACCATCGCCGCAATATATTTGGCAAGCAGGACACTCCCGCGTCCAACGGGGTGCGAGAGCACCAAACGTAAGGTACCGGTTTCCCAATCACCCGCAATCGCATCATAAGCGAAAAGTAGGGACAGTAGACTCAACACAACTTGAAAGATAAAGACGAGATCTATCTGTGAAAACAGACGCAGATATGGATTATTTAAACCGAGGGGTGCGCCGGGGCTTGAGACGGATGGCTCGCTGCCAAATGCCCACTGTTCTTCTTCCGGTCTAACATCAATTATGGGATTTGAGAGGGAAGGCACGCTGTCAAATGCTATGTCTATATCACTACCGAAACGTGTCTCTAAGCCAGCATTAAAGAGACTCAACGGATTGGGCGGACGTTGAACCTTCAACTTTAAATACGAATAGGTAGGTGTCGTGGCGATGCTCTCTTGATTCACCGCCTCCCTCTGGCTATAATCGGCGAGACGTTCCTCGTGCACACCGATCAAGACGAACGTATTGGCAACGACAAGCAAGAGTGTGATGACGACCGCAGCAAAAAAACGCGCACTCATCAGATGAATCAAGAACTCTTGGCGTATCAGGGTCAGGAACATTGTTTCTCTTTGCTAAAGTTTCTTCGGCATGACGAGATAGGCATGTCCTTCTTCACCAATCGGTTTAAGAAAGATAGGATCCAAAGGGACGCGAATGAAGAAAAAAAGGGTGCATAATTCTGCCACAAAAGAAAAATGAGGGTGTCCTTTCAGAAACGTATCGCCGTTTGAAAGGAAAATTAACAATTGCCTCATTTTCTAACTACACATATCTTAACCAAATTCCGTGATTTACTCAAGAAAATAATTTCGTGTTGTTTGGTGCGTTCCTGCTCAACTTTCTTCTTCAGGTGCACCATTTTCGCTGGCGAGGTTTCCTAACCTCGCCAACCGTAATGTATAATTAGAGGCTTTACCATAAATATTTTTGTTGTTCCAAATTCTAATCTTTGCGAAGGGCTTCAATCGGGGTAAGCGAGGATGCCTTTATGGCGGGATACAAGCCAAAAGAAATGCCGATTATCGCTGAGACTGATACCGAAATCAGTATCCACTCCAAGGAGATAACGGAGGGCCATTCGGGAACAATTTTGACGATGTTGACGGCGAGCAGTGCCATGCCTTCGCCCGCGAGAATGCCCAACCCAACGCCGATTGCACCACCGACACCGCACATAATCACTGACTCTATGAGGAACTGAAGCAGGATATCCAGAGATTTTGCACCGAGTGCCTTCCGAAGCCCAATTTCACGGGTGCGTTCGGTGACAGCGACTAACATCATGTTCATAATCCCGATACCGCCGACAAGGAGCGAGAATCCGGCGATACTCCCTAAGGTGATTTTTATGATTTTACTGATTTTATCCAATTGCGCCATACCGGCGTGCATCTCAAAGATCTCGATGAAATCGTCTTGATTTCTATGCCGTTTTCGGATGACGGTTTTAACTTCTTCAACTGCCTTAGGAACCTCCTTGACGGTGTGTGCATAGACGGTAATGTTCGGAATCTGGTCATTGCCGGTGAAGCGTTCTTGGATAGTAGATACAGGAATAAAGACAAGGTTGTCAAAACTGACACCGAACCGAAGGCTTGTGCCGCGTGGCACGAATGTTCCAACGACCGTAAAGCGTTCCGTGTAGCGTCTACCCTCTTTTTGTCCCCATCGGTTGTAATAGCCGCTGCCGCGTGCGATTTTAATTTCTTGTCCTAATGGAGACTTATCACCGAACAAGGCGGTCGCGACCTCACCTCCAAGCACACAAACTTTCGAGGCGTTTTTAACGTCTTCACCGCTAATAAAACGTCCGTCTTTAACGTCCCAATCCATTGCGGTGTTATAGGTGGCATCTACGCCGTTCCAGCCTGCCCGAACTTCAGAGCCGCCTGAAGCTTGGATGAGCACGCCGCCCCAGTTCCAGATTTGGGGTGTGGCTGCACTCACAGTTGGACATTCCGCCTCGATTGCTAAAACGTCTTCATATTTCAGATATTCATTACTTCGGATACGGACCCAGCGATTGTTTACACGCTTGTACGAACTCCGGAACACAAAGAACTGATTTGCACCACCTAACTTCTGTGCGTCTTGCCGGACAATCTCCTTGGCACCATCACCAATCGCTATCATCGCTAATACTGAAGCGACACCGATGATAATGCCGAGCATCGTCAGCAATGAACGCATTTTGTTGCTACGCATCGCAGAAATTCCGACGGATACTGCTTCGACTATACGCATTTCATCCTCCAAATCACAGTGAAATCTGTTTTTACTGATTCCCGATTAGATCTTTTAGTTGTTGTATATTCGTAAAAAAGTGTTCTTTCTTCTCGAGTATTATGGATACACTTTAATCGCGAAAAGATTGTCTTATTTTATAGGACTTACGCACTTCACAGGTAGGGTTTTGCTTGGGGTTTTTGATAGGGCGTTTCTTCATTTCTTCACGATTTGTAACCGCACCGATCCCAGAGAGGGAACTTCTATGTTGTCCAAAGACAGGGTCTCGGCTTAATTTACGCAAGTTCTGTTGTTAAGGACGCGATTTAGAGACCAAAAGGGGGCATTATTTTTATTCTGTTTCTTCGGATACAGGTTTGTCAGCAGCGTCCGCATCCAAGTATCTGAGTGGACTTTCGATGATGTAATCCCCTGACTCCTCAAGGAACTGCTGAATCAGATAGACATGCCCCGCACCAATAATCAACATGATCCGGTCATCAGCAGATTCGGTGATTCGCGTCAGATTGACGAAGATTTTGAGATTCCGATCATACCAATAGTGGGAAAGCCAATTGGCACCCGGGTATTGGTCGCCGAGCCCGATACGCGCGATCCACCGTATATATCTTTGATGGTCCATGCGTATGCCTTCTGGGTCGTTATCCTGTATATAACGTGAGTTTGATAATTAAAC
>JAAXHD010000145.1 GCA_012271015.1 Candidatus Poribacteria bacterium | reverse complement strand
AACCTCACGCATGTGCACAGCTGTTTTGCCTGTTTTGTTTTGAGATTAGAGCAGGCCACCTCCCAGTCAGAACGCTTACCGTGAATTGGGGTGTTTCTTATTGTTGCGGAGACTATTTGTTGGTTCTCTTTTGTTTGGATCATTCTGCGTTTTTGGGAACCTGCCCACCTACCCCTCCCCTAAGCCAACATTACCACTTACTTCTCACTTGGGGCAAAATCTTGGCTTAGGGGAGGGGTAGGTGGGCAGTTTCCTAGAAACGTATAATGATAATCGCACCCGTCCGCAACATCAAGGAACTTCCCACCTACCCCTCCCCAAAGTCAACATTTTGCCCTAAGTGAGAGGTAAGTGTTAATGTTGGCTTAGGGGAGGGGTAGGTGGGCTGTTTCCCAGAAACGTATGACGATCCTAAACTGCTGTGCATTGCGTTACATTTACCTTCTGCTTGGGCACAAAGGTAACCTGTGCCATAGACGGAACTAAACATCTGGCCCCAGTTGTTCAAAAGGTGGATAGGGCTATCCGATGGATAAATCTCTATCCAATGGATAACACAATCGGTTTCCCTAATATCTATCAATTGGATAGTGATTTATCCGGTGGATAGCACTATCCAAAATTTGAACAAACGGGGCGAGGTTAACTTCGTCTGCGAAACAGCGCCGGAATTCTTGTTCTGGGCCCCCACCTGTGTACCAGGATTTGAGTACACGCCGTGATTGGCCTGTTAAAAATGCCACTGTTGATTTACCAATCAAGATGAAAGGAAATTTGTGACGCTTTCCGGGGGAATTCGTTGAGTCTTTTGACGGCCCGGAACAAGGATAGGAGACGCAGACGTTACTAACCGGGGTTAGATGACATGTGCGACGCAGGCTAACATAAGAGCTACTCAATTTGACTTGACAAATAGAGGGAAAGTAAGTTGTGGGTCTGTTGTAGGGGACGAATTTTTACCCATTTTCCTGCGCAACCTCGTAAAACGCCACTTACACATTTCCCATAATGCACCTAATTT
>JAAXHD010000269.1 GCA_012271015.1 Candidatus Poribacteria bacterium | reverse complement strand
ATGGCGAAGGAGAAGTTCGAGCGTACGAAGCCGCACGTGAACGTGGGGACGATCGGTCACGTGGATCACGGCAAGACGACGCTGACGGCAGCGATCACGAACATCCTGGCGAAGGCCGGCGGTGCGGAGTTCGTGCCGTTCGACGAGATCGACAAGGCACCGGAGGAGCGCGAGCGTGGGATCACGATCGCGACGGCCCACGTGGAGTACGAGACGGCGAACCGTCACTACGCTCACGTGGACTGTCCGGGTCACGCGGACTACGTGAAGAACATGATCACGGGCGCCGCCCAGATGGACGGTGCGATCCTGGTGGTGTCGGCTGCCGACGGTCCGATGCCGCAGACGCGGGAGCACGTGCTGCTTGCTCGTCAGGTGGGTGTGCCGTACATCGTGGTGTTCATGAACAAGTGCGACATGGTGGACGACGAGGAGCTTCTGGACCTGGTGGAGCTGGAGCTTCAGGACCTGTTGTCGTCGTTCGAGTTTCCCGGCGACGAGATTCCGATCATTCGCGGTTCGGCTCTGGAGGCGCTGGAGAGCGGCGATCCGGACAGCGAGTGGGGTTCGAAGGTGGTGGAGCTTCTGGAGGCTGTGGACTCGTACATACCGACTCCTGAGCGGGCGGTGGACCAGGACTTTCTGATGCCGATCGAGGACATCTTCACGATTTCGGGTCGTGGCACGGTGGTGACCGGCCGTGTGGAGCGCGGTCGTGTGACGGTTGGCGACACGGTGGAGATCGTGGGCATTCGCGAGACGAAGTCGACGGTGGTGACGGGCGTGGAGATGTTCCGTAAGCTGCTGGACTCGGGCGAGGCGGGGGACAACATCGGCGTGTTGCTTCGCGGCACGAAGAAGAACGAGGTGGAGCGTGGCCAGGTGCTCGCGGTGCCGAAGTCGATCACTCCCCACACGAAGTTCAAGGGCGAGGTGTACGTGTTGACGAAGGACGAGGGCGGTCGTCACACGCCGTTTTTCGACGGTTACCGTCCTCAGTTCTACTTCCGCACGACGGACGTGACGGGTGTGGCGAACCTGCCGGCCGGCACGGAGATGGTGATGCCGGGCGACAACGTGGCGCTGGACGTGGAGCTGATCGCTCCGATCGCGATGGAGAAGGGCGTTCGCTTCGCGATTCGCGAGGGCGGCCGCACCGTCGGCGCCGGCACCGTCACCGACATCGCCGAGTAGTGCGGTTCAGGCTCGAGTTGGGAGATTCAGGCCAGTAGCTCAATTGGTAGAGCATCGGTCTCCAAAACCGAAGGTTGGGGGTTCGAGACCCTCCTGGCCTGCCAGAC
>JAAXHD010000102.1:16024-17064 GCA_012271015.1 Candidatus Poribacteria bacterium | reverse complement strand
GTAATTACGGATTTTACTATAAACACAATTGTTGGTTAATTGACATTTCTCATGTAGGTTCCACAGGGCTCCGATGTTGCCCTGCTGCTTGCATTTCAATCAGTTATTGCGGCAAACCGACTGCAGAGCACTCACCGACACGTAGAGAGAATCCTAATACTGAGTCTTGAATTTTGTATCGCATGCGTGATACTTATCTCCCTGATTATCTATATGCTGACAGGTGGCGCGGATTTTGGCGGCGGCATTTGGGATCTATTCGCGACGCGTCCGCGTGCGAAAGCGCAACGCTCACTTATCGCACAGGCTATCGGACCTATCTGGGAAGCGAACCATGTTTGGTTGATTGTGATTGTCGTTCTGCTTTTCGTAGCGTTTCCTGTCGCCTTCGCAGCGATTAGCACGGCTTTGCATATTCCACTGACGTTAATGCTCATCGGTATTGTGTTTCGCGGCACGGCGTTTGTATTTCGCACCTATGATGTCCAGTCGGATACAATACATCGCCGCTGGAGCCGAGTATTTGCCGTTGCGAGTGTCATCACACCTGTAATGTTAGGCATTACGCTGGGCGCGGTCGCGTCCGGTACGATTCACGTTGACGTGGAAAGTGGACTGGTAGAGACCGATTTCATCTCGGCATGGTTTGCGCCGTTCCCATTTGCGATCGGTTTTTTCACTTTGACGCTGTGTGCCTTGCTTGCGGCGGCGTATCTCACGCTTGAGGCCGAGGACCCTGCATTGCAGGAAGATTTTCGGCGACGCGCCCTCATCGCCGCAGTGAGTGTCGGCGTAATGGCAGGACTGAGTTTTCTCTTGTCTGCTGAGGGGGCACCCGCAATTCGATATGGACTCAGTAATGCCCCTTGGTCAATACCTTTTCAAATTTTGACGGGGGCTGTTGCGCTGTGGGCGATCTGGGCAATTTGGAAACGTCAATTTCGCCTTGCCTGTATCCTCGCCCCGATACAGGTTATACTCATTGTCTTCGGTTGGGGACTGGCACAGTATCCGTATCTCGTCACGCCGGACTTGACCTT
>JAAXHD010000102.1:7146-15948 GCA_012271015.1 Candidatus Poribacteria bacterium | reverse complement strand
CGTGAATCTTTCGTTTGAAGAATGGCATCTTTATCCAAAGATCGGAAATCTCAAAGAGAAATAAGGAGAGATGTCGAATTCTAAAAAAAGCAAATTAGGCCTTAACTTTTTCAGTTTCATATCTATAGTTAATATATAATGGAAAGAGAGTTTCTTTCTGAGAAACGAAACATTTTAAGTAGCAACTTAGGTTAACCTTATTTAATGGAATGTAATACACGATGAAAAAGACTGTAATGTTTATTGCTATGAATGGGTAAAGGTGAAATTTCTCAAATGACTTCTCCTTTACCCTCCGAAAGGAGTGAGTCATGAGAATGAACTGTGAACACTCTCAACCTGATAAACTTTATCCTGTTCTCACCCGTTATATTTCTACTGTTATTCTGCTCTCCGCCGAAGAGGAACGGATCCTCGCCATTAATGAGTCGGCTGAAGCAAGCGACCGACTTATCCTGTCCCACCTGCCACTCGTCAAATCCGTAGCTTTCAATTTTAATAACTGCGGTATTGATGTAAAAGACCTTTTCAATCAAGGTGTAATAGGTCTTATCAAAGCCGTTGATCGATACAAGCCTGAGTGTGGTAGACTCGCCGCATTCGCTCGGCCTTTCATTTTGGGCGAAATTTACTGTTATCTCAACAAGAATCAGAGACTTCTGCATCTTCCAGAACCGCTGCGGCGTGCTGTGAATAAGTTTTGCCGCGTGTGCAGACAATTGGGAGAAGGTGCAACCGATGCCGCTCTCGCAGCAGTGATGGACAGCACGACTAATGAAGTGTCCTTTTTGCGTGAATGTGCGGGATATGAGGTTGAGAGTCTTGATGCGCCGTTGGAGACTTCGGGAGATGCTCTGACGCTTGGTGAGATAGTTGGCAGCATGGATCCAGGGTTTGACGAAGTAGAGGTTCGAGTGTCAGTGGCACAGCTCCTCTCTCAGCTTTCCGCACAAGAGCGCGAAGTGATACGTTGTCGTTATGGACTTGATGATGGTATTGAGATGAGTCTCCGAGCGGTGGGTGCCCGATTTGGCAAGTCGCATGAGTGGGTTGCTAAGGTGGAGAAAACCGCGCTTTTGAAGTTGCGGAAGCGGGCGAACTAAAAAAAGTTGACAGTTTGGAGGTTTCAACACATATTTAACAGTGCTTACGTAAATCTCTCTACTGGTGAGGTTTCCTTGTCGAAATCCGCTTTACGTCTCTTTACATAAAGGAGGATTGTAGAAATGCTTAGAAATTTTTTCTCGACCCCGAACCTTCTCGGACGGCTCTTAGTTATTCTACTTTTCGCTGGTGGGCTTGTGTTCGCTGGCGCATTTAATGGATTTGTCGTAGAAACCGATGCCTAGAGTTGCTGTGGTGACAGGACGGATGCCTCTGTACTCTCTGACAGTAGTTGTTGCGGTGCAACAGAGACATCAGGATATACATGCAGCAGGAAACCTTCGGGCAGCAATCAGAAATACTGTAAGATCTCCAACGGCACCTATACGAGAAAGTGCTCTCATGATTGTTCAAGTGGAAAGCAGTGCAGCTATGCGGGATGTTAAGTACGCAAATATAACGTTGAATGTTGATACGGAACAGCAGTTCTACTCAACATTCAACGTATCTATTTGAAAAGGGAGTATACTATGCAAGACAATATACAGGATCAGATAAGGGCGTTAGAAGAACGGATTGCGGAATTAGAGCAACAACTTACGCGTGTACAAAATACAGACACCGTGGTGTTCAACCAGATAGAGTGCCACGAGTTACGGATTGTCTCCGAGGAAGGGAATGTCCTTGTGACCCTTAGTGCGTCAGAGGAATCTGAAAGTGGTGTCATCAAAGTGTTCGGTAAAATGGATGAGGTCTTAAGTATCATCTGTGCCGATGACGAGGGGGGTATTGTTTCGGTAAGACCAACGGGGCAAGGCTCTCCGAATCGACTTGGTGCCGGTGGCGCAGAGATGCACGTTGATGAACATGGAAACGGTTTCATAGCTGCTTTAAATCCTGATGGCGGCGTGCGTGCTTCTCTCGGTGTTGCCTATCCTGATCTCGGTGGTGGTGGACTTGTCACTGTTCATGGGACAGTGGACAATCGCGAGCGTGTCGTCATCGGATGCAATCCAGAAACTGACAGTGGCAGTATCAAAACCTATAGCGGGACTTGGCAGGAAACACATTCACTGGAGAATGAACCCGGCGATCTACGAATGATAGGCCCGCCAGTTGGATATAATTCGGATTTACGTGAATATCGGCATGTATTGGAGAAGATCAAAGAAAAACTTCAAAATGAGACAGATGAAACGCTGAAACACTTCTTAACCGTCAAAAAATCAGCGATTTCCCAAATGCTCTCTCAAGGTGAAGATGATGAGTCTCCGTGATGCTGTCGCCGCAGGTATTGCACATCTTTCTCAAAACCGACTCCGCGCGGGCCTATCTATCCTTGGTATCTTCATCGGAATCGCCAGTGTGTTCTGCATGATAGCAATCGGCAATGGTGGAAAAAGAATTATTGCTGATGGGCTTGAAACACTCGGCGGGATTGACCAGGTCCAATTGCGAACGCTTTACGGAGTTTACCGTAGAGGACGATGGCATAGAATAAAGGAACGCCTCAAATATGAAGATGCACTCGCAATTGAAGCCGAAGTCCCCAATATCCGATTTGTCTTGCCGAAAAATGAACAATACCGGGTCCTCGTAACCACCCAAGAGGGCGGACAGTCTCGACCTATTCTGGAGGGTGTAACAGCGGACTATGCCCTCGGAATGCACTGGCGGGTCCAGGCCGGTAGATTTCTCTCTGAAGGTGATGTCACCCAAGCCCTACAGGTCTGTGTTTTGGGTAACAATGTCGCTACAGAATTGTTTGGAGAGACATTTCCGATTGGAAAAGAGGTGAAGATCAAGTATCACGATTGGCGACGCGCCTCTATGAGGGCACGGGTTATCGGCGTGATGGCAGTAAAGGGCAGAGGTCTTAATTCTACATGGTCGCTTGACGATGTCGTCTGTGTTCCATTGACGACGCACCAACAACGGATTTCAGGCTATGACTATGTAGAACGGATTACAATTTTCACAGAGAAGAATGTGGATATGTCTGCGATTCTCGCCGCGGCGCGCACCGTGATTCGTAAAAGACACCGGAACAGAGATGATTTTATCCGCCATTGGGTCCCTACAGGGGACGTGAAACGACTTGAGCATATCCAAAAGGTGATAAAAATCGCTTTAGGGAGCATTGCTGGCTTTTCACTTCTTGTGAGTGGTGTCGGCATTATGAATATATGTCTCGTTTCCGTCGGTGAAAAAACGCGGGAAATAGGGTTGCGAAAATCCGTTGGTGCGAGACAGATTGATATCTTCTATCAATTCTTAACCGAATCAATATGCCTCTGTTTCTGTGGTGGCGTTCTCGGCATTGTGGGAGGGTGGTTCGCCACGCATGGCATGGCACGGCTCGCCGTTCGTATCCTGCCAATTGTGCTTGAGTGGCCCGTCGTCCTCTCCGTTCCGTGGATACTGATTTCTGTTCTCTTTTCGATTTTTATGGGTGTGAGTTTCGGGGTCTACCCCGCAATGCGGGCGGCACGGCTTTCACCGATTGATGCGCTCCGATCCGAGAAGTAAAAAAATGAAATTTCTACAAAAACTGATACCGTGGGTATTCTTGGGGGCTATTCTCTTCGTTGCCTGTTGGATTCGTGTTCAGGGCGTTTCTAACATTCCGTCTGGACAATTTACCGGAAGCGATCCGTATCTCTACTATTGGCAGGCACAAATCGTCTCTGAACGTGGAAAACTCCCCGCACGTGATATGCACCGCTGGTTACCTATTGGCAGAGACCTTGGGCAGAGCCTAAATGCCTATTCTTATGCTATCGCTTACACACACAAAGTAATAATCCGCATCTTTCGCAATGTTTCACTCTATCAGGTAGCACTTTTCGTGCCTGTCGTTTGCTTTGTGTTAGGGTTAGGTGCACTTTGTTTCTTCCTTTATCGGAACTTTGGATTGCTCTTTTCAAGCATCGTTGGCGTGCTTTTAGCGACCCTCCCGGGTATTGTTGAACGCAGTGCTGCCGGATTCAGCGACAGAGACAGTTGGTGTCTGATGCTCGGCATTTTCGCCGTCACAACCTATCTCGCTTCCTTACAGGCACAACACCGGCGTAGCCGACTTTTGTGGGCACTCGCCAGTGGCTTTACTGTCTTTCTTGGTGGTGTCAGCTGGGAGGGCTTCGGCGTTTTCCTTAGTATTATCCTGTGTGTAGAACTCTGGAGATTCCTCACCACCGATAAGGAAGAAGATTTGGAATTTTATTTTCTCTGGGTGTGTACTTTTGTGCCGACACTCTATTTTGCATCGCCTGCGTATCGAAACGGGGAAGGCTTCGCAACACATCTCTTTGTATTTGTGTTAGTGCCACCGGTCGTCCTATTAGGGCTTCGCACCCTCCGACACATTCTCCTGACACAGTCTTCACTTGCTGACAAATTCCGACCACATACCACAAACCTTTCCCTTGGATTGACACTCGCGAGCCTCACCCTTGCCCTGGGATACGTTTGGATACAATTTGACACCTTTGCAACCACCACCGTCCCTCTAAGTCAAAACCAACTCATGCAAACCGTGGGTGAACTCAGAGTACCGGATTACGAATATTGAGTATTCCGATACGGCAGCCTCTTTTTTTTAGGGAGTCTGGGAGTTATGAGTACCAGCATTCGTCTCTGGAAGAACAGTGGCACGGTAGTGGCGATGTTTGTATTTTTGTTTATGCTCACCACCTTTTTTCAAGCCCGACTTGAGACACTTTTAGGTGCCACAGTGTGTGATGTCCTCTTTTTCGTCTCGCTTGGATGCATGCTTCTTATGTTCCTCTTTATTGCCTGGCGACAACGTGGATCACCTAGACATCAACTCGTTTATGTTGCGATGGCAATCTGGTTTCTGGTGTGGGTAGCACTTTCGCGGGATGCGAAACGCTATGACTTCTTTATCGGACTTTCCATTACGTTTTTTACCGCTGAACTGATACACCGCGTCGGGTTGTCTGTAACTCAGAAACTCAAGAACATCCAATTTCTCAGAGCAGACTTCAAAGAATGGCTACCGCTGCGTTTTATGAGGGTTAGCATTGCTGTCGTTTTCGTTACTATTCTCATGTACTGGAAACCCGCCGGGGAACACGCGGAGCGCGCAACGTTTGCCGCAGCAGGAATGCGATCAGCCAATCCGGGTGACACTCCGGTCGCAAAGACATTTACGTGGATGAAAATGGAACTGCCGCATACTGCTGTTGTCGCTGCGGATTGGAGTTTCGGCAGTCAACTCAACGTCCTCGCTGGAGTCAAAACTATTATTGATCAAGATCATTACATCCAACACTGGATCCGCCTCTACGACGAACATGTCCACGATGCTATCGATGCGAGAGAGACGTTAGGATTCCTAAAAACCCACGGCGTAACACATCTTATGTTAACGCAGAAACAGCCACCGGAAGTTTTTCTGCAAGGTGAACTAAGCGAGGCGTTTGTTCCCGCTTATCCAAGCGAGAACTTTACGGAGGCAAGGGTCAAAGTGTGGCAGATTGACTACCCATCGGACATCCAATTGAATCCAAAATATCTCGCAACGGAATTGGAGGAATAAGCACGTATGGTTGCGAACACCATTTGGAATTTTGTTTGACAAACAGTTTTTAGTCTGTATAATTTTTTTGTATATTACCCTCTCAGGGGAGATAATGAAAGCAATGACGTGACGATTTTATCTGAATATCTCTGTTAGAAACTTGTTGAACAGGGTGCCAGCCACTTCGACAATTGCTGTGCGCGCACCTCTGATTCTGTTTTTGAAAGTTAACAATTGGTTTTCCCTTTCTCAAAGTGTTAGCTTAAATTTCGTCTTATCCTACTACACTTTCATTGGCCCGGTGCCCTACTGGGAAATTTCCACAAACTGATTCGACTTGATATACGCCAACGACACCCGTTAGGACCGCATGGTGTGGTTACTTCAGGGAATGCATCTGTTTTGTCAGATATAGTTTATATTCACTCTTACGCGAAAGGAACGTATTATGCGCGATACAATCGTTTACAGACATTGGCAGCCCGAGGATGATGACGCTGTCTTGGCGTTTCGACCGAATACCAATAAGGATTGGTACCGACGTAAGTTTGACGATGGAGACCTTGAGCCTGGGGGGATTCGTTTGGCTTTTCTCGGTGAAAGACTTGTTGGACATGCAATGGGTGAACGCACGACGCTCTGTATTGAAGGAAAGGTCCAGGAATTCGGAGAGGTTATGGATGTCTTTGTCGCACCAGATATGCGCCGACACGGTATTGCAATCCGCCTGATGCAAGAGGTGCACACCTACTTTGAGAGGAAAGGCTATCGCGGAAGTATCCTTGATCCAGCAGATACGGAGTCCGCTCGTCGATTATATCAAAAGCTCGGATATCAGGAGATTACCGGAAGCAACTTACTTTTCCTTGACTTCTCCCTTCTTTCCTGCTACACTTAAAGCAATTATGGGATGTTTCGTTATTGCCTATATAACGCAGGTTGCTTCTTTGTAGCATAACCTGTTAGGTTGTGCCGCCTGGGACGCAGACTGACAGTCTACGCTACAAAATCCACGCAAATTTCGCTCAATGCATTGAAACAACACTCAAAAAACTACATCTTTCTTATAGTTTCGGTGCTGTTGTGCCTCTTTATCTTAGCCGAGGTCAACTATCCGCAACTTACACCGCAATCGGAGTTAGCGCTCTTCGCGATGCTGGGGTTAATAGTGGTATTTCTGAGATACCCTGTTCATTCCCGTTTTGCGGACAATCGTGCTTTTCGGTTTCTGGATGTTGCCCTGATAGGTGGTGTTGTTGTCTGTTTCGGCTATGTCCTGGGTCAGACGGAACCGATTTTTCAAGCGTTCTGGTTAGACGGTAAATCTCTTGGTGACCGGGCGGGGGCGGAGGTGCCACTGGATTACATCATCGGCGGGCTCGGACTTCTCTTAATCTTAGAAGCGACCCGCCGTTCTATCGGTGTGACGCTCCCACTGCTCTCGCTCGCATTTCTGCTCTATGCCGGCTTTGGACAGTTTATGCCGGATTGGCTGTTCCCGCATCGCGGATACTCTGTGCAGCGCATCGTCAGCCAGACGTTTTTACACAGTCAAGGGGCATTTGGCATCGCACTTCGGGTGATGTTCACTTACGTGTTTCTGTTTGTGTTGTTTGGGACGTTGTTGGAGCGAACAGGGGCGACTAATTATGTCTTGGATTTGGCGAGGCGCGTGTTCGGTTCGAGTACGGGGGCACCTGCGAAGGTCGCTGTCCTGAGTAGTGGCATGATGGGATCACTATCAGGTTCGGCTGTGGCGAACACGGCAACGACTGGCACATTTACGATTCCGTTGATGCAACGCGCTGGGTTTCAACCCGCAATAGCGGGCGGAATAGAAGCCGCGGCGAGTTCTGGTGGCGCGTTGGTTCCGCCGATTATGGGTGCCGCCGCGTATATGATGCTGGAGATCGTAGAGCCTGCGGTTACGTATCTGGAGATTATCAAGGCGGCACTGCTCCCAGCAATCCTTTACTACACCGGAATGCTGTGTATGGTGCATTTTTCGGCGCAGCTTGCCAGCCGAAAACTTGCTATGAAGAAGACGGCGCAGCTTGCCAGCCGAAAACTTGCTGTCGAAAGTGCGGCAAAGAGTAGTAGACGTGCGTCGGATGCCGTTCACAGTTCTGAAGAAGCGCATTCGGGGTTGGAAACCCCTCCTACACAAGAAGAGAAGCACGGGAAATTTTTGACGTTGCAAGGCGGCATCTTTCTTGCGGCGTTTGTTACGCTCATCGGGGTTCTGTTGATGGGTGCTACGGCGTTCCGCGCGGTGAGTTGGAGTCTGTTGGTAGTCATCGCGATAAACCTGTTAGACTTCTTGGTTCGCCGAATCCGTGGACGGCATTCTACAACTGAAAGGCATCGCGATTCGGAGATCGCTCCTACCAGTGTTGGTGTTTCGGAAGAGGGCGAGGGAACCTCGCCCCTACGACAAGGGATAAACTTCTTAGTATCGCCATGTGAACGGGCAGCGCAGAGCGGTGTATCGTTGATTGCGGCTGCGGCATGTGTCGGTATCATCTTGGGTGTGGTGACGTTGACGGGCATCGGTGGCAAGTTGCCGTCGGCACTCTTACCGCTTGCGTCTACGAACCTGATGTTGGCACTGTTTTTCCTCATGATTTCAACAATTATTCTGGGGATGGGGTTGCCTTCATCGGTCTGTTATCTACTGATGGCGATCTTAGTAGGTCCCGTGCTTTTGGACTTGGGAGTCGTTCCGCTTGCGGCGCATTTTTTTATTTTCTATTTCGGGATGATGTCGATGGTGACCCCACCCGTCGCATTGGCGGCGTATGCGGCATCTGCCATCGCGGGTTCGGGGATCATGGCGACTGGATTCGCGGCGTTCAGGTTCGCGCTCGTCGGTTTTGCGCTGCCTTACGCGTTTGTTTTGCGACCCGCATTGCTCTGGTTGAGTGAGAGTGGTGGGGCACCAGCGATGTGGACAGTTTTCGTGAATTTTTCGCTGACGCTCATCGGGACGGTTATCTTGGCAACTGCTATTGCTGGTTATATCTTTAACGAATTATCGTTTTGGATGCGCTGCATTCTGTTTGTTGCGGCACTCATTCTCTTTTTTGTTCCGACGGGTATGCAATTTGTATGGATCCATGCGATTGTAGTGCTTACGAGTGTTGTCATTTTCTACT
>JAAXHD010000102.1:455-7136 GCA_012271015.1 Candidatus Poribacteria bacterium | reverse complement strand
GAAAAAAGGAGGCACCTCATGAAGCACCGAACTAAATGGCTCCTCTATTGCCTGCTTGTGTTATTGTTCTTACTTCACAATGATTTTTGGCTCTGGGAAACCCCACGGCTTGTTTTAGGGTTGCCGGTGGGGTTGCTTTATCATATCGGGTTCTGTCTCGCAGCAGTGTTGCTGATGGCGGCTTTCGTCAAAGCGCGGGGGGATTGGGGAGAACGATGAGCCTTGCGATCATTTTTATTTATCTTGCTGCGGTCTTGGTTCTCGGTGCCCTGAGCCATAAACTTTTCCGAAATACCGGAGAAGACTACTTTGTCGCGAGTCGGACGATTAATTGGTTTATCCTATTGATGACGCTTTTCGGCACGAATATGACGGCATTCTCGATCCTCGGTGCGTCAGGTGAAGCCTACCATAGAGGTATCGGTGTTTTTGCCCTGATGGCGTCTTCTTCGGCGATAGTCATTCCGTGTATATTCCTCTTTATTGGGACTCGCCTCTGGCGGCTTGGAAAGCGGTTTGGCTATGTGACACAGGTCCAGTACTTCCGCGATCGGTGGGAGTCCGATGGTTTGGGACTGCTCCTCTTTGTTGTGTTTGTGTTGTTGCTTATCCCGTATCTGCTGATCGGTGTGATGGGCGGTGGCGGAACATTGGCGACACTCACAGATAGTCAAATTCCACAATGGATGGGGGGTTTACTTATATGTGCTGTCGTTCTGTGTTATGTTACCTACAGCGGTATGCGAGGCACTGCTTGGGTGAACACATTCCAGACGCTCGTTTTCATGACCCTTGGAGGCATCACCTTTTTTGTCATCACGAATCGGATGGGTGGGTTTTCAAATGCTATCTCTAAAGTAGACACGAGTTTACTGATGCAGGCGGAGTATATCAAACCGTTAGAGCTTTTGACGTATCTCTGTGTTCCACTCTGTGTCGGCATGTTTCCACATATCTTTTCGCATTTCCTAACGGCGAAAGATGTCGGGACGTTCCGTTATGCGATTATTCTGTATCCGGTGTGTATTGCGGTTGTCTGGATTCCGAGCGTACTGCTGGGAATACTGGGGAACGTGGATGTCCCGGGTTTGCAGGGAGCAGAAGCGAATAATGTGCTAATTCAGATGATCAGTATGCACGCCCCTGGCATTTTAGCTGGGTTTTTAGGAGCCGGTGTCTTCGCGGCGATTATGTCATCTTTGGATTCGCAATCGCTTGCTATTGGGAGTATGTTCACGCACGATATTGTTGGGCATTATCGTCGGGAAGCGTTTTCGGAGCGGCAACGGGTGTGGGTAGGACGATTATTTGTGAGCGGCGTGCTTTGCGTTACCTATCTCATTTCGCTCATCGCGACACCCAGTATTTTTAGACTCGCTGTTTGGTCGTTTACTGGGTTTGCGGGTCTCTTTCCGATTGTCGTTGCGGCGTTGTTCTGGCAGCGTAGCACGAAGCACGGTGTATTCGCCGCAATCATCAGTGTAATTCTGTTATGGTTCTATTTCTTTCTTCAAAACTGGCAGACACCCGGGTATAGTGTCGGGGGGATCGGGATTATGCCTGCTGCGATTCTGGTCGCTGTTTCGTCTGTTGTATTGATAATTGTTTCTTTGTTCACAAAACCGCCGACATTACAAACGCTTGAGAAGTTTTTTAATTAGGACTTACGCAGATTGAACAGAAAAACGGTATATTTTGCTAAAAATGCCTCGCACTGAGAGTACTTCGTTATCTTTAACCCCCTAAATCCCCCTTATCAGGGGGACTTTAAGAGTAAATGCGTAAGTCCTATTAATGAATGAGGATCACTAACGAGGCGCGAAGACTTGGGACCCCTGTCGTTTCGCTGCGGGAGCGGTCCCCCGATCGCGACACTTCAGCGGGCGCAGCAGTTCAGAAGCACATCGTTAAGGATTTCCAAAGCGCGTAGCACGCAACAGCGGCGCGTGCGGAACCGACAAAGCGACCTCTTGACGAAAATACTTTGACCGCGCAAGCAAAATTAAAAAGGGATGGTAAATAAACCGTGATGCTTAAAATAAATATCTCGCTTTTCCTGCTGATGACTTGCATTTTCGCGTGTGGAGAAGCGGAAGAGACGACTGAATCGGAATCTGAAAAACCGGCAATGCTCGAATACGGCACGGTCTCTGGATCCATCACCGATGCTGGAACCGGAAATCGTATTCCCGGGTCAACTGTGATGCTACTCGGACAATCCATTGAAACTGGCGTGGATGGCAATTACACGTTTCAAGGTATTCTTTACGACGATGTTCATATCTTGACCGTTATCGATCCGGATTACAAACCCTATAGCCAGCCGGTTGTGCTTAAACAGGAACGGTTGGTTGTAGATATTATGTTGACACCGTTGAAGGATCCAGTCGTAGAGTTACAGGAATTTTTTGATAGCTTTGCAGCTCTGCTTGAATCGGTGGATATGGAAAACATTGAAGCGATTGAAGCACTCTTCTCGGAAACCTATGTCGCCGCGGACGATCCAGCCACACTTTTCGGTGTGGCATCCGGGATTATTCCTGAAAATTATGCGGATGTCGTTCCGGCAATGACACAACTTTTTGAGGAGTACGTCTCGCTTCAATTCCTATTCCAAGATATAGAAATGGATATAATGCATGCTCGGAAAGCGGCAGCGACGCTTCAACTGGATGTTAACGCAGAAAAAGGGGAAGAACGGGATTTACGGGAGCTCAAAGCCCGCTGTAAGTTTGAATTCCGTCGTGAAGAAAGGGATTGGAAGATTGTGTATTGGCAACTATTTGAATTAGATATCCGCTTATGATTTTTAATTTTACCTTGTGGGTGAGTCATAATTAAAAAACAAAAAATTTGCGAGGGCTGCAAATTCCGTAATGTCTAATGTTTCGGCACGCCGCTCTGGTGCTATACCGAGTTCCTCAAAGGCGGTTTTCAATACCTGTGCCGATGCGAGTCTACTTCTAACCAATGTGTTTTTTAGCATCTTCCGCCGTGTTCGGAACGCTGTCCGTACGACTTTAAAGAAAAATTCCTCATTTTCAACCCTAACCTTTGGATTTTCGCGCATTTTCAGTTTTAGGAGTGCAGAGTCTACTTTGGGTGCTGGATAAAAATTTTCTGGCGACAGTGTGGCAATAAGAGTCGCATCCGTACGATAAGCGACACCGATTGTCAATGCGCCGTAATCCTTTCCTCCCGGTTCAGCAACAATCCTTTCAGCGACTTCCTTCTGCATCATCAATACGCAATTATGTATTTGTTTGTGATGATCGAGCAATTTCCACAAGATTGGGGTTGTAATGCTATAAGGTAGGTTCGCTATAACTTTAAACGTAGTGGGTGCGGTCTCTGTGCCGTAACACAATAGTGAATCGAGTTCCAGTTTAAGGATGTCGGTGTTAAGGAGTTGAATGTGTGAATCTGTTGAGAATTGACTTGCTAACGCTTTGTATAATAACTCGTCTACCTCAACGGCAATTACGCGTTTGGCACGTCGTGCCAAGACATCCGTAAGGCATCCTAAACCGGCACCAATTTCTATGACTGTATCGGTGTCTGCGAGTTCTCCTGCTCGAACGATAATTTCGAGAACTTCTGAGTTAACGAGGAAATTTTGTCCTAATTGTTTTTTGGGGCGGGTGTGATGTAGAGCAAAAAAGTCGCGAACCTGTCGGTAGTTCATTTTTTAATGGTTGTCGGTTCGGTGAATCAACGGTATGAGGTTTCCCTTATGGGCTTCCCCGTCTGCAAAAAAACCTTTCAGCAGTCAGTTTTCAGTTAAGAGGTTCTTGTTTAACAAAACCCTCTTGTAACTGACAACTGATAACTGATAACTATTACCTGAGGGAAACAATCTTTGTTAGAATGGCGTCTGCCACGTCGCGTTTTGAAGAACGTGGGAGTTGTTCGCAGGTGCCGTCTCGGTCCAGCAAGGTTACGATATTCGTATCGACTCCAAATCCCGCTCCCTCCGCAAGGATGTCATTCGCGACAATGAGATCGCAATTTTTGCGTATCAACTTCTTTTGGGCGTTCTCAAGGAGATCGTTCGTTTCGGCGGCGAAGCAAACGAGGGTTTGGTCGGTTTTCTGTTCACCAAGAGCCTGCGCGATGTCAGGATTCCTTTCAAGTGGGAGTGTCAAGGTTTCGGTCGTTTTTTTGATTTTATGGGGTGTAAATTCACTCGGTCGGTAATCAGCGGGCGCGCCTGCCATGATAACGATGTCTGTTTCTTTAAAAGCTTGCAGGAGTACATCGTACATCTCAAGTGTCGTCTCGATGTGCTGGGTCTCAATGCCGATAGGGGCAGGGACAGTGCCCGTGCCACTGATCAGACGCACCTCTGCACCGCGCTGTGCAGCCGCTTCAGCAATGGCGTATCCCATCTTGCCGCTGGAACGATTGGTAATGAATCGGACAGGATCGATATATTCACGCGTTGCCCCTGCTGTGACGAGAACGCGTGTTCCTCGTAAATCGTGTGCTTCAACTGTGGGTGTCGTGTCCGATTTTGAGGCGAGAAGATCACGGATCCGTTGCAGGATTGCCTCCACTGTATTCAGTCGTCCCGTCCCTTCATAGCCGCATGCTAAGTCACCACTGGCGGGTTCAATGAAATGGATCCCATGTGTTTTCAAAGTGTCGATATTCCGTTGCACAAACGGATTGTGGTACATGTGCCCATTCATCGCTGGTGCGAGGAGGACTGGACAGTGAACGGAAACAGCAACGGTGGAAAGTGCGTCATCAGCGATGCCGTTTGCCATTTTACTGATAATGTTCGCTGTCGCAGGGATAATTGCGAGTAGGTCTGCACGGTCAGAGAGGTCGATATGGGGAGGTTTCCAGTCTGTTCCGGCATCAAATAAGTTCAGGAGGACAGGATTCCGAGAGATGACTTGGAATTGCAATGGCTGCACGAGACGCGTAGCGTTTTCCGTCATAACAACGTGGACAGATGCACCCTCTTTGACGAGTTGGCTTGCCACGTCAATCGATTTGTGGATGGCGATGCCGCCTGTAACACCTAAGATAATATTTTTAATTTTTCCTTGCGGTTCGGTGAGGTAGATTGAAGGAACAGCGATCCTCTCCGTATATCCGCCCTCCATTTCATTACGGGCTTGATTTCCTTTTGAAGGTCAAAAAATCGGGTTCACGCTTAATTTTGACTGGGTTTGGGACTGATACCGATTTTTTCTTTTCTCTTTTAGGGATCTGTGCGGTTTCTAAATTTTTAACTATTGGGTTTCTGGACCGATTTTTCCGTTGTCAAAATCGGGTTCACTGTCAATACCGAGTAAGGGGTTGATGGTCTCTATGAGTTTGGCATCAATGCGAGATCGTTCGGCGGTGATAATCGTCTGAATTTGTTGAACTGCCTGTTGGATGCCGCCTTGTGGGTTGCTCACCCAGTAATCGTAGTGCTGAATCTCGCGGACTTCGGATTTTGCTATATCCAATCGTTGTTTCAGTTCCGTCTCCGATTCTGTATCTCTGCGGCGGAGACGTTTCTCCAAGGTAGCGAACGATGGCGGGACGATAAAGATGAGAATACTTCTTGCCGGGGCGAGACCTTGTTCTTGCTTTCGGATTTGCAAGGACCCCTTTACCTCAATCTCTAAGATAGCATCTTTCCCTGCTTCACGGGCATCGGTAATTTCAGATTTGAGCGTACCGTAGAGGTTGTCGCCATATTCTGCCCATTCTAAGAATTTGTCCTGCTGAATAGACTTTTCAAATTCCGCTTTTGACAAAAAGCGATAATCAACGCCATCTTTCTCACCGGGGCGTGGCTTACGCGTCGTCGCAGAGACAGATAATTGGAGGGTTTCATCCGCTTCGCAGAGGGCATTGATGACGGTGCTTTTTCCTGAACCAGAGGGACCGGAGATGACGATGACGAGGTGCGGTTTATAGAGATGTGTGTTCGCCATTTTTTAACGATTGCTTCTGAGCTGCTGCGTCCGCTGTTCTTGCAGTCCTTCAATTGTTAAAAGGCCTTTTTAAACCTCAGACCAGGCTTTTTAAGGATCACTTCTGGGCTACCCTTCCCTTATCAGTACAGATTCCGAATTGTTAAGAAACCTCTCGCAACCTCAAACAGGTGTCGTACCAATTTTAGATCGGGGTGGACAATAGGCACCCCGCCCAGACATAATCGTTAAAAATATTAGTCTGCGGCTTCAGTTTCAGCCAGTTCCACAAGCACGGGGGATTCAACGCGGATAGCGTCCTTGATACAGACCTCTTCGCACAACTTGCAGCCGACACAGTCTTTGGGTTTAACCAGTTCGCAGATACCGAAGAAACTTTCGGCGTGTTCGCCGGTCTCTGGGTCCTTGAGTTCAAGACAATCCCAAGGGCAAATATGGACACAGAAGTCGCAGCCAGAGCAGAGTTCTTCATAGATAACGGCGATAGGTCGATGTGTGGGACGACGAATGAATTTGCACACTTCTCCGAATTGGTCACGGATTGCCTCGACGGGACAGACCATTCCGCAGGCACTGCAATCAATGCAAATATTCGGATCGATGATGTGTAGCATGTTTCGATCGCCCGTGATTGCGTCAACTGGGCAGTTCGTCAAACACGCCATGCACCCGATACACTCGTCAGTGATATAGTATGCCATGAATCTTTTTCCTGTTTTTGGCGCAGCTTGCAACGCCGGGG
>JAAXHD010000102.1:0-337 GCA_012271015.1 Candidatus Poribacteria bacterium | reverse complement strand
GGGCATTCAATTTTCCTGTAGGAGCGAGTGTTTTGCTTGGGCGTTTCTTCAATTTCCGCATGCTCGCGATTCTTGCTGATGATTGACAACTGACTCCTGCTTGTTGACGACTGAAACTATCCCGTTGATATTTTTCACAGTTACCCGCTATAATAGCAACATAGAAATGTTAGGACTTGTTTTGTAAACCCATACTGCAAAAAGACATAGGAGATCCAATGGACTTAGGACTAAAAGACAAAGTGGTCGTTGTAACAGGCGCGAGTCGCGGTATCGGACGTGCTATCGCACACGGGTTTGCTGAAGAGGGAGCGCGGTTGAGTATCTGCGGTAGGAC
>JAAXHD010000023.1:15309-17275 GCA_012271015.1 Candidatus Poribacteria bacterium | reverse complement strand
CACCTACCGGTTTAGGATTATAACGCAGGCAAATTGTTGACGATCTCCACCGTCTTCAAACTGACAGTGATAACACGCCCAACCAAATCCACAATATACCGCGGTTGGTCAGCACGGTTTGGATCGTTGACAATCGCACTCCGTTTGTCCGTCTTGACGCGATACTGATCCACCACCCACTCTAACGCAGAACGATTGCCGAGTTTATAGTTGTAGACCTCTGGCGGAATACCGTCCAGTGTGAGGAAATCGTTGTATTTCAGCTGCCTCTTATCTTTGGAAAATCTCATCTTCTCGACGCACCAATCTATCGGTAGCCCCGGCGTTTCGACATTTCTCAGTTGATCGTATTTCGGAACGGATTCATAGTTGACGTGGAGGTCTGCCAACTCTGCACCTGCATTAGCGAATCCCCAGAAGTCTTCAGCGAAGGGGATATGCGGGAGGTCGCGCTTGAGATTCATCTCGTATTTCTCTCTATAGGTGGGGTGGTGCAAGAGGGCGTAGGTGTAGTGGAAGATGTCCCGTTTGGCGATGGTATCATCACCGTAATGGTTTCGGAACTCCGTTAACGCCCAATCGGTGATGTTTTCTTCTCTGTTTGTGCCGTCCTCATCGTAGGTATAGAAGGGAAAGCATTGAGAACCACCTTGAGGCAACTGATCAGGGAATTGATTGGCCATTAATCCAAACATCGGCCATTCCTTCCCAGTCTTCAGCCATATTACCCTATTTTCGGTTTCAGTCTTTGGTATGGGAAAAATAGACGGAAAAATGTAAACGCTTTGGTTCATAACGCGATCAAAAAATAGGTATGATTTTGTGAAGGGGCGATAGAGTGATTCTCGGATTTTTGTATCTGAAAATTCTCCAATTTGTCCACCCTTCAATTTTTGTTTCAAGACCGAACTCCACTTGATTTTTGTATCATCATACGCAACGAAATTATCGATGTTCAGAATCGACTTCTCTGGTGTGATCAACCATTTCAGCACGTGGGCATTGTAGAATTCCATCGTTCGTTGAACGTTCTCTGTGAGTGCGTTCACATTAAAGTTATAAACCCACGCATCACGATTCGTTTGGACTCCACCTCCATAGGTTTTGAAAATCACATCCACTGCTGCTCGTTTCGCTATTTTTGCTTTCTTCGTGCCCATCGGGATAAAAGTATCAAATTCGGCGTGGAATCCTTCGGTGAGCCACGTATGGCGGTCATCAGGTGTTATTTGCTTCCACTCAATATTTTGGTAGTGTTCCTTTGAATTGAGATAGTCATATTTCTCTTCTTTGCGCCAGAATTCATCAACATTCGCATAGAAGATTTCAGTAGGTTTCTGGTCTGTTATTACAGCACTTTTTTTCATGAAAAAATTGATACTCACCCCCACCTGAATTCCAAAAACATTGTGTCTCTTTCCTGATAGTTTCGGATTTTTACGGACGTTCCCACCCAGATCCAAAACATAAATGGCCCCGAAATCCTGTGCGAGGTGTTTTCGCATTCCATCTAATGCCATACCGTCGAGAAAGCCGTTGTTCGTTACAAACGCTACAATCCCTTCCTTACCAATTCGCTTTGATGCCCACAGTATTGCTTTTACGTACGGATCTGCGAGCGCGTTTCTATTCGATGCCTTTGAGTCTTGGGAATACGTTTCTCGCAACAGTTTATCCATCGTTTCATACTTCCGGTTTTTGTTGTTGTCGTTTTCGTTGACTTGTCCCATGTTATAGGGCGGATTACCGATGACGACGAACATATCCGCCGCCTTCTGTCGTTCCACCCGCGCTGTGTTTTCCTGCGTAAAGAGTTCCCCTTGATCCTGCTCCATCAATTCAAACGTGTCGGCAAGTGCGATGCCCTCGAATGGCAGATACGTCCCCGTACGCTGGTAGTACTCTTGTTCAATGTTGAGACTCGCGATGTAGTAGGGTAGGAGCATCACCTCGTTGCAGTGGAGTT
>JAAXHD010000023.1:4454-15141 GCA_012271015.1 Candidatus Poribacteria bacterium | reverse complement strand
TGCTGTTTTTGGGAGAAGTCTTTGCAGAGCATAGAGGCTTGCTCAATCGAGATATAGAACCGATCTAACGGTTTGAGGAACTCCTCGCGACTGAACGCCTGTCGGATGAGTTCATCGACGACGTTTTCGATCTCACGTGCAATAATGTTTCGACGGGTGAAAGCAGAGTTATTAAAGACGGTACGAAAGATCCGTTCGGTGAGAATATGCTGGATGAGCATCTCTTCGACGGCATCCTGTGAAAGTTCCGGGTTGATGGAGGTGCGGCAGGTATCGTAGAAGTCGGTGAACGCTTTTTTGAAAGCTGGATCGGTTTCGTGGCGTAGCTCAATGAGTTCCTTTAGTTTGTTTGCGAGGTCTGGCACGTGTTCTCTGAAATCGGAGACGGCGGTTTGCCAGTTGCCGAGCGCGGGTGGGACGTAGGCGAACAGGTATTGGAGCGCGGCAATCAGATTGGCGGGTTCGGTGATGTCGATATCCAGCACCTCCGTGCCGTTCTGATACAGGACAATACGTTCGGGTGTTTGGAAGAGAATATTGTCGAATGGGTAACCTGCCTCGCGTTTTTCCTGTACCGCTCTGGCAAGGTTGTCGTCTATATCCTTCGCTTCCCAATAGGCGAGCGGGAGTCCGATTTCGTCGATGATTGCGCCATCAATAACGATGCGATTTCCTTTTAGGGCGCGCATCGGGTATTGTGGGACGAGCGTAGCCTTCACCTGCTTTGCACAGGCGTGCAGGAGGGTTTCAAACGGTGAGCTGACGGCACCTTCGTGTGTGATGTCGTGTTGTTCGTATTGCTGCAGCGTGGCATAGTAGTCTCGGACTGCTTTGTGGTTGGGTTTGAGATTGAGTTTCGGCATAGGGGTATGATAGCAGGTTTTGGGGGTAAGTCAAGAAAATTTGGGATAGAGATACATAGATATGTTATACTAAATTAACGCGAACTTGAAAAAAGTATTAGAAGTCAAGACAGACATAAATTGGAAAAAAAGGAGTAATTTTAGCGATTTAACCCCCTAAATCCCCCTTATCAGGGGGACTTTAAGCGGAAATGCGTCCGTCCTAAATATTTATCAAACTCACGTTAATTCTAAGACTTTCAGGACTTACGCAATTTTGACGATATGACCCTCCGTTAGAGGGTAAACTCTCAAAAAACACAGACATTCTTAGGGCACAACCTAACAGGTTATGTTACAAAAGAGTGCCCTGCGTAAGTCCTAACTTTGTCACGTAAAAAAGGATTCGGCAATCGGGAAACGAGCGTTTGGAAAAAAGTTTCGCCTTCCAAGGGAATGCCGATCTCTACGTTGCTATTGGGCTTTTCCGACTGGCAATGATCGCTTTGGTCTTGTTAGCCCTCGCAAATGGCTTCCACAAACACGGACTTCCATAAATTCGGATATAATCGGCGCGGTGGACTTTGGTTCACCGCCTTTTTTTTTCAATGATCCTTAATTAAATCCGTGATAAAATAGCAGACAAATGATTAAGACGAGTTACGCGTCTACCCACGTATTACACATTTATAGTAAAGTTTAGAATTAATAGGACACTTTGCATCGGCGAGGTTAGAAACCTCGCCTACCAGGGGAAGGGCGAATGCCTATTTATTTTTTGGTTTTACTATAACTCCACGTGTCGCCACGAATTCTTGGTTACAACTCTTTTACGTAATAAAAGTGAGGTTTGACAAATGAAGATTGTTATGGCGAATCTAATGCTTGTGAGTTTAATTGTTCTTAACTTGATGCTTACCAATATCGGCACTGCCGCATTTGATCTGGAAACCGTTGCCGGCATGTGGCTTTTTGATGAGGGCAAGGGGAATATAGCGGAGGATTCCTCCGAAAATGGTAACGATGGGAAATTCGAGAACGATCCGAAATGGACAAAGGAGGGTAAGTTCGGATCGGCGTTGGAGTTCGATGGAAACGAGAGTAAGGGGCACGTCGTTGTCGGGGATTTGGGCTTGTCTGGGGAGGTTACATTGGTTCTGTGGGCTAATCCGAGGGACTCCGCTAATGATGATCGGTTGATATCGAACATCAATGGTCCCACAAATCCTGCTTTCACGACTCGGTACCAAGGTGAAACAGTTGAAATCTGGAGTAGCGCGTGGAAACCTGTCATCCCTAAATTTGATGACAATAAATGGGGACATTATGCGTTCGTATTCGATGGTGAGGGAAATGTGACAGGCTATTACAATGGCAAAGAAGGTGAGACAGTTGCCGATACTTATACGTTTACGGAGATCGGTATTGGCGCGAATTTTTTAGATCAATGGGGTCAATATTTTTCCGGTCTCTTTGATGAAATCGCGTTTTTCAGTGTCGCACTCACTGAAGATGACATCGAAGTCGTCATGACAAAAGGGCTGAAATCTGCGTTGGCGGTTTATCCCGCTGGGAAATTAACCACCACGTGGGGAAATATAAAGGTCAACCCATAAAGATCAAATTAGGTGAACAGCAATTTTCATCGGTGTTCCTATTGCAAATAGAATTTATGATAAATTTTAGAATTGCCTATACATCGGAAGAAGGGCGAGGTTAGGAAACCTCGCCAGCGGTGGGAGGACGTTTCCCATTGCAGATGGAGTGAACACATGGAATATCACGTACTCATTACCCTTTTTGTCATAGCGGCATTGGTCTTAGCAAGTGAACTCAGTAGTGTGCCAGCGGGTGAAATCGGAGGGCTGGTCGGTCATTGGAATTTTGATGACGGAACCGGTACCGACCTCTCTGGAAACGGGAATCACGCTGTGCTTGGTGGCGCAAAGATTTATTCACTCGGTGAAGGACATGCGTGTATTGAAACGATGTCTAAAACCGAACCGATGCGGATTCCGGTGCCTGAGAACTCTCCACTTGCGATCTCGCGCGGGACTATCTGTTTTTGGCTAAATACGATATCGGATCGGTCCAACATCCTCAGATATAACAACGACGCTCTCGAACTCAACACCTATCGTGGCTGTTTTCAGGTGCGTTTCCGAGGTGAAAAGAATTTTGAATACTGGGAAGGGATTCTTGACTACGACTGGCCCAAGTACGACATGCGTGAGTGGGCCTTCTATCCGCATGTGAAAGCCTCCATCGGTGATTCCGAATGGCATCTATTCGCCGTTGCTTATGACGACAAAGCGAAGCAAATCGTAGGGTGGCGCGATGGGGATCAGATCGCAACAGTTGATTTATCAACAGTGGATACAGAGCCGCTACTTCGAGAGGGTTTAACAGAGATTCACACGGATGAACGCTTTGTCGGTTATCTCGACGATCTGCGTATCTATAATAAACCACTCACGGATGCCGAAATCCGTCAGATTTACAACGAGACCAAAGCCATCTATGCTGGAAGGCAGGATACGAACCCTGCTGAAAGAAGACAGAACACTTACAAGTACCAAAAAATAGATGATACCCTGTACAAGGCATGGCTACAGTTCAATCCGTCCGATACAAAACAGCAGAATCAAGATTTATTCAGACACATTGTTGCTGAGGGAGCAAATTCGACTGTCCAAACGGCTGCTTCTGAATTGGCACAGGCGGTAGAATCCCTGTTCAGTTTCAAGCCATCTGTTTCAGATACTGTAACTGCCACAGGACCGAAGGTTATCCTCGGAACAGCCGATACCTCTGACTGGATTCGTGATCGTGCCGAAGATATCCAACTGGATCGCATCGAAGAGGACGGGTTCGTCATTAAGGCGATGGAAGAGGCGGTTGTTGTTGCCGGGAGGATACCCGCAGGGGTTATTTTTGGCACCTTCGACCTGATTCGTCGCGTCCAGATTGGACAGGATCCGCTTGTACTCGATGTCCTGGAAAATCCGCAGGTGCCTATCCGTATGGTTGCACACTGGTCGTATTTCCGCGGACTTTTCGGTGATAGATGGCGGGGTAGCGGCAGAGACGATTCGATTTTCAGTTGGGAAGAGTTGCGTACCGGCGATACCAAACGCATCCGAGATTGGGTGCGTATGTTGGCATCGTGCGGTTGGAATGCGCTCTGTCCGAGTGAGATTAACTGGCACTACCGCAACAACTTTCTGGACCATCTCGATGAAGTCGAACAGCTCGCTGACCTCTGCCGAGATTACGGCATCAAACTCTATTGGAGTCCGAGTTATCTCCTTGCACTCGACCCAAAAACCGCCGACACCCTCTATGCCAGCGTGCCTGACTTCGGTGGCTATATGATGAAACTCGGTTCAGAGAAACAGAACGGCGATCCACGTCCGCAAATGACAAACCGAATTGCGGATACGCTGGAGCCGTATGGCGGAAAGGTGCTTGTGCGGGCATTCGTCTACGGCAACTTGCGATACACACCCGAACCCTACCGAAACTTGATTCCTTACGATCTGTTCGCGCATGAGGACGGCAATTTTCGAGACAATGTCATCATCGTCCCGAAGGGCAGCCCTATGGATTGGGATCTGTGGGCACCGCTCCCTGCACTCGATGGCGCGATGCAGAAAAATCTCTATGGAAGTGAACTCGTCATTGACAAGAGTTGGCCCGTCTCCTGGATCAAGAAGTGGAAATGGTGGTTTGAACAAGACACATACCGCAATGGACCGGGGAGCTTGAACAAATTTAGTGTCGATTGCATCATGGGTGTTGCTATGATCTCACCCTCGCCGGCATGGACAGAATCTCCGTTGAACGCCGTGAATTATTACGGATTGGGGCGACTCTCTTGGAACCCAGACCTAACGGTGGATGAGATTTACACGGAATGGATTCAGCAGACATTTAGCAATGATCCAGAGGTACTCGGGACAATCCAGACGATTCTGATGATGCTTGAAGAGGTGACGCGTAAGTCCTACAACTACCGGGGTTATCGCGGTATATGGCTCGATTCCAGCGACCCGGGTATGACGGAAAACAAGACTCCCTATGTTGTCAATGAAGAAGGTGTAGGTGTTATGACACCTGCGTTGCGTGAGCGCGTGTTGGCACAGTATGCGCCAGGGCTTCGCAAGATATATGGAGATCCGTTGCGTGGGGAGGCACACCTTGTTACCTTCCACTTCACAGAACACGATCATCAACTTTCTATCGGCAGGACCCTCATACAAGACATCTACGCCAACATGGAAGAGGGTGTTGAGATGGCATTGCAAGCCGCCGAACTCTGGAAAACGCTTGAAGGTAAAGTAGATCCTCACAGATACGAATACACCTTAAAAACCTTGGTAGATTATGCGGCGTCCGTGCGCAACCTCACCCTTAAGAAATGGGTAACGAACTTTGAGAAGTATACCAACAGAAAACGCGAGGAAACACTCGCGGGATTGACTGCCGAAGCACTTGCGAAAGTGGGCACATACAACATCCGTCATTTCGGTGCCCTTGCCGATGGCAAATCGAACGATACGGAGGCGATCAACGACGCAATCAGTGCCTGCCACGCCGCTGGAGGTGGCACGGTCTTCGTGCCGTCCGGTGTTTACGCAATCGGCTCTATTCACCTGAAAAGTCATGTTACCCTCGCGATTGATGCGGGTGCTGTCTTTAAGTTTTCCTTTCCTGAGACAGATGCGTCTCTACTTGTCGGAATAGACTTAGAGAACGTAAAAATCTACGGTCCTGGGTTCCTTGACGGCAGGAACAACATGTGTATCACCTTGAAACGCTGTAAAAACGTGGAAATCCGGAACTTGAACGTCTATAGAGGTGGTGATTCCGCGATTCTATCTAAAGGTTGTGATGGATTGCTCGTCGACAACGTTGACATCCGAACAGATGGGAATGGGCTTCATCTCTCCAAGTGCCAGAACGTGACGATTGCTTACTGTCGTATCGACGCTGTGCACCGCGAGTATGGAAAACCCATAGGAGGCGGTGAGGCAATCAAAGTCGATGGCGAAACGCCCCCGTCCGAAAACATCACCGTTCAAGATTGCTTCCTCGTCAACGGAAGGGATACCCTTCAATGAAGATCACAGAGATTGAAGTTCACGAGATCACGCTTGAATACAAGGATTTTCTCGCCTACCAACTCAATCACTACTACGGTCCAATCCGGCGCACTGTCTATGTTGCTCGGACAGATACGGGCTTGGAGGGGTTGGGTGAGAGTGGGAGACGCGAGCCTCAAGATGTGATTGATCCGTACATCGGGACAAATCCGTTTGACTGGGTGGGAGATGAGACCTCCCTTGGACTCGGAACGGCGATGTACGACCTGATGGGGAAAGCGGCAGGCGTGCCGGTGTATAAGTTATTCGGACAAAAGTATCGTTCATGGGTGCCTGTGGGCTGTTGGACTGTTTCGACCGATCCCACGCGCATGGCAGAAACCGTTGCTACATACGCCGTGCAAGGGTACACATGGATGAAATATCACCTCTCACCTTTTGAGAACGTCCTCGATCAGACCGAGGCGATGGAAGCCGTTGCACCGGAGGGGTTCAAGATCCACTACGACTTCACGATGGGCGGGACAGATGACCACATTCCTGAATTGGTTGATGCGTTGTCTCAGTATCGGATCGCGGGTTGCTTTGAAGATCCGTTGCCCGGTGAAGACATACAGGGTTACATCGAACTCCGTCAACGCTCACGGCTCCCGATTGTACTCCACCATTTTCCGATGGGTGCGACTTATGAGGTATTCATGAGACCCGCTGACATTTACATGCTCGGTCACGCGAAGATCGGTGATGCAATCCGACGCGCAGGACTGTTTGCGGCGAATGAGAGTCCGTTCATGCTTCAGAATGTGGGTGGGAATATCACGCGTGCGATGACAACCCACATGATGGCGGCGTTTCCAACGGCGACCTTTCACTTTCATTCGGACACCGAGACATGGACAACGGATGTGGTCAACGAGCAATTGACCCCGATTAATGGGTTCCTCCGTGTTCCTGAATCCCCTGGACTCGGCGTGACGCTGAATCGTGATGAATTAGAGCGTCTGAAGTCTTTAAAACTGCCGGAACAGGAACGGTGGATTCTCAAATCTCAATTCAAAAACGGCACGAGGATGTATAACATCGCGGATCCGAAAAATTCGCTTTTCATGGTCCGTCCGGATCGGAGTCGTCTGATTCCAATGAGCTACACCGCTCCTATTTCTACGACGTATTGGGATGACGATGGCAGTTCTGAATACAAAGAGACCTTTGCGCGCATTGAACGGGAAGGCGTGGTTCTGGAGAAGGGTGTGTAAATCAAGGGTCGGGAATCGGAGTGTTTTTGCAAACGCTAAAATCCAATGCGAAGAAAGTGTTTCGCTCCTCCTACAGGAAACGTGCGCTACAGTAAATTGAATGTTTGTCCGCCTTCTGTTTGCCAGTTGGTGAGATCGGCCAACGGGATTGTCCGTAATCCGACTTGGGCGTTTCCTGTGTAAAAGACGTATCCGATACCGTCTTTGATGTACATACGGGGCCAGCCAACCCAGTTGCTATCGAACTGGGCACTACCGATGCCGAGACCGGGCAGCGCAGGGTTTCTTGGATAGTATTCCCAATTGACGAGGTCCTTTGAACGTGCGAGTCCTACCGTATCCCACCAACCGTGATGAGACACACCCTTCGGTTTCCATGTGTTGCATCCCTCATACCACAGATACCACATATCATCGACCCGATTCAGGGATCTCGGTCGAACATGAATAGCGTCCCAGTTGTCCAGTGTTTCGGGACCGAAGACCGGATTCTGCTCGTCGGGGTGCCAGTTCACCAGATCGTCGCTGTATAGGAGATACCCGCGATCCCCTGCCAGTCCGCGTTGTGGTTCCGGCGTGAAACCCGCATAGAACAGGAGATAGCGGTGCGGTAGTCCTTCGGCGCGAATGAGATCGAACTCGTGGGCGTGCGTGAAGTGTTTGTAAACCGGATTATTCGCATACTGAGTGAATGGACCCATCGGATGGTCAGCCATGGCTAACATGAATCCTTGCCACTCTGGAAACTTCTGCGCAGAGAACATAATCGCAATGTGTCCCTCATCTGTGACGACAGCACCGCTGACATACAGATTATCGTACGGTGTATCGAGATAGGAGATAAGGGGTTCAAGATGTCCCTCCCACTGCTTGAGATCTGGACTCACAGCCACGCCGATTGACCGTCTCGAAGATCCCTCCTCATCGCCTGCCATGCCTGCCATGACGTACATGTAATATAAGCCATCGTATTCTATAATCGCACCCGGTATGACCTGTTTCTCATAGAAGGAGCCTTTAGGACCCTGGGATACGACCGGTTTGGTAATCTCTTGAAGCCACGGGAGCGTTGTTACAGTGCAGGATTGGCGTTGGACACCTGAAGGGGTTTCGACACTGAGATGATTATCGGTCGGTTCGTAAATATCTTCCCATTCCCCTAACGGACCCCGAATCCAACCTGTTGTCCCATTGACCCAGAACCTGAAGAAGTTGCCCTTCTTCAGGATCCTGACGTTCCACGGTGGCTTTGTGATATTATCATAAGTTTTCCAAGTTCGCGTGTCGGTGCCGGTTTCGCGGACAACCTTGAACCCGCCCGTAGCAATTGCAAGGCACGCTTTCTTGCCTAACGTTGTACTTCCAGAGAAGAAGACTTTCACCGGTTCGGTGGTCAGCTCTCCTGACAGCAGCAGATTCATTTCATAGTTTCCGGTGACGCGTCTTTCTATCACGTTTTTTGTCCTTTGAATGGGGTATCGGTTTTCGGCTGTTGGTAAGAGAAGGGTAGGCACAAGACCTACCCCTACAGAGCACTCTATCTAGGTTGCGTTGGTTTTATACTATAGGTGGTAGTTGGATCGAGTGGGTAAACCGGATGTCTTAACCTCTGGTAGCGATAACTGAAAAGGTTCGGGCTATGAACGCCAGGGGTATCCACGTCCAAAATCTGGTGAGCAATGGGTGTGTAGTCCGCGCGGAAATGGACAGCGGATTTGAGGGCGATGAGTTTACGCGCCGTCGGCTCAATCCCAACGCTCCGAAGCACTTGAGCATCGTACGGTTGGATCCGCCTCTCTGTGAGGATAATCTCAATCCCACCAACTTGGACGACTGCGGTTCTGCCCATATTTCCAGCGGTGCCGCGCCCCATAGGACCTTTATGGATAAATCTACCGTCAGAGAGGGTTTTGACCACCCCTGTTAGCGCAACGGGTGCGCCGTGTTGTGTGTCCGTTTTGCCGCCAACATTCAATTGGACACCGTTCCCGACACCTGCCTCAACTGCTTGGGCAACCGATTCGGGATCAGCGATCACAGCGATGACTGCGTCTTGAACATCTGCGTCTATAAACTTCTGTAGAATCGTTGTGCCGTCACAGGGACCGCCACCGCCAGGGTTATCTGCGCCATCAGCAAGGACAATGGGGTTGCCGTCTGTGTGGTTGGCGATTTCGATTGCGTCTTCGACAGTGTGTAGATTAAAGGTGAACTGCTCGCGCATCTCCCAAATATCAGTAGCAAACTGGTCAGCACATGCCTCTGCGAGTACCATATCACCGTTGGTGGTAACGAGGACAGAAACGCCAGCATCGGTTATATCGGCAAATGGAAACCCCATAGAGAGGGTTGCCGTCACAACACCGCTCTCGGTCTCAAGGGCATGAAGCGCGTTGATCACGTCTATCATCGGCGGTTTCATTGTGCACTGTGCAGGGGGTGCGGTCAGTAAAGGGAGTTGACGGTATGCCATCGTCGGCTGAATCTTCCCTTGGTTCATACCGAACAATAACTGACCTGCTTCAAACCCGCGTTCGTAGCAGTCTACGTGCGGATAGGTATCGAACCCGATGATAATGTCGGAGTACTGTGCCATTTTGGCGGTAATATTGGCGTGTAAGTCAAGCGTTGTGACAATCCACGTTTCACCGACTATCTCACGTACCGCCTGAATCAGGTCACCTTCGGCATCTTCAAGTTCATCTGTTACCATCGCGCCGTGTAAGTCGAGGAGCAGACCATCAAGTTTTCCGGCGTTCTGCAAAAGTGTTAGGAACTCCGCTTTAAGCGTCTGATAAGCGGCTTGCTCTACCATGCCGGAAGGTGTCGCGAACGCCCACAGCAGCGGGACAGGTTGTAAATTGAGCTGTTCAGCGACATCAAGGAACCCCCCCGTAATGGTTCGAGTCCCTCGGAACGCGGCGATAATTTCGTCACCGCGATGGTAACTCCCGTTTTTGAAGTTATCAATGGTTGTCGCGACTGGTGAAAATGTATTCGTCTCGTGTCCGATGCAACCGACTGCGATTCGCATAGACTGCCTCCTTCGCGCTTGGATGCGCTCCGTAAATTGTAAAGTAAATATATCACATCCCCAGTGGTGTGACAAGCAAAAGATATATCAGTTATCAGTTATTAGTTGTCAGCAGGTATAAAGATTCGGAGATTGATCCTACAAAAGAGGGAGGGCAAGATTTTAGTTAATCAAAAAGCCGGGATTTGATAGAATAGTCGTCAGTTATTGGTTGTCAGTTATCGGTTAAGAGGTTTCTGGTAACAATCGCCCGGCTTGGAATATTCCGAGATCGCGTGAATTGTTAAAAAGCACCTCCTTAACCGCCCACCGAAAACCACTTAAAAGTTCCAACACTCATATAGGAGCAATCGCTATGGAATATACCTATCTCGGTCGGAGTGGGCTACAAGTGAGTCGTTTCTGTCTCGGCACCGTCAATTTTGGGAGGCATACGTCTGCAGAAGATTC
>JAAXHD010000023.1:0-4344 GCA_012271015.1 Candidatus Poribacteria bacterium | reverse complement strand
CCAAGTTGTATGGTTCAACAGGTGAGGGACCTAATGACGGTCGTTTATCGGCTTACCATATTCGTCGGGCATGCGAAGACAGCCTACGTCGCCTACAAACCGATCACATTGACCTTTATCAGATGCACCATATTGATCGTCGGACGCCGTGGGATGAGATATGGCAAGGGATGGAACAATTGGTGCGTGAAGGCAAAATTTCATACGTCGGCAGTAGTAACTTCGCGGCGTGGCATATTGCCCGCGCACAAGGTATTGCGACGCAACGCAATTTCCTCGGTCTTATCTCAGAACAGAGCGTGTATAACCTCCGCAGCCGGAAAATCGAACTTGAAGTGTTACCGTGTTGCCGCGAACTCGGTTTGGCGGTGATTCCGTATAGTCCGATGGGGGGTGGTCTGCTCTGTGGTGTACTGGATAACCCGACCACCGGTCGACGGGGCAGAGAATCGCACAGAGAAACGATCGCGACGCATCGATCACAGTTTGAAGCGTATGAAGCCCTTTGTGCCTCGATAGGAGAACCCCCTGCTAACGTTGCTTTGGCGTGGGTGCTCAGCAATCCAGACATTACAGCACCGATCATTGGACCACGGACCATCGAACAACTTGCGGAGAACTTATCGGTCTTGGAATTGAAATTGGACGATGAAGTCCTCGCGAAACTTGATGAGATTTGGGAGGGTCCCGGTGGCGAAGCACCAGAGGCGTATGCGTGGTAAGGATATAGTTATCGGTTCGGCAACTTCGTTGCCTTTCGGTTTTCAGTTAAGAAGGTTAGTGGTAACAGAAGAAATAAAAAAAGGTTCATGTCTCCGCAACTGATAATTCATAAAAGGAGTTAAGATCTATGACTTATGAGAATGAGCTTTTTCAGGAACGCGTCGTCCGTGTGGAACGTCCGTCAGCACATTGGACATTGTTGCGCGCCCCGAACGGTGAATTCCTTGGCGCGTGTGACGCTGGACTTGCGGTTTTTGATTATGTTGATGACAAGGCAATATGGGAGTCGGTTGAAGGTCGCACTGCGTATCGTCATGTGGTCACCGATCTTGTCCTTGAAGCGAAGGCTGCGGGTTCAGAGAAAGGTTGTTATCTTCAGCATAACGGTGCTCGACTTGCCAGTGACGGTACTGCAGCAGTCGATAAAGCGGCGGTCTTTTCTCCTGGGCATGGACCGGCGCACCTTCCATCGGAGTATCTAACAACACTCAAGGAGAACGGCTGGGTATGTCTCCCGTCCATTATAGCACCCGACGTTGTTGAAGAATTGGAGCGGATTAGTTGTACCGGTCGATGGGACCACGAAACCTATGACCGAAGTACAGGATCACTGGTTAAGGGTATAGCCGTAGCACAAGCTGCGACAGAGCCGGTATCCTTGTGGGTGATGCGCCAATACATGCAAACGAGTGAAATTCGACTCGGACACCCACCCGGTTTCGCGATACTCACGCCGGACGATGGTGAAAGGGATGTGCAAGGTTGGCACTCCGATTTCCCTTACCATTGGGGAATTTTTGCCACAAGAGGCATCGGTCCAGAAATACCAAGGCACAATTTCCCTGAATTGGTTATGGGCGTGCAGCGCAATCTCTGTGTCTCAGAGTTCCGAAAAGAGAACGGAGCGACCTGCTTCAAATTCGGATCGCACGTACTCGGTGAGGGACCACCAGACGCATGGGGTCCTGGACACATTTATAGACAACCAGGCTATCGTGCCTCTCACGGATTGCCCTATAACGGACCGGAGGCAGATGTTGTTGAAGCACCGGGTGGGAGTTATATTCTCTACGATTCAAGGGTTTGGCATCGCGCGGGGGTGAATCGGACAGAGCGGAAGCGAGCCGCAATATTGCAAGCCATCATCCCTATGTACATCATGCCGAAAACGGATACCAGCCGTGCCTATCGGAACTTCATTGAAAGCCCTCTCATTGAAGAATTGACACCGTTAGAACTGAAAGAACTTAAAGCCTTGATGATAACCAGAATCGAGGGCTCAGGTGGAAAACATGTCGTTACGACGGACGCAGTACTCAGCGAAATAGTTGAATAGTTGTTAGTGGTAGGTTATAAGTTAAGAGGTGCTTGGGGTATTCTAATACCGAATTTGAAAAATAAATCCGCATTTCAGAGATTTTGAAACGCTATGAGGATTCGGATGGATGAGACGGGCGAGGAGACCTTGAAGAAATACGCAGAAACACCCAAGCAAGGGGAAACGCCCAGCAAAAACACCCCAAGCAAGGGAAACGCCCAGCAAAAACACTTCGATTCCCGACTATCAATGGGTCGGGTCGCGATCAGGAGATCGCTCCTACAGAAGAGATGTAAACTTAATTATGGACTTTACTATATAACGATAAAAAAGGAGCAAAAATGGAAAAACGTCCAAATATTTTATGGTACTGTACAGATCAGCAACGTTTCGATACTATCGGAGCGTTGGGAAATTCGCATATCAACACGCCAAGACTTGACGAATTCATGGGTCAGTCAGTCACATTCACCCACGCTTATTGCCAATCTCCCATCTGCACACCTTCTCGTGCGAGTTTTATGACCGGTATGTATCCTTCAGCCGTGAGCGTCACTGGCAATGGCAACCCGGTTTTCCCCAAATATTATGAAGATCGTCTGATAACCCATGCCTTGGCGCAAGACGGCTACGACTGTGGGTTAATCGGTAAACTCCATCTCGCGAGTGCTTTTGATGCCCAAGAACAGCGCGTGGATGATGGATACCGCTATTTCCAATATAGCCACGATCACGGGAAACCGACCGCGCTCGGACACGAATACGCAGATTGGCAACGCGCGCAGGGCTATGATCCTGAAGCGTTGATCGCCGAAAAGGCGCTCTCCCAAAAATATCCGAACGAGCGAGGACGGGTGCCAGAACCGACGCCCGATCGCGATAATATCCCGCCACATCTTCACCAGACCTACTGGTGCACCGAAAAAACAATCGAATTTATTGGGAAAAATCGACGAGAAAATCAGCCGTGGATGCTGAGTATCAATCCATTTGATCCGCATCCGCCGTTTGACGCGCCCTGGGAATACTACCGACGGTACGATCCGGAAACACTGCCCGGTCCGCACTTTCAGGAGAGCGATATTGCTTTTCAGTCGCGATTGACAGATGCCGGTATCGACTTTCAATCTCAGGCGAAGCAGCCTTCGGAATGGGACGATAAGCGGATGCAAGCGTCTTATTACGCGATGGTTGAACAACTCGATCATGAGTTCGGACGTATCCTCGACTATCTTGATGCTGAAGGGCTTCGTGAAGATACGATTGTTATCTTCACTTCCGACCATGGAGAGGCACTTGGTGATCACGGGTTGGCATTCAAAGGGTGTCGTTTTTATGAAGGATCGGTGCGGGTGCCGCTAATGATTTCGTGGCCAACGCAGTTCTTGCAAGACGTGCAAAGCGATGCCCTCGTTGAACTGACCGATATTGTTCCTATGTTGTATGATGCATCGGGTGTAGACATTCCGTACTACATTCAAGGCAAATCCCTTGCGCCTCTGTTGCGCGGTGATATTCCTGCTAACGAGCATCGAGAGGCGGTTCGTTGTGAATTTTTCGACGCAATCTCAATGCCGGATCGGACGCACGCCACGATGTATCGGGATAGATGCTGGAAACTCGTAACCTACCATCAAAAGGGACTTTGCGAACTTTACGACCTCGACAACGACCCTTGGGAACACAACGATCTTTCGGATCACGCCGATTATCAAGCCATCAAATGGGAATTGATGCAGAAAAGTTTCGACGCAACCGTTTATGCTCACCCTCAGATGATACCGCGTGTCGCTTCACATTAGCAAAACCGCTACATTGATTTACTGGATAGCTGCGCTTTGTAAACTCGATTGGTGTGAATTTGGTTTAAGGGTTTAGCGGAAACACACAAGGGACTCCCACTGGTTAAATCTGCCCTGTTTCGTGCCGCTGGGTGTAGCGTATGTACCATTTTGTGCGGTTCCTTCTGGGCATTTCGCAAAAGATTCCGATTCAGACTGGCATAGAATTTGCTGCTTGCTTTCGATTTTTTAGATTATAGTAAAGTCCATAATTACGTGAACACTTTTATTGTAACGTAGACTGTGAGTCTGCGTGCGAAAGAGGCACAAACTAACAGTTTATGCTACATCCGACAACTTATTTTTCGACTTTACTATAAAACTCAGGGACTTTGGTGATTTTCTGAGATTCTGCAACCTTTGCCCCTTAAAAGTGTGTCACTGAATTAACATGAGCTCGATTTTATACTATATCCCGCAAATAAGTTTACTTTTTCTGATATTTATGTTATCGTTTACGAT
>JAAXHD010000370.1 GCA_012271015.1 Candidatus Poribacteria bacterium | reverse complement strand
ACAACCGCAGCTGTTACCTATTGAGTGGGGGAAAATAAAAAAGAGGTAGAACCAAAAGAAATCTATTTGAATAAAGTTCAGGTAAATATATTGGTGAGGTCATAGAGATAATGAAAGCACGTCAACTATCTATTGGATATATTACGGTCTTTGTGATGCTGGTGCTACATCTCCTGCCAGTCTGGGGCTTCACGTATTTCCCGACACAGGATGGGTTAAGTCATATCTACAACTCATACGTGGTGAAGGAATATCATCAGCACGAAAACTACCGGTTACGCGAAGTCTATGAACTCAACGCTACAATCTTTCCGAACTGGACCTCCCACGCGCTCCTTGTGGTCCTGTTGTACATCTTTCCGCCACTCATTTGTGAAAAGATAGTGCTGACGCTCTGTATCGGGCTCCTGCCACTCTCCCTCTTCTATTTTCTCAAGGGCATTGCAAGAAGAAATGTAGTCTTTGGACTGCTTGGGTTTATGTTCGCTTACAACTATCTGCTTCACATGGGTTTTTACAACTTTGTCCTCAGCATGTCCCTATTTTTCTTCACGATGGGGTATTGGTGGAGGGGCAAGGATAAAATCCGATTAACGAACATCATAATTATATACATATTGCTGTTGGTGACCTACCTCACCCACTATCACACTTATGCTTTACTTCTTATGGCCCTGACGTTCTTTCCGCTTTTCTCATCGGGTTACGCGGTCCTACAAGGGGTATGGGGACATAGCGAATCGTCGCTATCCCTTATGCAGCGATTTAAAGAGGGTATCCCGAAACTCAAACCTACACTGACTTTCATAGGGAGTTTGATACCTGCTTATTTTATCATGTTCTCCTACTACTTCTATCTTGTCAATGAGCACGGAGGGAACAGCAACCATAAGGGTGTTGAATGGCTGAACGACTATTTCTTCTCTATGAAGTCCTTAGTCGCTTTTCGAGATGATCATATATTGGTCGGACGTGTGTTGTTGGTTTTTCTTGCTATTGTCTTTGTACTCACAGTTATCAATAGAATTCGGCAGTGCTACCAATTCCATAAATCAGAGGAATGGAAAGAGACGGGCGAACGGCTTTGGACACGCATTGTAACGCAAATGGATGGGTTCCTGATCATGGCAGTCTTCATCACCGTGATGTTTTACATAGCCCCTTGGTCTGGCTACAGCGGCGGTTGGATAAATGACCGGTTCCATCTGTACATATTCCTCGTGTTGCTTCCATTCTTTGCCGTCAACTGGCATCGGTACGTAAACTATGGAGTCGCCGGAATCATTGTCATCCTATCTTTATGGCATCTCGGTTACAATGTCCACACGTATGCCTTATTGAATCGGGACATCGCCAACGTCCACTCATCGATGGGTTTGTATGAAAAAGATACGATTCTTACGAGCGAACCCGGGGAATGGAATGGTTTTTCAGATTCGCTCGGTTTTGAATCCAAGTATGTTGAACCCTTTGGGCATACCGAGTGTCTACTGGCAGTGAATATGGGGATCGCCTATCTTGACAACTACGAGGCGAATACGGATCATTTTCCGTTGCGATATAAGTTGAAAGAATTGTCTGCTGACGGTGCCATCGTTAAAAAAGAATTGCCTGCTGACTACGCCATCATCTGGAGAACAGAATATGATGATGTTGCGGGTTTAGAGGAAGAATATGACCTTATCCATTCCAACGACTACCATCGGGTCTATCGTCGCAAACGCGCCGCACCGGATCCGCAAATGTGGGGTGGTGGAACTGTACTTGCCTTTGATATGCAGCCTGAAGATGGACAGATAGCACCGGGACATATCCCCGTGTATACGGATACGGTTTACACTGATGGACAATACGGTTGGCTGACGGTGTCAGAACGGGAAGCCTTCAAAGGCGGATCCGAAGTCCGACAGCCATACGGAGACAGCATATTGGGAAAAGAAGATGCGGTTTTTCGAGTCGCACTTCCCAACGGAACGTATGAAGTGACATGTTATTTCAGAGGGGATGAATCTGAATCAGATGAACCGTTAGAGATAGAGATATACCTTATTGCAAATGGTGAAAAGCAGATTCAGCGATTGCAAATTCCTGTCGGAACTGAGGCAATTGATAAGCAATACAACATTACGATTACTGATGAGCATTTAACCCAAGTGATATATATCCGCAAAAAAACCAGATACAAAAAATGGGGTTGGAGCGGTTTTACCATCGAATCGACCGATGGCAAGCCGCGCTTCCGTATTCCCGAAGAAACCAAGGAACAATGATTGGGTGAAAGGTCTGATTTTCCTTTTAGGATTTCGTGTGTCAGGTTCAACGCGATCTCGACTTGATTTTGCCCCATGTCGTCGTGAGAGAGGTACTCTCCGGACTGACATCAAGCGCACTGCTAATAGATGCCCCATTCATTCCGATTAACATCCTTTTATTTTTCGATTCATCTTGGAAGCGAGTTGCGCCTTCTCGTTCATCAAAATTCCAAAGTGCTACAGTGTCCCTATCCCTTACAAAACGATGGGGTGGATCGAATGGCTCCTCGAACCATGGTATATCAGGGAAGTCATATCGGGCGGTCCTCGAAAATCTTATCGCGTCGATGTCGCCATGAAAGCGAATCGTTCGGGCCATCTCCTGAGCATACCCACCTACAAAGAAATCTTTAATGTTTCCGAGATCCTCCACGGACACTCGATCCATCACGCCAAATTTGCTTTTCCGTTTAATCCGATTGTTATATACGAAAGCAAATGTACTGTCCTTGTAAACGATTGCCACATAGTTCCATCGGTTTCTCTCCATTGGCGCATAAAAAAACGAGACGCCGTGGGCTGTTTCTCCTTCCAGATATGCGCCACCGTAGCAACATAGCTGACTCACACCGCTTTTACATTCCGCACGGTTTGCGCTCAATCCGAAGTAAACTTGCTGCGTAAAAATGATAGTGTTCTCACCGTGGTTTGTTGGTCCAGATTTCGGATAAAACCACATCTCAACAGTGAATTCACGGGTGTTTTTTGGAAACAGATACCCGTGTTCCTCAAACGGGTGGACGGCATAGTCATCAATACCATCGAGCGACAAAATGCCACCAGAAGGCTGGAAGGAAAAAACGGGCATAACTAAACTAAGAGACAGGACTGTGATGAGTAGGGACTTAAGGTTGGTAATCATGGGAGAGTCCTCCTTCTACTGTTAGGCACTTTTCGCTATCTGAATCAGCGATAGATGATTGTACGATTATTAGTGACACAATTTGGATGCAAAGTTGACGAGCGACTTCCCTACTCGTATCATCTCCTCTGAGAAGTCAACTGCATCAACGCCGTCTACATGATCCACAAGTAACCGTGCTATTTTTCCGGGACCACA
>JAAXHD010000160.1 GCA_012271015.1 Candidatus Poribacteria bacterium | reverse complement strand
CGGAGGACGTGCTTGTAACCGAGATGGTTTGCCAAGTTATGGAGTTCATGAGGATCGCTCTTCATGTCGTAGAGTTCGTCCTCGCTGTATGGGTTATAGACGTATTTCCACGAATCCGTCCGGACCATCCTGACAGAGGCAAGCGTCGGTTCATACCCGTGAAATTCGGCGAACACGTCATCGGGCCAATCCGCTAAGGTTTCCCCTCGTAACAAAGGCATAATGGATCTTCCATCGAGATTATCGGGGGTTGATGCGCCACCGAGTTCTAAGAATGTAGGCATTAAGTCGACAAGGTTCACAAATTCATCACACGTCGTTCCAGGTGATGTCGTGCCGGGGCATCGGATGACGAGCGGAATGTGGTGTGTCTCCTCATACATGTGAAAACCTTTATTGAAAAGCCGATGGCTACCGAGCATATCGCCGTGGTCGGTTGAAAAGATGACGACGGTATTTTCCGCCAAGCCGTTCGCCTCAAGACAGTCGAGAATTCGTCGGACTTGGTCATCAATGAAGGTACAGAATCCCCAGTAAGCCGTGATGACTTTCTGCCAATCGGGCCATGTCAAGTGGCTGGCATTCCACCGGAGCATCTCCTTCTGTTGAATGAGGGGTTTGTTGATGAACTGCTCATCAAAGTTGCCCCACCGTTCAGCGGTATCCGGATCGTACATCGTGTCGTAAGGTGCTGGCACAGCATACGGGAAGTGGGGTCCGAAGAAATTCGCGGCAATCATAAAAGGTTGTTCAGAATCTACCGAGTCTACAGCATGGGCGTTGATTAGCTCAATTGTTTTGTCTGCGGTCCACGCTTCCATCGTCCGTTCAGCGGGTAGCGGGTGTCTTCCATAGAAAGGTGCCTCACCGCCCCACTCATACGGTTGGACGGCATCCCTATCAATGCGGAAATCGATCCCGTCGTCGTGAAGCCATTGGTGCCACTCCCGATACGGATGCCACTTGTCGTAGCCCCAAAACTCTGTATCGCCTTCCTTCGCAAGATGCCACTTACCGATGCAGCTGACCCTATAGCCTACCTCGCCAAGAAGTTTGGGGTATGCCGGTTTGTCAAGGATCTGGTTCGCAAACACAGCGTTGAAATTGCCCATATTTGACAACTGTCCGTGATTATGCGGATAAAGTCCGGTGAGTAGGGACCCACGCGCCGGTGAGCAGAGCGCGATAGGGGTGTAGGCGTTTGTGAACCGCATGCCTGTTGCGGCGATTTCATCAATAGCGGGTGTTCTGCAAATCGGTGCTCCGTTGCAACCGAGTGAATCGAAACGTTGTTGGTCAGTGAGAAGAAAAAGAATATTGGGTTGTTGTGACATAATTAACCTTTTTTTAAACTGAACCGTGATTATAAGGACGTTGGGAACAACATCTACTTCAAAGTTTAAGAGGGTTCAGATACGATGGCGATATTCTTTGGTCCCTTGAAGTCGAGTTCAATTCGCTCAAATCGGATCGAATGTTGTCGATAGTAATCCTCAATTGCCGTCAACAACTCGTACTGTCCGCGGCACTGTTCATCCCAGAAGTTGCAACACGGAATGATTACGGCGGGCCGAACCAATGCCGCCTCTCCCAATTGACGCAACGCCCCATCGGGATGGAGTCCAACCAACAGGTCATAATAATCTGCCATCTCAGGATCAAACTGATCAGGACGATGGTCTATGCCTTTGAGCACTGTGCGACGTGGATCAATGAGTTCGCAGGCGAAGTTTTTCTTTTTCGTGAGAAGGCGGGTTAATATTCCCTTTCCACCAGCGACATCGGCAATAGCGTGGATTGTATTGCCGTATCGCTCAGCAATGAAATCGGCGACAACTTCAAATCGCTGAGGGTCGCCGTATACTGGGTGTTGTTTTCTACTCATTTCAGGTTCTCCGGATTTAATGCCTCCAATTCAGGATGAACAAAGCGTCCGTCCTTCCGAATAAGATTTCCGTCGAAGTACATCTCTCCACCCCCATGTTCCGGTGTCTGTATCATGACCATGTCCCAATGGACAGCAGACCGGACACTGTTATCTGCCTCCTCGTAAGCCTGACCGGGTGTGAAGTGAAACGATCCAGCGATCTTTTCGTCGAACAGGATATCGAGCATCGGATTTGTGATATAAGGGTTGAAAGCGATGGAAAACTCACCGATATACCGCGCCCCCTCGTCTGTATCAAGAATATCGTTCAACCGTTCAGTGTTATTCGCTGATGCCTCAACGATTTTACCGTTTTCAAAACGGAGTCGAATATCCGTAAAGGTTGTTCCCTGATAGATTGTGGGTGTATTGAAGTGGATACTACCGTTGACGGAATCTCGCACGGGGGCGGTGAAACACTCACCATCGGGGATATTCTTTTCGCCAGCGCAAGGGATAACCGGGATGTCCTTGATACTGAACCGCAAATCGGTATCTTCACCAAGAATGTGAACTTCATCGGTTTCCTCCATCAGGGACTTGAGGGGGACCATCGCCCGTTCCATTCGGCTATAGTCGAGCGTACAAACGTCGAAATAATAATCCTCAAACGCTTCTGTGCTCATCTGTGCTTGTTGTGCCATTGACGGATAGGGCCATCGGAGAACGACCCATTTGGTGTGTGGCACACGGATGTCGTTGAGCGGTCGTATCCAATATTTTTGATAGCGTTGCATTGCCTCTGCTGGGACATCAGACAATTCTGTGATATTATGACTGCCGCGAATACCAATATACGCCTGTACCTTTTTTATCCGATATATTTCGTATTCACCGATCAATTTTATACCGGTATTGTCTCCGTTGAGAATAATTTCGCGTTGGATACGGTTCTGTTTGAGTTCCACGAGCGGAATCCCACCCGCTTTCCGAACGGCTCGGATGAGGGCGATGACCATCTCTTGTGGGATGTCGATACCTTCAATGAGCGTAAATTCGCCGGGTTGGATTTTCGTAGAATGGGTCGTGAGAACATTTGCGAGTTTGTCAAGTCGTGGATCGTGCATATTTACCTCAAGGGTGGTTGTAGTTGAATATGAAAAAATTGTAAGAATTCAGAAGCAAGTTTTGTAAGATGTTCAATTTTTAACATCGTTTGTTTAATCTAAGGACTCTCCTTTAAAACACTCTTTACCTTGTCCGTGAGGGATGCCCACCACATCCTATTCTCTCGGATGCGTAACAGATGTGTAGCACCCGGTGCGTCGTTTGCTCCTAACCCGCGTTCGATAATCTCTGTGTGTGGATCGCGTTCAAGTCGTTTGGCGAGCCTGTTTTCCAAACGTTCGGTGGAGCGGATCGCAAAAATATTTACAAGTTCCGCCAATTGCAGGTCCAAAAGGAAATCAATGTTCCAGTGTAAGGTCTTGCCGTGTTTTGATAATAAATCGCGAGGTCCCAAACCGCATTCAATGAATCGGTTTATCATTTTTTCTCGGATAGGATGTGGTAGTTTATCACCAGTCCGCGTTGCGTGTCGGATAAGTCGCCGTGCTAATGAAGTCGCTCCCTTCTCTGAAAGTGCAGAGCCGATGTAAACATAATCACCGGTGGGCAGCGAGATAAGCTTCCCTTTCTTGAACCTACCGAATTTCAATGTGATATTTTCTTTAAGGTGAATCCGTAAGAGGTACGTTCCAGCCTGTGAATCATTGCCGATTATAACAATACTTGGGATTTCCATCGCTGCGCTCCATAGGCTATATTTCTCTTAGCATCAGACGCGTCGATCTTGGGAGTAGTCTATCACAATTGGGAATAGATAGCAAGTTTTGGCTTGTAAGATTTGAGGTATTGAAACAAAAGCGAAAATCTATTAGAATGGAGT
>JAAXHD010000292.1 GCA_012271015.1 Candidatus Poribacteria bacterium | reverse complement strand
CGCTTTTACCTGTTGTCGGCAGCGGTTTAAAATCTGTGTAGGTTGTCATGAGAAATACCCAGTAGCGTCCACAACTATCACGCTTTATCGTGACTTGGCTAATCGTTCCGTGCCATTGCCGGTGCTTATGAAAAGTATATCCGACTTTATCAAACTGCCATTTGCGTGTTTTCGGATTCCACTTACGAAAAGTTAACGTGATACGATTATTAGACAAAGACCAGCCTACATGTTGTGGATAGGTGATAGACTTAAACTTATGTCTCGGCTTAATATGCGGTCTACCACCAAGTTTCTTAAAAAAACGGACGTACGCTTTATGGATACGCTTCAGTTCCTGTTGTACAACTTGGCTTGGCAATGCGTTCCAATGCGGGTGTGTCGTGTCTTTCAGAACTTTAAGGTGATCACACATGCCCTCATAGTCCACATAGGGCAGTCCATCTTTATACCTTTGACGTTGCCACTCATGGAAATACACATGCACCTGCCATATATCGTCAAGCAAGTTACCAATGCGGATCGTATTAGACTGGTCAAAAAGGGGATATTTATACGTTTTCATGGTATATCAAGTATCAAGTATTTATCCTCTACTAAGTGGGAGGCAAGCACATGGTTTCCGAGTGGCAACGCTTAGTATGCTGGTTTCCAACTTGATGCTATAATTATACAACATTTCTACTACAATGTCAATCTTTTTTGACTTCAAACGTAACGCCCGCCTACATCCCGCAAGCTAAAGCATGGGGAAATCTTGGCGGGGGGAGTGGTAAGTCCTAAAAAATAAAAAGATTTGACCTTTGCTTGTACGTATGGTATAATATCTATTGTGTTGCTGGTAGAGGAAGTCCCTCGCTGCTCCGTACTTTTTAGTGGACAGCGTAAATCAAAGAGAAGAAAAGGAAATAGAGTGGGTCGGTTTTATACCTCTACCTGCTTACCTGATAAACTATGCTAAGACAATTCACAAATAGTTTAACTCGATGGGATCGGTTGCTGTTTGATCGCATTTTTAGTTGGGGCGATGAGCGCATCATCCTTAACCGTTTATTCCGTTTGATCTCGTGGAGTGCTAACGGCTGGCTCTATCCATTTTTAGCGATCTACGTGTATCTAACCGTTAATCCTACTATTAGCAAGCCATTTCTTCTATCAGCGGTGATAGCATTTCCGCTTGAGAGACTTCTCTATCATCTCATTAAACAGTCAATGAAGCGTGACCGTCCGTTTGAACGGCTTGTGGATGTCGAATTTCGGGTGCGTCCGCCGGATCGGTTTAGTTTTCCTTCGGGGCACGCGGCTTCTGCCTTTCTGATGATGACGCTTCTGACGAGTTTTTTCCCAGTTTTACAGATTCCGGTATTTTTGTGGGCAGCTACGGTTGGTGTCGCCCGCGTTTATCTCGGGGTTCACTATCCGACAGATGTCCTTGCAGGTGCGATTCTTGGTATTGTCACGGCGCGAATAGGTATATGGTTCATCATGTAACTAAAAATCCTTCAGAAACCTATTTGCAGATGCCACAGATGTTAACGTTTTTCCGCAAGATCGCGAGCAAAGCTCGCTCCTACAGAGGAAGCATATTTACATAGACAGGACTTACGCAAATTGAGAAAATATTGGACGTTTAGACGCAAAAAGTAGGAATTAACCCCCTAAATCCCCCAACCCCCCATATCCCCCCTTATCAGGGGGGTAGGGGGACTTTAAGACGGAATGCGTAAGTCCTAATAGATAAAGTAAAGCAGACACCCGTGCATGCCTGATACATCCCTGTAGAATAGCGAACACACGCTTCTAATAATTCCACCTTTTAGAGAATTTTATTGTAAAGTGCATCCGTAAATGTGTATATTATGGTACACGCCTTTTGCTGACTACCTTAAAGAACACATTGAGGGAGAGTCCCTATGCGAATGCTTTGCTATTCTACTTCTTTTTTTCTTGTTGTCTCTATATTATGCATATCAGGGGTCTCTGCAGAAGATTCGACACAATGGAAGTTACCTGACGGTGCTATAGCCCGGCTTGGAAAAGGTTCGATATTCGATGTCAAGTATTTCCGAGATGGCAGTCGATTCGCTATCGCGAGTACAATCGGTATCTGGATACACGATGCCCAGACTGGCGAAGAACTTGCCCTATTGGACGAACACAAGTCTTATATCTATTCTTTAGCGTTTTCTCCAGATGCGGACATATTTACCAGTGGCGATAGTAATGGTAATATCATTTTGTGGGATGCACACACAGGTCAACAGAAGCGTACCTTCACAGGACACACGAAGGGGATTAATTCTCTCGCTTTTAGTCCAGATGGTAAGACGTTTGCGAGCGCGAGTTACGATACCACGGTTCGTTTGTGGAATGTCGAGACAGGTGAACTGCTTAAAACCTTGATGGGTCATACAGGATATATCCACTGCGTTACTTTCAGTCCAGACGGTAATACACTCGCCAGTGGTGGTGGGGCTATGGACAAGAAACTCCTCTTGTGGGATGTCGAAACAGGTGAACTCCTACGTACTGTTACAGAAGATATTGATATGATCAACAGTCTGGAGTACTCCGCGGATGGCAAAGTATTCGCGAGTGGAAGTGACGATGAGACGGTCCGAGTGTGGGATGCGGATACGGGAGAATTGCGTCAAACTTTTAGAGGGCACACATGGTTTGTGAAAGCGGTGGCATTTAGCAAGGATGGGGAGACCCTTGTCAGTGGCGGTGCCGATGGCAGGATCTTTATGTGGGATTTACACACAGGTCAACTCAAGAATGCCCTCATCGGACATCCGTATAAGGTCTTTTCTGTGGCGTATTCCCCGGATGGCGAGACCCTCGTGAGTGTCGGAAGGGCTGCTATCTTCCTCTGGGATGTACGGACGGGTAAACCTTTGAAGGTTCTTAGTGGTTATAGAACCTTTACCAGAACTGTGGCATACTCGCCGGATGGCACCCAACTTGCAGCTGGTGGTAGCGATGGCGTTTATATTTGGGATGTACACACGAGAAAACACTCGCAAACCTTTACAGCGGATGTTACGCATCATCCGGATTATCAGATCACCTCTGTCGCGTTTGCTCCGAATACTGCAACAGTTATCGGTGGAAATCGCGGTTATGTCTGCTTATGGGACGCTCGCACGGGTTTACATCTGAAGAGTTGGCGAGCTGGTAATCCGCGTACGTATGCGAAATACTCACCCGACGGCAGCACGCTTGCAATTGGGAGTAGGAACAACACGATTCTTTTGGTGGATTTGAAAACAGGAAAAACTACAAAAACCCTCGTGGGGCATATTGCTGAAGCTAAAGTCGCCAGAGTCGAAATTACCTCCGTCACATATTCGCCTGATGGCAATCTTCTCGCTGCTGGTAGTTCCGATCATACAGTGCAAATATGGGATACACAGACGGGGCAGTTGACACAAACGCTCATCGGACATACAGACCATGTCTATTCGGTAGCGTTTTCACCAGATGGCGCAACGGTTGCCAGTAGTAGCGGATTGAACGATAGAACCATTCGGTTGTGGGATCCACACACGGGGAAACTTTTAAGGACCCTCACATCAGATACAATTCGGATTTACGCCATAGCGTTTTCACCGGACGGAAAAACGCTTGCGAGTACGAATGCTAACGCAACCGTTGGGCTGTGGGATCCGCACACGGGGGGACTCTTGACAACCCTCGCGGGGCATACATCTTCGGTTGGCGGGATAGCGTATTCACCAGATGGCAAGACACTTGCGAGTGGTAGTCAAGATGGCACGGTTCTGTTGTGGGACCTAACGATATTGGATTTTATAGTAAAATCCGAAAATAAATGAACACTTGTCCGAAGATAACCCCCCTAACCCCCCTTATCAGGGGGGAATAAGA
>JAAXHD010000253.1 GCA_012271015.1 Candidatus Poribacteria bacterium | reverse complement strand
AAACCACGGGTATGGAGTTCGCTTCGGAGATGGTGGTGCGTGCGGTGGAAGAACATCTGAAAATCCTTGAGATACCCATCGACTACGCCCCGCGTGTCGGGGAGTCAAAACTGAAACCCGTGCGAGATGCTCTTAGACATATTCGGTTCTTACTCAGACATCGTTTCACCCGCAAATGAAAGGCCTCCACCCGTTGTTAGCGATAGACGAAAAACATCACATCAGACTGACCCTCTCCGGCGACACGTCTTTCTCCTATATTACCACCACGATCCACTCATAAAAGCGATTGCCACCCGTCTTTCAAAATCCGATGGACTTCAGCCTTCCACCCTATTTTTCCTTCCGTAAGGAGTGACTTTTCGTTGTGATACCCGCCAAGTCTGTAGGTGTAACATGTCTATAGAGGCATGCAGAATTTCACTTGACTTCTAAAGGAGAAATGGATAAAATCAATAGAAGACAACAGTGGAAAAGCGTTGACCCGTTATCTTCCGCCATGATATAATAGTGTCAGACTTGATTGGACGCGGTTGAATCTCGCCGCTGTAAAACATAATCACAAAACACAATATCGCAAAAGATTTTAAATTATTGCAAATCGGAAGGAAATGTACGTATGCTCGCAACGGTCCTAAGTAGTGCAATGTTGGGAATTGATGCTTATATCGTGAAAGTTGAGGTAGACGTCGCCGGTGGAATGCCGTCCTTTAGTACTGTTGGCTTACCCGATAACGCCATCAAAGAGAGTCGGGATCGGGTCACCGCAGCGATTAAGAACTCCGGCTTCTACTTCCCACCCACCCGAATCACAGCGAATTTAGCACCTGCAGATATCCGAAAAGCGGGATCAGCGTTTGACCTTCCCATCGCAATCGGGGTCATGGCAGCCACCAATCAGGTGGATCTCTCAAGGCTCGAAAACGTCATACTTTTGGGCGAACTCGCACTTGATGGCAGCATTCGCGGCATACAAGGCGCACTCCCTATCGCCATCGCCACAAAAGAGAACGGTATCCAAGACCTCATCTTACCTGCTGAAAACGCAAAAGAGGCAGCGATTGTGGAAGGTGTAAACGTCTATCCAGTCACAAGCTTAACAGAGGTTGCTGCATTTCTCAATTCGGACAAAGAGATCACACCAGAACCACATACATCTTGGCGAATGCCACACGCGCATTCACCTACGGACGGACCCCACAAACATTCTGAAGTGCATCTTGACCTGCTCGACGTGAAAGGACAGGAACATGTTAAGCGTGCCATCGAAGTCGCCGCTGCAGGCGGACATAACCTCATCATGATTGGACCGCCCGGTTCTGGAAAAACCATGATAGCGAAGCGAATCCCTTCGATTCTGCCGAAACTATCCATAGATGAATCCTTAGAAACAACGAAAATCCAAAGTATCATCGGCATTTTGCCAAGCGATACGCCTTTGGTCGTGACGCGTCCATACCGCTCCCCACATCATACTATCTCTGATGCAGGTTTAATCGGGGGCGGAACAGTCCCGCGTCCCGGTGAGGTGAGCCTCGCCCATAACGGTGTGCTCTTTTTAGATGAACTCCCCGAATTCCGGCGAAACGTTCTTGAAGTTATGCGGCAACCGCTTGAAGACCGGCAAGTGACCATCTCTCGCGCATCTGCATCCCTCACTTATCCCGCGAACTTCATGCTCGTCGCTGCCATGAACCCTTGCCCCTGTGGGTTTTTCAGTGACCCTACCAGAGATTGTAAGTGTTCACCGAATCAGATCCAAAACTACGTCTCCCGTATCTCTGGACCGCTCTTAGATAGAATCGATATCCAAGTTGAAGTACCAGCCGTGAAATATGCAGAACTCGCTAACGAAACAACAGGTGAACCCTCGACACACGTCCAAGAACGGGTTGAAAAGGCACGCCACATCCAACAGCAACGCTTTGCAGACACAGTCATACACGCCAATGCAAACATGGAATCTAAACAGATACGAGAATATTGTAAAATTGATTCCCAAGCCCATGAGCTCCTCCGGATCGCAATTAACCAATTAGGACTGAGTGCCCGTGCCTACGATCGGATTTTGAAGGTAGCACGCACTATTGCCGATTTAGACGAAAACCCACATATAGAAGCAGTTCATGTCTCTGAAGCCATACAATATCGGAGTCTCGATCGAAGTTTCTGGAAAAAATAAGTCTACAAGGTAAGATTAGTTGTCAGTTAAGAGGTATTCGTTATTCCCAAATCCATGAGTCCGTAAGCGGAGCGGAGGACTGGTATCAGAAACGCATACGATAGTTCAAACGCACGTTGTTCCTCCGCAAGGAAAAATTAAAAGATGCAACCTAATTTTATTATCTTCCTAACCGACGACCAAGGATACGGTGATCTGTCCTGCATGGGCGCGACCGATTTCAAAACGCCACACCTCGATAGAATGGCGGCAGAGGGAGCACGCTTCACGGACTGGTACTCAAATTCACCCGTCTGTTCCCCTTCGCGCGCAGCATTACTGACAGGACGGTACCCCTGCCATGCCGGAGTCCGTTCTATTTTAGCAGGACACCGCACGGCTACAGGGTTACCGCCTTCTGTCCCTTCGCTCGCAACAGTGTTGAAGGAGCGAGGCTATTACACGGCGATGTCTGGAAAATGGCATCTCGGACTCGCAGAAGGCTCACGTCCGGAACATCACGGGTTTGACGATTGGTTCGGATTCATGGCAGGGTGCATTGATTTCTTTTCGCACATCTTCTACTGGGGTTTAGGACAACCCGGCATCGACCAAACCCACGACCTCTGGGAAAACGGTGAAGAGATCTACCGCAACGGTGAATACTTCACAGAACTTATAACTGAATACGCCATCAGATACATCCGAAAGTCCGTTGAACTCGGCAAACCCTTTTTCCTTTATGTCCCTTACAACGCCCCGCACTATCCGATGCACGCGCCTCAGGAATACGTAGATCGGTTCCCGGATTTACCGTGGGATAGACAGATTATGGCAGCGATGCTCAGTGCGGTTGACGACAGCGTCGGCGAAATTTTTGCTGAACTTGAGAGACTCGGACTCGCAGAAGACACCTTCTCCTATTTCCAGAGTGATAACGGTCCCTCGCGCGAAACTCGAAACTGGTTAGATGGCACACAGGATCCCTATTATGGGGGCACTGCGGGTAAACTGAAAGGACATAAATTCAGTCTCTACGAAGGCGGTATCCGTTCACCTGGAATTATGAACTGGCCCCAGCAAATCCCAGCAGGACAGGTCATCAATGAAATCGGCGCAGCAATGGATGTGTTCCCGACCTTCCTCGCTGCTGCAGGCGGAGATCCTTATGCTTACGAACCAGGTGGGCTCAATGTCCTACCTACAGTAACAAACGGTGAATCCATACCACATCGAGAAATCTATTGGGAGATGGGGAAGCAGACTGCTGTGCGTCGTGATAATTGGAAATTGGTGCTTAACGGTCAATTGGTAGAAGGCACACCTCCAGAAGATGATGTGCATCTCGCAAACCTCGACACCGATATGGGCGAAACGCAGAACCTCAAAGATGAACACCCAGAACTCACCGCTGAATTGACAGAAGCCGCCCAAACATGGCGTGAAGGCATTGAAACGCATTGGGAGACCGAATGGGTCAATCCGAATGGGACAACCGGTTACGTCAAGGAGCAGTAAAGTGCTAAGCGACATCCAAGATGCCTATGGGCACCTCCTTTCAGATTATCATAACGGTCAAGAAAACGTCGAAATTGTGGAGAGAGAGGATGGGTTCATTGATGTAAGTCAGCTGGGACCTCTCAACTATTTTGCTGAATATGAGGACTGGGCTGAGCACCAAAGGCTCGCAATAGAACACGCTACAGGACGGATCTTGGATATAGGTTGTGGCGCAGGCCGGCACTGCCTCTATCTTCAAGAACAGGGGTATGATGTCTTAGGAACGGACATCTCGCCGTTAGCCATCCAGACCTGTCAAAGCCGTGGGCTTAAAAATGCGCTTGTTACACCTGTCACGCAGTTGAGTTCCAAAATCGGCACCTTTGACACGCTCCTCATGATGGGGCATAATTTCGGGCTCATTGGAAGCCACAAAAGGGCAAGATGGCTATTGAGACGCTTCGCTGCTATGACAACAGATACCGCGAAAATTATCGCTGAGACGCTGGATCCTTATGAGACGACAAATCCAATTCACCTTGCTTATCATCAATTGAATCAAGATAAAGGACGGATGAGCGGTCAGTTGAAACTACGCATCCGATACAAACAATACGCCACACCGTGGTTCGATTACCTGTTTGTTTCAAAGCCGGAGATCGAAAACATCCTTGACGGAACAACGTGGCGAGTTGAACGCTACATTGACGCAGCCAACACACCGACTTATGTGGCAATTTTATCCAAACGTATGCATTCCTGATTATAAGAGTTTCGGTAGGCGCGTCGCTGGTGAGTGTTTTTGCTTGGGTATTTTCCCCAGGAAATCTTGTCCGTCAAGAACATCTATATTAGTGAGATTGGAAGTCTCGCCGAAAGATGAGATATGTCACGCAGTTGAGTTCCAAAATCGGCACCTTTGACACGCTCCTCATGATGGGGCATAATTTCGGGCTCATTGGAAGCCACAAAAGGGCAAGATGGCTATTGAGACGCTTCGCTGCTATGACAACAGATACCGCGAAAATTATCGCTGAGACGCTGGATCCTTATGAGACGACAAATCCAATTC
>JAAXHD010000033.1:835-1174 GCA_012271015.1 Candidatus Poribacteria bacterium | reverse complement strand
AACTGCTGGAGGAACACGCAGCTCAAAGCACGTCTCCATCTGGCCTCAGGATAAAAAAAGTCCAAGCAAAAGGTCAAAACGTGGATGCACTTCAAGCCAAATTTGACGGCATTATCCGCAAGGCAGAAGTACAATTGCTGGAGGCTACAATTGATCATCTCCGCTCCGAGGTTAAGGATCATCAGGAGGCAATCCGCGCTACTACTGCCGATATAGATGGCACTATTGCGCGCTGGAAGGAACAGCTTCTGAAGAACGATATCTTGAACGCAAAAGCGACCAGTCTCGTAGAGGCCGCCGTAGCATTTGTGGAGAAGTTATCCAAAGATACTGCGGTCT
>JAAXHD010000033.1:0-707 GCA_012271015.1 Candidatus Poribacteria bacterium | reverse complement strand
CCCTCGGAAGAGTCTATTAGAGATATCATTCGAAACGAGCTCCGCGGTCTTACTTCAGGCACTACAAGCCCTAACGAGGAAAACCGGCAGCGGAAAGTTTCCATATCCGAAAGAAGGAATAATGGCAAGTCGAAAGGCAAGTCACGTCGAAGTAGATCCACAAGTCGCGGTCAAGCCCAGCAACGCCAAGTGGTCAAAAAACTCCCGAGGAAAAGGTTCAGGCCACGTAAAATAGACAGGCGCCCGGCGCACGAAAAATGATTATTCAAGATGGCTAAACGACCCCTATACGACCTGCTTCCACGGAATTCGGAAATTCATAATTTTACCTCTCTCAAGCTTACTGAGCGGCAGGCTAGAGTTATGGGGATGGGTCTAAAGTTTAGACCCTCGCTTCTACCCCCTAGCGAAGCTCAGTTTGACTTACAAATCCAAGACTTCTGTCGAAGAGTTCGCCTTCAGGATAAATTCGCCAACTGCCCGCCAGACAAGGACTTCAATCCCAGATTGTACGTTCCAACAGGCTGAAATCCGCCGCGGGAAAATCCCGATCTTGAAGACAAACTCTTCGCGTTACGCAAAGAGCTGCTTAAAAACATTGTGGCTGGCAAACCGCATTGGAAGAACAACCTCACAAAGCACGAGCGAGAGGAACTTGGCGAGCTGAAATCCAACCCTAACATTAAAATTTTGCCTACCGACAAAAA
>JAAXHD010000326.1 GCA_012271015.1 Candidatus Poribacteria bacterium | reverse complement strand
TTTTTCTCCGAGTTCTGCCGATATGTGCCCCTTGAAAAAAATCTGGGGACCCTTGGAAACTCTACCTCAATGGAACACGAATTGTCCAAACTATAGTAGTTTATCAAGAAAAACCTCTGAAATCAAGTAGTATTCGTTTTCAGGGAAAAGCCGTTTCTGTAGGCGCGATCTCCGAATCCCTCAGGTGTGAATTAAAAAAACGCGTCGCAGCATCGTAGGTTGGGTGGAATGGATGGGATCACAGGGCTAATTTCTCATAGACAACTGACATCCGACTTGTACTTCATTGTAAGGATACCGAGTGAAACCCAACATCTTCTTACACAGGTTCCGAGGATCCGGCGGTGTGAAGTTGGGTTTCACTTCATGCTTGGGGGATATGCCAGTATATTAGATTTAAGATGTGTTTGGGCTGTGGGTATTGGACTTCTCATCTTCGTTCAACCCAACCTACAGCACTGATCGCTGATTGCTGACTGTCTCTATAAAAAAACTTGATGTTGATTTTCGTTTTAAGTATAATAGATGGAAAGGTAATCAAAAATCTATTTTCTATCTTTGAAGGGAACAATTATGGGAAGAAGAAGACGCTCCAGAGCGCAATATTTAAAGGGTGAATTGATTGAACGCGAGGACTTTTCTGAAGATTTAGCCGCGTTCAAGTTCCGTGTTGATAAGCAGTTGCCGTTTATACCCGGGCAATACGCTACAATCGGTTTTCAAGTTGGCGAGAAGATTGTCCAACGTCCGTATTCGATCGTCTCCTCACCGCACGAGCCGTTTATGGAGGTGTTCGTGGAATTGGTGCCGGAGGGTGAAACGACCCCCCTGTTTTGGGAACTAAAATTGGGGGACAGTGTGTTTTTCCGGGAACGTCTCGTTGGAAGATTCGTCTTGGAAACGGAGAGTGGGATGACGCGCCACGTCATGGCGGGAACTGTCACGGGAGCCGCACCGTACATTAGTATTGCGCGGACACAGAAAATTGAGCAGGAACAGGGTAAGGCGAGTCCACATCAGATTTTAGCGATCGTCGGGGCGAGTCGTTCCTGGGAACTTGGGTATTACATGGATGAGCTCAACGAACTTGCGGCGCAGGAAGAGTGGTTCACGTTTGTCCCGACGGTGAGTCGTCCGTGGGAGGATCCGGAATGGCAGGGCGAGAGTGGACGTGCCGAAGATGTGGTTCGGAAGTACGGGGATCAACTCGGTTACGATCACACGAATGCGGTCGTCTATGCGTGCGGACATCCACAGATGATCGAGAATGCGAAGGCGATCTGGGCGCGGGCACGTTTCCCTGAAGAACGGATTAAGGAAGAGAAATTTTTTGTGATGAAAGAGGAGTAGGTAGGAACCTACACGAATAGAGTGAATTCTATGAGATTTTACATAACTGGCGCGCTTTGTAAGCGCGCCTTTTGTTTAGCACATCAATAGTAGGGGCGAGGAATGTCCTACAAGGAATGGATTTCGTCTATTTAAAGACGAAATCCTCTCGCCCGTTGTCATAAGTCCCATTAATTGTCGGTTTTACTATAATTTTCGCTATTATTTATTTTCCGCCCTCTGTCTCATTTGATAGACAAACATGTTCGTCATGAACCGATAGACATCCGAGGAACGTCTTGCTGACAGTGGTGCGCGGCTATCGATCTCCGCGGTCTCCATACTGCATAAATAATCGAGCGGACAGAACACAACTGCCAGACGATCTTTACGAAACCGCCCTGGCACCGATATTCCTTTAATATGCCTCCATTTGTTGTTTCCGCCCTTATAATTCGTTCCCCAGAACGTTGAGCCTCCAACGGGAGTTCTCTCCAGTTTGAAATAGCATTGAAATACCTCATGTTGAATTTCAAGCGTTGTCAGTGGATACTCAGGAAATATTGTGCGTAACTCCGTTTCCACGAGAGTCGCAAACGATTTTTCGTTGCCTCCGTTGCCGCAATAGTCGAAGAATAACATGCCGTTGTAATCGAGAATATATTTCCGAAGGGCTGCACGCTCAGCGTCACTGAACCCCGATGCTTGCGAATTGTGTTCAGTTAACCGCTGGTAGGATACGGACATCGCTTGGTCGTGTCCTGTCATAATTATCAAGGGGGCCTCCATGATCTTTTTATTCGTTAGCGGTAACGCGCCACCTTCGTAATCCATATTTGTGCTAATTGTCTTTACATGCTTCTGCAACCATTTGGTGAGAGAGGTAATAGCAGTTGGGTCTTGCCACCAATCGCTCATATCATGCTTGAGACGGATGAGGCTAATGTGTCCACGCACAATGCCGTCCTCTTCATCAATATTACTACCGAATTCGTCTCCAGTTCCGTCTCCGCCACTGTTGATGGTATCTGAGATTCCCCCACCGAAGGCATCCTGTCCAGTACCACTTGATCGTGTTAGATTTCCAAGACCGTCTTCTGAACCTCTGCTTCGCTGACCGGGGCCGGTATCCTCTTTGTCGATTGTGCCGCTCCCTCTTTCTAATTTCGGTGAGTTATCGGAAAGAGCAGCTTCATCTGAAAGGGGGAGATTTGTTAAAGTGGCATCTGGTGGAGGCTCTACGCTCGGTGGCGGGACAGGTTTTGGGATTGAGGTCAATTTAAATGAGGGTTGTACAGTTGAATTCTGAATGGATTCTGCAGCCTTGTTCTGTGGCACCTCTTGCACTCTCTTTTTCGGTCTAATCTGCTGTGTTGGTGAAACAAAATCCACGACAAAACTATCTTCCGCTCGTTCTACCAGCGGTTTCACTAACCATATCGCGATGACGATAATCGCGATAATATGTCCTCCTAAAGCGAGGAGCAGCGCCCTATTTCTTCCTTGTGTAGCGTAATACTTCTTAACCGTGCGGATGTTCATAGTGATGCCTGTATTGCCACTCGAAATGGGTATAGTAAACTCCCTTGGGCTTATTTTTCTATCTTAGGAACTATCGCACCTCGCTGATCAATGCCCTGAGATAATTTGATGGAACAGCGAAATTAAGGTTTTGGGTGTGAGCCTCTTGGTAACCTGATACGGAGACCCCTATAACCTTACCTTTCTCGTTTAAGACGGGACCGCCACTGTTTCCGGGTGAGATGGGAGCATCAATCTGGATACGGGTTCCGCTCCCAAAGTCCCGTATGCTACTGACGATTCCTTTTGATACTGTTCCTTCTAAGCCTATAGGATTGCCAACAGTGTAGATGGTTTCACCGATCTCAATTTCATTACTGTTCTCAAGATCCAGGATTGGCGGGTTCGGACCGGAGATCCTGAGAATAGCCAGATCGTGTTTTTCATCTATGGCGACAATCTCTTCAATAGTGTATCTTCTCTGGTCGCCAACGGACTTCGCGTAAAGTTGTTTTTGCCCTTTAATGACATGATAGTTCGTTGCGACATAACCTATATCTATAAAAAATCCACTACCGATTGTGGTTTGTACTTCTCTATTCCCTACTGCCAAACGGACAGTCGCATTCAAAGCTAACTGGATAAAGGGTTTGGCTTTATGCGATTTCAGTCTATAGTCCCTTTGTTGTGGCGGTAGCTGCTTTGCCATATCCCATTGAAGAATAGTGCCATCCTCACTGCCGCTGACAAGCGTTCTACCGTCTTTAGAAAATACCAATGCCGTAATTTTACGGGTGTGTTGTGTAAATATGACGCTTTCCTTTTTTGTCTTAAAATCGTATAACCAAATTTCACCGATTGCGTCCCCTATTGCAAGGAAACGTGTAGTTGGAGAGAACGCAAGGGCTCCGATTGCTCGCGATTTAACTTGGAATTTTTCGGTTTCTTCGCCGGTGAGGGAATTCCAATATCGAAGGGTGCTGTTCTCTTCGCCACTGGTAAGGAAAGTGCCATCAATCGCAAATCTCAATGCGGTAACCGTGCTTTCCGGGCCGCGGGACACTTCCAGTTCGCGGCGAGTGGCAATATCTAACAGATGAATTTTACCGTCTAAACCCCCGCTTGCAAGTGTGGTGCCAGCAGGTGAAAACGCTAATGCCGTAATCCCGTCGCGGTTCCCAGTAAGTGTACCCTGCAGACTACTGTTACTCCAACTTCCGTCATTGACGAGAGCGGTTTCAACATCTGATAAGAAAATTTTGCCATCTTCAAGCCCTGCGCTCGCCAATGTCTTTCCATCCCAAGAAAATGCTGCAGTCTCTGTCAGTCCGGTATGTTCTTGCATGACAGATAAGACGACCCCTGTTCCGGCATCCCACAATCGGAGTTTACCGTCTAATCCAGTACCGCAGGCGCGAATACGGTTATCCGTTGTATAGGCTAATGCCTTGACTTTGCCAGTATGCGCCTTTAAAGTGAGGCGGAGACGTTTTGATCTCCAATCCCATAACTGAACTGTTCCATCTAAACTGGCACTCGCAAGTGTCCGGCCATCCGGTGATAGTCTTACGTTTCTGACTGAATCTGTGTGTTTATCAAGAATTGAATCAGGATTTTGTCCAAACGAGGCTGTCTGTTGATTGACTCTCATACTCCAAACCCGGATTAATTTGTCCGCAGTCCCAGTGGCAAAGATGTATTCATCTGAATCCAATGAGAATCTATTGAGCACTGCAGCAACTGCATGGACAGAAACACCATATGCTCTCGGTGGTAGCAGCTGCCCGCCGAAAGCGACGAGATTCCATAACTGAACTTCACCGTCTAAGCTGGAACTAACAAGGATCATATCACCAGCCAAGAAGATTAGACCTGATACCGATTCTGTATGTCCATCGAACTCATAGATTTCTTCTCCGGTTCCGGTGTCCCAAACGCGAATGATTCCGTTTTTACTTCCGCCCGCAATCATCCCACCATCCGATGAGAACGATACAGTGGTAACAGGGGAATCATATCCCGGTAGGATTAGAGGAATGTCTCTGTCAGAGGCATTCCATATTCTGATAGTGTTGTCCGTTCCGCCGCTGGCAACCATTTCCCCATCGTTTGAAAAAGCGATCGCTTGGATGTGCCCTGTATGTCCTCGAAAAGTTGAAATGACTCTTGATGTACCCCCGCTGACAGCATCCCATAAGCGAACTGTCCTGTCTTCATGTGCGACTGCAAGGATGTCATTTCTGGGAGAATACGCAATTGCATTGCTACCACCCATCAACCCCTTTAGTAAATCTTTCTCTGTCCCAGTACTCACATCATAAATCCATACCCCGATAGTCGTGCCAACAGCAAGTTGTGCACCGTCCGGTGAAAACGCAATATCCTTTATCCACCCCTTACCAAGCCTTGCACTCGCTCCTGCTGGTAAATCGAATTGGGATGTTTGTTGTGCGAAAATATTCGGTAAAGGTGACAGTAGCGTGAATAGTATCACTATGGTTAAAATAACTCGTTTCTTCATTGACTTCTCCTTTGAATTCCTGTTTTCTATAGGTTCAAAGTAACGTGAGTTCAAGGCAAAAAAATCCGAGTGTTGACGCATGTAGGTTGGGTTGAGCACCAAATCATCAAGACCTCTTGTTTATACGGAGCATTCCGAGGTCCGATATCCCATGTGTGCGAATATAGCTAGCGAAGCCCAACAAACCTAACTGCGTGAGGGTAAAAGGAAATATTCGTTGCAGTAGGATCCCTCATCCCTATTTCAGTCCCGACTCTTATTAATTTCTCCTAAAAGCCGGAGTGCTTCTTCGTACTCTGGATCAATGACCAGGGCCTCGTTAACGGCATTTTCTGCATAAGCGTAGTTGTGCAAATTAAAGTAGGCAACACCGAGATAGAAGTAGGCTTCTTTATACTGCGAATCTATACTATCTTTATACTGCTTTATACTAATAACCTTGTTGAACGGATCAATAGCCTCACTATACTGATTTGCATCAAGAAACTCAAGCCCGCGGGCATAATGTTCATTTTTGATATCCCGTAAAAGTCGATGGGCAGGTTGATAAGTTTTATTGATATGTAATGCTTTTTTTGCCTTCTCCTCGGCTAACACAAGCTTATCTTTTTCAAAGTATGTACGTCCTTCGGAGACACAAATCTCTTCCGGTGGAGTAGGCTTAGGAATATCGGGGACTTTGCGCTTAATGTCCGCGATAAGGCGAAGAAATTTCCGATTCAAAGTCGTATCACGGGTACTATATTTTGCTTTGGCTGCGTCAATAGTCCTTATTACCAACGGCCATTTGTTAGATTTATCTCCCTCTTTTTCTGCCCAACTGCAATATGATTTTGCTAATCCGTGATACGCTTCAATAGTGTTCGGACTATAGGAATAGTCATCAATGAGTCTCTCGAACGCATCAACCGATTGCGAGAAAAGATCGGCTTCGTAATAGCACCGGCCTGCCCAATAGAGGGCATATACTGCAGTTTCAGCGGGTAGATAGTTACTCGCGAAGACGTTGTATTGTCTGGCCGCTTCCTCGAAACGTTTCTCAAAGCGAAGGGAGGTCGCTTCTGTGAGTGCTGCAAAATCCGAAGTGTCGATCTCTTCCAGTTCCAAATGAGTTAGTTCTGAGGTAGGTGTTGGCTTAGATGAGTTTATCAGAACGAGTGTTTGTTGATATTTCTGATGAATTTGTTTTCTGCGTTCCGCGTCGACGATGGTATCTAATGCCTGTTTGTATGCCTCGCTGGCAGCTTTATAATCCTTCCGATCGAAATAGATGTCTCCACTGTCAACATAGGAATCCGTTGCCCATTGACTATTGGGAAATTGGGAGACAATAAACCTATAGTGCTGAAGTGCCTCATCAACTCTGTTGATCAGTTTTAAGCAGCGTGCAATTTTATAATTGACATAGGCTATAAAATCCGCATCAATAGTCTCGATCTTTACACCAATCTTCTTCGTCTCCTTGAGGACTTTGTTATATTTTGCAATTGCAACCTCATACTGCCCCTGTTCATATAGTTCTTCGGCATCTTCAAAAATTCGTTCTACTTTTTTCGTGCTACTTAACACGAAGGGTGATAGCAGGGCAAGTAGCAAGGCAATACCGCCGATGATCCCCCAGATTTTCGTGTCCATTATCGTTTTGCTCCTTGAATTCGTAAAGAAAAATTTCGAGTCGCGAGAAGTTTTCCATCCTTGCCGAACACATCAATTTTCAAGGATTGCGTTCGAGAACGCGCATGTTCAGATGCAGTCATCTCTACAGCGACATTTTCTGTGCGATTTTTCTCCAATTTTGAAATGATATCAGGTTGTTTGTACTCGACACCAGTGATAAAGACCGGATCAAACTTGATTCGAATATTGTGGGCTGTCCCCCCACTGTTGCTAATCTTTAGCCTCAGCCGGACCTCTTCCCCCGCATCAAGTAAACCGTTCCGTGAAGGTTCGGGTTCCTCTAAAGAGACTACTATTGAGGGATTGGGAGAAAGTGGATCTAACCAGGGAATTACGTCTAACCTGATAGCAGCAAAAACACCCAGAGCAATCACTCCCACAATCGCAGCGCAGCGTAGTACCTTCTTCCGAATTCCTCGATTTTTCTCCTGATTCTTGGCGAACTGTATGATTTGGAGCAACTCGCGGGCATTTTGATGGTTCGGCTTCCGTTTTAGCACCTCCTCCGTTGCTGCTTGTGCATCGTCAAACGCCCCTAACTCCAGATACGCTTGACCCAATCCGTGGTGTGCCTCTACCGAATCTGCATCTGCTTTTATCACCCTTTTGAAAGCAGCAGTGGCTTGATTATACTGTTTGTTATTAAGGAAAATCAGCCCGCGTTCTAAGTCTTGTTTCGCATCAGATGAGTCTGACGTGCTACTGACTGCCTTCGTTTGTTCGGTTTGCCGTGGAACAGGAAGCCGTGCTTGCCTGATGTCCTCCAAAAGTTGACGCGCAGATTCGGAGTTCGCATCAATCCTTAGTGCTGCATTCGCTGCGGTTTCTGCGTCATCAAGTCGTCCGGTTTCAAGGTAGACGGCGCCTAAACTCACATGTGCCTCTACAAAATCTGAATCCAGGTCTATCGCCTTTTGGAACGCCGCGATTGCCTCTGGATACATCTTCGAGGCTTTGTAGGTGTTACCGAGTTCATAGTGCGTTTCCTGTCTCGGTTTCACAGTTTGCTGTTGATTTAGAGGTCGCTCTGATTCTGGAGGATTAGCAGCCTGGGTATCAGGTGGTGTGAAACTCGGATCGATGGCTTCCAATAGAGAAAGGGCGGGTTGATAGTTCGGGTCGAGTTTCAATGTTTCTCTTGCGGCATCTCTCGCCTTTCCGAGTTCCTGTTGTCCGAGGTAGGCGAGGGCAAGTGAATGGTGTGCAGCTTTATAGTTACGATCCAGCGTTATCGTCTTCTGAAGAGCATCCACAGCGCGAGAGTAGGTTTCCATTTTGAGGTAGGTTAATCCCAGGTTGTAGTGTGCAGTGGTAAAATCAGGATCGAGGGTTATCGCGTTCTGAAAGGCTGTTATGGCTTCACTATAACGTTCATCATTGAGATAGGTGATACCCCTGTTGTAGTGCGCTTGTTTTATCGAGTT
>JAAXHD010000088.1 GCA_012271015.1 Candidatus Poribacteria bacterium | reverse complement strand
TTGCCATCTGCGAAACTGACATCCTCATCATCGCCAACACTGAGTGTGAACTCAAATTGTGCCATCGCAGGAGACGCGACGAGGCAGAGGGATAGCAGTACAACTAAACTTGTTAAGGAAAATGTCCATTTATTAGACAACATTACTAATTTTCCTCCATTTAAATCAAACTAAAAAACATTCGTATCAAATATCGTGGGGCAGTAGGGATTTCTGCCCCTGCACACATCACATCGTGTGCTTTCTTATCAAACAGCAAGAACAGATTTTCAGGGATAAAATCTATTCTGAACTAACCATTAGTGTGCGTGCCTTTGAAGTTGCCGAGGTTAGGGAATCTCGTCTACCGGTTAGGGTAAGTGGCTTCGGAACACGCTTGGAAATTTGGGTTTGGAGGGTCTCGCTTTCTGGCGGTGTTGGAAACATCGCTATCTATCGAGCCAAACCACTTGTATAAACGTTGTTAATTGTAAACGGGTTACGAAAAAATGTCAAGTCTTTTTTTGTGCGTTCACACAGCCTAACAGGCTATGCTACAATTATGCTAATTATTATACCACATTTGTGGTGTGGTGTCAAATTTTTCTTCAAAAAAATGTGTAGGTTTTTGTTGGGTTTCGCTGACACTCTACCCAACCTACGTTATTATACCCTCTTTAACACCTATAATTGTAAAAGAGTTACGAAAAAAAGTCAATATTATTTTTCATAACATTCTGAATTTTACAGAAATTGGGTATTTTTGTCAAGTTTTTTCTTCCACAACGGCACAAAAACGCGTATTTCGGTGTTTTTGCGGTTGAATTGCTATTAATTATAACAGAACGGACGTTTTTTGTCAAATAATTTTTGTCTGAAAATCCTGATTCTGACGAAATTGCTTAACACGCTTTAATAAAGGCGAGAATCACACCGATGACAGCGACTTCAGTCCCAATGACCCATTTGAGGGCTCCAATCCCAGCCTCAATGCGGTCTATACGTTGTCCGAGGGAATCAACCTTTCCATCAAGGGTCTCTACTTTTCTATCCAGGCCATCCACTTTTTCGGTGGTCGCGTCAAGGTCCGTCTTATCCGCTTTGGCATCAACCTTTTCAATAACGTGAGTTTTATAAAAGTGGGATGTCGGGTTTCGCTACGGCTATTTCGTCAAAAAGTGGCTTAAAAACCGGAATATCTGTGCAGTATGACGCGTTTTTGGGCGTATTTACCGCTCTACCCGACCTACAAATTTATTTTCAAACTGGCATCAATAAGAAGGAATTAGAGGATTTACTATATTTCCCGTTAATGCTTGTTGTCCGCATTGGTTCCTGATCAGGGCCATTTATAGTAAAGTTTAGAATTAATAGGACACTCTGCATCGGCGAGGTTAGAAACCTCGCCTACCAGGGGAGGGGCGAATGTCTATTTACTTTTCGGTTTTACTATAAAATCCTTCATTCCGTCCGTGTGTGGCGTTGCTGCCATTTCTGACGCTCCTTTTTCAACCATGCCACACTGTCGTGCATCTCCTCCCGGTCTGCCCACATACCAAAACAAGGTAGGCTCGCAAAGTCTTCGGAACCATCGGTCGCCGCGCTTGTACTGGCGTTAGCGTCTATCGGCTCTATCTGTATGCGGACTTCCGTACCTTCAGGCAACAGCAAAGGCTTTGATAATACAATACCCCCATTGCTTACTTTGCCCTGTTCTACGATTAAAACCATTTTCTCCTCCATCATCTGCCAGAGAATTTGTGGAAAGGAACTGTTAACACGCTTTAATAAAGGCAAGAACCACGCCGATGACAGCGACTTCAACCCCAATGACCCATTTGAGGGTTCCAACCCCGGCTTCAATACGGTCTATCCGTCGTCCGATGTCATCAACCTTTCCATCAAGGCCATCCAATTTTTCGTTGGTCGCGTCAAGGTCTGTCTTATCGGCTTTGGTACCTATCAAGCGATCCATGCGATCATTAAGACGATCCATGCGGCCATCAAGGCGATCCAGCCGGACGTTTACCTGTTTTAAGGTCTGTAGCAGTAAATCGTTGAAATGAGTTGCCATGAAAACCCCTCCTACGTTATATTCTAACGGAAATGGGGGTGAATGTCAAGCAGTAATTTTCTCACATATAGGGTGTGTAAAGTTTTTGGCTCTTGTGGGCAGTGTTTCTAACCCCGACTTTCACCTATTCCTCTTCAACCCCGTAGGGGGTTTTTGCTGGGGTGTTTCTTCAACATCTCTGTAGAACCTTGATAGCCCCTAACACAGAACCCCGTAGGGGTGACATCTATAAACTTTGACAAAATATTTACACACCCCATTTGCGAAACCCGCGCAACTATGCTATAATGTCTCACAGGAGGCATTCACGATGACAGCAGACCTTGCCATCGCACAGTTACTTTTAAGTACACTCTTGATCGGGGTTACCTTCATATCGGGTATCTTTCGGTATCGACGGAGCGGTTACTGGCGGCGCGGTGTCCACAGCAAATTGCAGGCGTATCTGCTCTGGACGCTGAGCGCGCTGATTACGCTCGGCTGCTTCTTCCCGCTGGCGCATCTCTATACCGAACACCTCTGGTTCGAAAACATCGGATACGCCGATGTTTTCTGGGGACTTCAGAAGGTCCGGTGGGGCATCTTCGGGGTTTGCTTCATTGCCGCCGCTGGATTTATGAATGCCAACGCGGCAATCGCGCACATATTGTGCCCGGAATCTCGCGAGTTTCGACGGTGGACACATACACAAACCTTCTCTTTTCATCGGCTGGTGATATGTATCACGCTAATTGCGGCACTCTTACTTGCCGTACCGATGCTCCTGTTGGACGATATAGTGCTCCGGTACCTGAATAAACCCGATGCGGTAGCAGCAGAGGCACCCCTCCATTTCGGGATGGACCGGAATTTCTATCTCTTTAGTTTCCCGCTCCACCGATGGGTGAGCCTCTGGATAGAGATAACGCTGTGGGTAACGTGTGTTGTTGTCGGGTTGCTGTATAATTTCTATTATCGTCGAGACGCACACACGATGGCACGCGTGAAGCGACATATCATTTTCCACGGCTCGGTTTTATGGCTGCTCCTGCTGCTCGTCGGAGGATGGCGGAGTTATGTGCATCTCTGGAACACCGTCTACACGAAACCGCTAACGAACGGACTACGGACGCTCCACGGCTTGTTTTACGTGGACTTTCATCTGGCAAGTGCTACGCAGATGTATTGTGGGGTACTCATAGGTATAGCAGTCGTTATCGTGATTAACATTTTCTGGCGGAAACGGCTGTTGTGGTACGTAACCGTGGCGACGTGGGGATTGAGTTACGCGCTGTTGATCCATGTATATCCGTTGGGGCTCCACGTGGTACGCATGCGTGTGGAACCGTTTCTCAAGGAGGGACGGTACTTGCAGCGACATATCGAAGAGACACGCCGCGCTTTTGATCTCGACGAGATTGTGAGAGTGGATCAAGAGCCTGGGATCGCAACGCTGGAAATGATAACGGAGAACGCTGAAGTCAGGAAGAATATCCAGATTTGGGATCGACGCGTGCTGTACGAAGCACTCCGAGAGACGCAGATTAAACCGCATTACAACTTCCATCCGTATACCGATGTCGAT
>JAAXHD010000394.1 GCA_012271015.1 Candidatus Poribacteria bacterium | reverse complement strand
GGTTGTGGTAGTGACGAGGAAGAAACAGAAGCCACGGCAGAAGCAGAAGTCGCCGAAGAAACCATTATCGCTATTGACGGACATCAAGTGGTCATCCTTGAAGGCAGATTGAACGCCGATAAAACGCTCACTTCGGCTTACGATTATCTCCTCCGGGGTGCGGTGTTTGTCGAAGACGGTGCGACATTAACCGTTGAGGCGGGTGTCAAAATTTACGGCGAGCAGGCAACCAATGGCACACTTATCATTTCCCAAGGATCTAAGATCATCGCGCGAGGCACAGCCTCCGCTCCGATCGTTATGTCGAGTGATGCCTTTGAAGGTTCCCGCGCACGCGGTCAGTGGGGTGGCTTGATTATCAACGGTAGCGCGCCGACGAACCAAGGCTTAACTTTCGGTGAAGGGGACACAGGTGCCTTCGGTGGAAACAATCCAGCGGACAGCAGCGGCATCCTTCAATACGTCCGTGTCGAGTATGCAGGTATCGAATTCAGTCCCGACAACGAGTTGAACGGTATCGCCTTCCAAGGCGTTGGATCCGGCACGACTGTCGATCACGTCCAAGTACACATGAACCAAGACGATGGCGTTGAGATGTTCGGTGGCACCGTCAACCTTAAATATGTCATGGTTACGGGTGCCCGCGACGATTCCTTCGACTGGACAGATGGCTGGACAGGGAAAGCGCAGTTCCTCGTCGTGCAGCAGTATGGCGACGATGCCGATAACGGCTTTGAAGTTGACAACAGCAGTAAAGACAACGAGGCACAACCCCGTTCCGCCGCGACGATTTACAACGCGACGCTCGTCGGGGACCCTGCGGGACCGGAGAGCGATAACGGTATGCTGATTCGTGAAGGTGCCGCTGGTATGTTCGCTAACTTCATCGTTACCGGATTTAACAAAGTTGGACTCGATATCAACAACGAGGCAACCCACGCGCAAGCGGATAGCGGGAAACTGGTCGTAAAGAACAGCATCTTCTTTGAAAATCGAAAAGGCAACTTTGGCGATGAGAAAGACGACGACGGATTCGATGAAGCCGGTTTTGCCGCTTCCCACGGAAATAAAGAAGTTGACCCAGGCTTGGCAGCCCCCTTCAACAAGTCGGCACCGAACTTCACACCGGGTGCGGGTACGAACGCGGTGACGCCTGCAAATCCTCCGAACGATGGTTTCTTTGAACAAGTTAACTTCATCGGTGGTGTGAGCCCAACCAACAATTGGACCACAGGATGGACAACGAGTGCGCAGAAGTAGCGAACTCACCGTTCACGCATCTTACAGTTTCTTAATCTTCATGTTGGTCTGCGTCGGTTTCGTAGGATGTGAGAAACGGGCTTGGAATAATAGTCTCGACTCGCCAGACCAACTCGGTCTGCTAGTCGTTGACGCACTCAATCGAAAAGATATTGAGCAGTTAAACCGCCTGCGTGTGCAACGCGAGGAGTATCTCAATTGGATTTGGCCCGCATTCCCCGCAAGCCGTCCACCGAATAATTTCCCAGGCGATTTTGCTTGGTCAAATCTGAATAAAAAGTGTAATACAGGTATGAAAAAGTGGATCGCTTACTTCGGAGGACATAACCTGAAGTTTGTCGACATCCGCTTCGATCGCCCCACAGAGACTTATGAAGGGTTCCAACTCTTGCGTGGAACCGTTTTGACGTTACAGAACGTCGCTGGAGAAAAACGGGAATTGAAGATTCTCGGCTCGGTAGTTGTTAAAAACGGTAGATATAAGTTACTGAGCTATGAAGACTAATGACTGATATAGCACGCCTACAGGGTGCTGAAAGGAAACGGGAGAAGAAGAATATGATGACGATGGCCGATGTTCAGCGGCAGAACCGAGAAGCCGCCCAACAACGGAAAAGGAAAGCGATTCGAATCGCATGGGGTTTCGCAATCGGACTACACGCAATCGGGATTATCGTTGGGGCTATCTACTTTATTCAAAAAACCGTGTTGGAGATGCACAATGATAAAGTAGAGAGTGTCGTTCTGGAAGCCGAGAAACCACAAACGAAACGCCGTACGCCGCCTCGTGCAACGCGACAACCCCAAAAACCGAAGTTCTCTAAGGTCCGAGCCCCGAAAGGACAGGCTGTTACGACGAGTGCTAAAATTCCGGTGGGCAACGCACGCTTCACGCTACCGGCGAGCGACGTTTCGACACGCCCGGTCATGGCACCGAGCACAACAGGGATCGGCAAAAATCTGTCCAGAGCGACTCGCCAACAGGCAAATATTGTTACAACGATGCCGAAGTTTGAGGTGCCGAAGTTCGAGAGCACAAGCTTAGTCGCGAGAATGGATATGGGAACAAGCCTCGCACAAACGGAATTCAGTGATTCAGGCAATCTTGAACTCGCCTCTGTCAACTTAGGGGATGCGAAACAGTCGTTTAACGAATTCTTAAAAGCGGTTCGGGACCGGATCAAACAGGTTCAACGGTTCCCACCCCGTGTCCGGAATTTAGACGACGGTTCCAGCACAACTGTCCGATTTACGCTTTTCAAAGACGGCACGATTCGGAATCCAAGGGTCACAGATTCTTCCGGCTCAAAGGCACTGGATAATGCGGCGATCGCCGCCGTCCAAAATGCTGTGCCCTATCCACCCTTCCCTGAGGGACAAGAGGGAAACAGTTTGCGACTCGAACTCCCGATTATTTTCGAGTTGACGAATTAATAATCAATATCATTTGATTAACCAACATCACCTGGCGTAAGTAAGGGACGACTCTGGAGTCGTCCCGTTTTTAATTTCTAAAATATGCGTCTGAATCGCGGATTGTCATGGATTACACAGATGACGCGGATTTACACCGATTCTTTGCGTTGAGAGATGTTGTTTCTCCAGCAGGACAATCAATTTTTAGAAAGATGACCGTCCTAAATAGATTGTTTTCATTGTGGCACAACGATAGGATTGCACTGATAACCATTTTCTACCCTTAGCGAACCTTTCTTGTCACACCGACTCCATCACAAAACGCACCTCGCGTCCATCCAGCACGAGGAATATATCAAATTCCAGTTCAGTACCCAACGCCTGTCGTAACCCCTCGATTGCCTCTCTTTTGAAAAAAATCGTCACATAAAAACTTAATATAATTATACTTAATTAAAATAAACTTTATTAATTAACGGACAGGACACCCTACCGAAGCATGTTTCACCGGGAAACGTGTCCATTCGCAACGGTTTTGTGATGTGGGTGCTGCTAATCGTTGGAATTCACAATATCATCCATGGGCACCTTTACGGGTTTATGATGTTCGTCCGTTGGCAACCGCGACTAAATCCAGAATATTAATGACACCATCGCTATTGACATCGTGTATATCCGCAGATTTAACGGAAGCATTTCCGCCTCCATCGCTACCATCGTCATCAAGGTCAATTCTAAACACAGCCCAAACTGGACGGTGGCCACTCACAGCAAGATTCGCAGCACTATCGTCATTTCCAAAATCCGTTTCATCAAACCTGTCAATTCCTGATATATCCAGGTATTCTTTGACATGATCTTCCTGAAAAAAAATGAAGTATTATAGCTATCTACAAGATTTTAACGCTGAAACCTACGTTTTTGCCCCGTCCCTTGTTCGTTTGCGAGTGCACACGCACAGACGCACCGTCTCTGCGACAAAAATGGGTACAATCTCACAGGGGCTGCTACAAAGGTTTGACAACAGAAAACGACACCCAGGGCGTTTGGGTTTCAAACCGAGGGCGGGTTTTGCGTTGACAGGTAGGGTGTCAAGTGTTCTTGGAGTTGGGGTTTCCGAGCATTTCGGAGATGTGATTTGATGGGGTTCTCCTTCACGTTTGCGGGTGCCTTTGTGTTTTTATCACCTGCGGGTGAGTCGATGTCTGAGTAAGAACCGAAGGTGTCTGATCGCATCCCGTACGGGATTCAGTTTTGACTCCCCAACACGCGGGGCGTAGTCTATAGGGATCTCAAGGATTCTCAGGTGTTCTTCCACCGCACGCACCACCATCTTCGAAGCGAACTCCATACCCGTGGTTT
>JAAXHD010000373.1 GCA_012271015.1 Candidatus Poribacteria bacterium | reverse complement strand
CCACGCTTATATCAATATCGCAGGGTACCCCCTTGCACGACTTGATCAGAAAATCTCTAATCAAGTTAATTTGATACTACATATAGAAAGGATACAAACATGGCTGCAGATATGGAAAAATTGATTGACGAAATTAGTAATATGACCGTTCTGGAACTTTCTGAACTGGTCAAAGCCTTAGAGGATAAATTCGGAGTCAGCGCATCAGCCGCACCGGCAATCGCTATGCCTGGAATGATGCCAGTAGCCCCTGCTGCAGATGGAGAAGAAGCCGCCGAAGCTGAAGAGCAAACAGAATTCGACGTTCAGCTCAAAGACTTTGGTTCCAAGAAGATTCCTGTTATCAAAGAGGTTCGCGCGATTACTGGACTCGGATTGAAAGAAGCAAAAGAGAAAGTGGAATCCGCGCCGGTCGTCATTCAAGAAGGCATTGCCAAAGAGGAAGCCGAGAAAACGAAAGAGCAACTCGAAGATCTCGGTGCCGAAGTCGAAATTATATAGACGGAAGCATACCCTCTTATATCGCAAACATCGCGGTTTAAAACCGCGCACAACAGGTAAACCCATTATGGTTCTTGAGCATAGCGATGCTCCAATTCATCGCTCTACGGCGGACTATAATGGGTTGCCATATTTTACCCGCAAGGGATGATTAAAAATCAGTATTGTTGATGTCTTCTATCTCGTTTTCAGTCAACTCGCAGTTGGAGGGTTCGTTCTCCTCCTCTTAGTACCACAAGGATTAGTGGGTGCGAATTTCTACCGTTTGATGGGTAGCATCTATCTACTCGTGGGTGGGTTATCACGGTGCGCAAACCTCGCGCTCCATCAGCAACCTGTTACATTTCGCAACTTCTTCGGATCTTGGCAAAATCCCGAGTCTATTTCTGTTATCTGTTTCGTCCTCATCGTCCTGATCTATACACTGAGTTGGTGGTTCAAGACCCCGCTTCTCACACGGCTCTTCTTCTTCAGTGGGCTTATTTCCGGTGTAGTGTGGCTGATTTTGAGTGCCCAGCGGTATTTTCATATCGTACAACTTCCCGGTGAGATGTTCCTGTTACCCCTGCAATTCTTAACAGCCGCCACCCTGCTCGGTGCGGTCCACAGCGGGATGTGGTTTGGTCATTGGTACCTCGTGGTCCCTGATTTACCGGTGGTCTACCTGAAACGGTTCAATACCGTCCTACTCTGCACGCTTTCGGGCGTGACACTGCTGCTCTGCCTGAACCTCTTTTTCAGACAGCAAGCCACGGATATTGTCTCCTTTAATCTCTTCTATCAAATCATCTTCAGCATGCGGGTACTTATAGGTATCGTTGGTACGTTGTTCCTCTACTTCATTACATGGGACTGCTTGCGTCCGAAGTCTGTCGCCCGCGATGTGCTCGGGGCGACACGCGCCGCGACCGGCTTTCTCTTTATTGCCATCATTACGGTGCTTCTCGGTGAATTCTGCAGTCGACTGTTGTTTCTGGAAATGCGATTTATCTTTTAAGTTATGTTGACAGCACCTAAGTCGGAGGGATAGCAGTCGGTTGTTAGTTATCAGTCGCAAGGAAAAATTAAAAATTGTAATTTAAATTTCAGGTATGCTAAAATTACTACATTCACTACTTAAGGAGGCAGATAATGAAATCCCAAATTTTCTATGAACCTGAATCAATGAGCCTCGAAGATCGACCCGTGCCAGCAGCCGGGGACAATGATCTGCTCGTCCAAGTCCGTTCGGTAGGCATCTGTGGTTCGGACGTAGCATATTATTTTGGCAATAGTTCGCTTGAAACCGACGACGGGAAAGGACCACTTATCCTTGGACACGAATTTACCGGTGAAGTCGTTGAGGTCGGCAGCGAAGCGGGAAACACAGGTAGATTCAAAGTAGGTGATCGGGTTGTCGTCAATCCTGTTCAATCAAATCCAGATTCCTTCTGGAGTCAGAAGGGATTGTCCAACTTATGTCCCGAAAAACGCGTCTTAGGTGTAGGTGTTGATGGTGGCTTCGCGGAGTACGCAGTCTCAGACTATCGTTGGACAGTCAAGTTACCCGAAAATGTAACGTACGATCAAGGCGCGCTAACTGAGCCGCTTGCATGCGGACTCTATGCTGTCAACAATCTTAACGCCGAAGAAGGGCAAACTGCCGTCGTTTTCGGACCCGGTCCCATCGGCTTGATGATGGTGCAAGTTCTAAAAAGTCGCGGCTTGAAAAACGTCCTGCTCGTCGGAACCCGTGATTATCGCTTGGACTGCGGGAAAGATCTCGGTGCTGACCTAGTCGTCAACGTTAGCGATACTAACTCTCCACACTATGTGGAAGACTTGGGTGCTATGATTCAGGAACTTAACGACGGCGAATTGGCAGATCGTGCAATTACGGCTACCAGCTCGCTCGACGCGATTCACACCGCCTTAGAAGTTACAGGCAGACACGCAACTGTCGTTATCTTCGGACTTCCCGGTGATACAGATGTCATGCAAGTTCCCATCCTTGATACAATCCTTATGGATAAAACCATCAGATTCTCTTGGCTGGCACCCGATACGTGGGAAGAGGCAGTGCAGCTCATTTCGGCTGGCGATGTCAACATGGACAAAATCATCAGCCATGAGTTCCCACTTGAATCACTCGTTGAGGGGATAACAAAGGTCCGCAATCGTGAAGACGGTTGTACCAAGGGGTTGATAAAAGTCGCTGATTAACCTGCAAGTAACATGGGCATCCCATTTTTCATCCTTTTTGTCCTTTCAATCGCTTTCTTATCTCTCGGGATAACTGGGTGGGGTGGCTTCGTTTCGGTGGAATGGCCTCAGCAGGACGCTGCTGAAGTAGAGACCGGCACCGTAGCTGTCACCCCTTACCTGAATTTTCAACCAAACTATTGGGCAATCGCACAGTGTTTCACAGGATTTCTCCTGTTTTTAGCAAGTCTCTATTTTATGGGTTTTTTTCTCTACCTTGAAGAACGAGAGAGCGGTAGGATCATGAAAAACGTTAAAAGTTTTGCCAAACTCAGGCGGTTTCTTGAGCGACACCAGAAGGGGGACCTCTCACAATGAATTTTCTCACAAGACTCCTTGCTAACAAACCGAATCAGTATTGGATGCTAATAGGTTTCGGATTTGCATTTCTCACCCTATACTGTGCTACGACAAGCAACGCCAAAATTGACCCAAAATCAGTCGTCGGAATTTGGCTTTTCGATGAAGGTAGTGGAAAAATTGCCGAAGATTTGTCCGGGAACGACAACGATGGTGAACTCAAAGAAGGCACGAAATGGGAAGCTGGACAATTCGGGCAAGCCGTCATATTCGACGGAAAAGATGATTACGTTGAAATCGCTCCCTCACCTCTATTCAATCCCGAGACGTTCACAGTCACTTTCTGGATGCATCCGACGACTGTTGGCGGCAACAATCCAGGAGGTAAAGGATCTGCCACCCTCATCATCGCAAACGGTAACCCGGGTGACGGTGGGGGCGCGAATTGGTGGTTTGAGTACTGGAACGGCGGCAACTTTGAGTTCAAAAGTTGCCAAGCCGGTTGTGCCGCCGCGAACACACCGGTAAATACGCCAAACGAATGGTATTTTGTCGCCGGTATCTACAACGGCACTGAATACGAACTCTACATTGATGGTGAATTTAAGGCGAAGGGACCGAATAAGGTCGGGGAACCTGAAAAAGGTTTACTCATCGGCAGTGGTCTCTGCCCGGCAGGCCACGGATGTGACGGTGGCTACTTCAAAGGCATCGTTGACGATGTCGCTATGTTCAGCGATACCTTGAGCGAAGCGGATATTAAAACGCTCATGGATGAAGGTGTAGGCAAAGTGCTCGGTGTTGCTCCTGTGGAACCTGCAGGCAAATTGGCAACGATGTGGGGCAATTTGAAAATGCGCTAAAGAGGTAATCCCTGCCAACATGAAACGACAATTCAAGAATGACTTACTTCTGCGCGCATCGAAATGTCTGCCTGTACATCGCGTCCCAGTGTGGATGATGCGGCAGGCAGGCAGATCAGATCCCGTTTACCGTCAAATTCGACGTGACCTTAACCTCCCGTTGGAACGACTCTTTCGGACCTGCCCCGCCCCGATGTCCCAAGCAGAAGTCGAATCAGCGGTCAGAATATCACTTCTTCCCAAACGTATCGGTGTCGATGCCATCATTGTCTACAAGGACATTCTCACCCCCCTCGCACCCATGGGCGCGCATTTCCGATTCGATCCAGGACCCATTTTAAATCCGCCAATCCGCACGCAGGCACAAGTGGACGCCCTTCAACCCGTCGATGAACCCCCTACACAATTGGCGTTCACAGGAAATGTCATTCGTAAACTGCGTGAAACCTTGAACGAAGAACTGCCGCTCATCGGTTTCGCCGGGGCACCTTTGACCCTCGCTTTTTTCCTCATCGCAGGGGAAAGTCCGATCAAACGGGGTTCTGGAGTATCTGAAAAAGCGGCTCCTGTCTTCAGAATGATGGAAGAAGCTCCCGCACTCTTACATCGTCTACTGAACAAGTTGACCGAAATGACTATTAACTACTTGAACTATCAAATCAGCGAGGGTGTTCAAATAGTGCAACTTTTCGAGTCCATCGCTGATGTCTTACCGAGGCAGGTATATGAAGAGTTCGCTTTTCCTTATCATCAGCAAATTTTCGCTGAACTCAATCCAGAGGCACCAGGGATCTTGTTCGCAAAAGAATGCAACTATGTAGATTTAATGCATCGGAGTGGAGCGAATGTCCTAAGCATTGGGAAATGTGTGGATCTTGGTAGAGCCAAGGCAAACACAAATGGTTCCGTTGCCTTCCAAGGAAACGTTGATAATGACATCCTTCGCGATGGGACACCTGCCGACATCACGGAAGCCGTTGAGATATGTCTTAGACAGGGTGGAAAAACTGGACATATTTTGAACCTGAGTCATGGTCTGCACAGAGATACGCCATTTGAAAATGTTAAGCATTTCGTAAACATCGCAAAAACTTTTTAATTAAAAAAATGAGAAACATCCTCGAAAATCCCTTTGCACCACGACAATACGGACAACTCGCTAAAGTCACAGAACGGGTGTATCTCTTTCGCAATATTGTCAACTCCTCTATTATCATTGGAGATAAAGGGGTTGCGGTAATTGATACACAGGTGAACCAAATGATGGCACGGCGATTGCGTAATGCGATCCGGACCCTTACTGATAAACCAATACTATACGCAATTAACACCCATTACCATTGGGATCATACCAATGGAAACACTGTCTTTCATGAAGTCGGCGCAACCGTTATCGCTCGCGAGATGACCAAGGATTTTATGGTGAACAGATCGCCACGGCAGGAGGCATTCCTGCGTTCTCGCGGTTTTACACTCGGCGATCCTCCCTTTCTGCCGCAACAGACGTTCACACACGAAACCGAACTCGATTTAGGTAATCAGCCGCTACATCTCGTTCACTTAGGAAAGGCAGAAACGGATGATGCCACTGCTATCAGGGTCCCCGCAGAGGATTGCATCATTTCTGGTGACACCGTTATGACAGGGAGTTTTCCCATCTTTGGACAGCCTGTTATGAACGAAGGGCTCATGGCGAACCACGATTGGATTAACACAATTAAAGAACTCCGGACATACGAACCTAAATCTGTCCTACCCGGACATGGACCCTTAGCGCGTGAGGCCGAAATTGACCTCTTGCTTGAAATTGAGGCCTATTTCCTAACGGAAGTCCGAAAACGTGTTGAGCAAGGCATGTCCTTAAATACACTACTCACCGAAATGGAAGCCAACTTACCTGACTGGATTCATTCTATTGCTGAAGTATGGGGAACACCTCGTTATGCGATTTTAAGGGTATACCGTGGGTTGATCGACGATCCAGAGCCGGGTTGGCAACATCTGAAACCTTCGGCTATTCCGACTGCGGATACCGAAAAACTTCACCAAAAAACACAGGCACTTGAAGACTTTCAGGCTTACAAAGAAACCGCCGAAGAGATCGCGGAGGGTAATGACCTTGGCTTAGCGATTGCGATCTTGAAAACCGCAACCGAAAAATATCCGAATTTTCCCGACGTGTGGACGGAATACGCAAATTTGCTCACACAAGCCTCCCGCACCGTGTCAAGTGTCCTTGAGAAAGGTGACTTCTTCGCCGAAGCCAAAAAAGCACTCAACGTTGCCCTTGAATTGGACCCTAATCACGCGCCGGCACATCTTTTACGGGGCTACAACCATATTCTCTCTGCCTATCGCAACGGCGACGAAACAAAAATAGGGCTGGAGTCCGTCTATAAATCTCTCGTTATCGGGATTCAGGGGACACAACTCGCACAAGCCTACTTCTGTATCGGACTCGCACATCGCACAAATGGGAACGAGGCACTCGCGCGTGAAGCTTTCGCGAAGGCGATCGCCGCTGACGCAAGGTATATGCCAGCACAGTTGGCGAATATGGCATAGGAGGAAACAAAAATCAAAAATGAGGTACGATAGCGTCTTACTCGTTGCATTCGGTGGACCGACACCGGGTTGCTGTCAAAAATACAATAGCGATGCATGTCCCGGCGAAGCCTACTGTTTCGTCGAAGGGATTGCCGGGGAAGCTGAATCTCAGAAAGAACGCGTAAAAGACATCTCAGCTCACTACGTAAAATTGGGCGGATTTTCGCCATTCAACGAATTGACTTTCAAACAAGCCGATGCCTTAGAAACCGCACTGCAAGCGCGCGATCTACCACTACCTGTTTACGCTGGATTCAGACATTGGAACCCTTATTTAAAAGAAGTCATCGCGGAGATGGCAGAAAACGGACACCGCAAAATACTCGGCATTATCATGGCACCTCACCAATCCAAAGTCAGTTGGGAGTGGTACCAACAAGAAGTAAAAAAAGGAATCGACGCAGTCGATGGTGAGAAACCGACCGTCGATTATCTCGATCCGTGGTACACACACAAGGGTTACGTGGGTGCCATTGCCGAGATTATCAAAACCGCATGTGGTGACAAGTTAGAACGCGCCGAACTTGTTTTCACAGCACACGCAATACCCCAAGCAACGGCGGATACTTCACCCTATACACAACAATTTGGAAAAACAGGCGAGGCGGTCGCTAAACAAATTGGAAAAACCCGATTCAGTTTTGCATACCAGAGCGAGGTAGAAAATAGTCCTATTCCATGGACACAGCCGGATATTAATGATTGGCTTAAAACCCAAAAGGAAAAAGGCGTCGATACCGTCGTGGCTTCACCGATCGGCTTCCTCTGTGACCATGTCGAAGTCCTCTACGATTTGGACATAGAGGCGGCAGAAACCGCGGAAGCGTGTGGCATTGACTTCATTCGGGCAGGCACGGTCGGTGCCCATCCCAAATTCATCAACATGTTAGCAGACTTTGTGTGTCAATGTACCCCCCCACGCTAACAATGTTTGTTCTTGCGCTTGGGTTGGGCGCAAGGCATATATAAATTAGGACTTGCGCACTGCATTGGTAGGTGCAGTTTGAAACCGCACCGAGCCGATTTCTGTAGGTTAGGTCTTGTGCCTGCCCTATTATATAGGTTATGTTGGAAAACTCGGGTAGAAAACGTGCCATTGTTATCGGAGGCGGCATCACAGGTTTAGCCACGTGCTACCGCTTACAGCGCGAGTCTGCTACACGCAATATTCCGCTTGACATTACACTCCTTGAAGCCAGTGGACGTGTCGGGGGTGTCGTTGAAACCGAACACCGCGATGGATTTCTCATTGAACACGGTCCCGATGCTTTTATTTCCACCAAACCCGCGGCGAAGGCATTATGCGAAGAACTCGGTATCGCGGATCAATTCATTGGGACCAATCCTAAAGTCCGTCGGAGTTTTGTGACCCGAAGCGGGACGTTGCATCCCGTCCCTGAGGGTTTTTACATGATGGCACCAGGGGCGTTCATGCCGTTTTTAAAAACGCCGCTCTTCAGTTGGCGAGGGAAACTGCGGATGGCACTCGACCTCTTTATTCCGCGCAGGGGAAGAGATACGGACGAAGCGGTAGCACACTTCGTCAGGCGTCGCCTCGGTACTGAAGCTTTCACACGGATGGCACAGCCGATGATAGGAGGCATCTATACCTCGGATGCCGAAAATTTAAGCCTAAAGGCAACATTCCCAAGATTCATGGAAATGGAAAAAGCGCATGGCAGCATTATCAAGGCACTTCGTGCACAGAAAAAGCAAGCCGCCCAAACCAGCCGAGACACAAGCGGGCCGCGTTACAGTCTTTTTCTTTCGTTTAAATCTGGAATGCAAACGCTGACAGATACGCTTACTCAAGCGTTATCCGATAGTATCAGATTGGATGCGAAAGTGGAACATATCCAACAGACGAGCGATGGTAACCGGTGGCATGTTTCGCTTGCTAACCGAGAAACGCTAAACGCCGAACTTCTCTGTATTGCCCTTCCAGCACCACAAGTCGCAGTGCTCATCGGAGACCTATCAAGTCCACTGACCTCAAAACTCAACGAGATCCCGTACGCCTCCTCGGCAACGGTCAATTTAGCATTTCGCCGTGAAGATGTCACACACCCGTTAGATGGGATGGGATTCGTTGTCCCTGCTACGGAAAACCTATCTCTCATCGGATGTTCTTTTAGTAGCGTTAAATTTGAAAACCGCGCGCCAACGGATCATGTTCTTTTACGCGCTTTCGTTGCCGAACCCACGTCCAAAAAGACTGAAGCGGAACTCATCGAATTATGTCAGTCAGATTTAACGTCGCTTGTCGGACTCAAAAACACCCCACAGTTCGCCACGGTTAGTAAGCATTCACAAGCAATGGCACAGTATCAGGTGGGACATCAAGATGTTGTGAGTAGTATAGAGCAGTTCACGGGTGAATTGCGAGGATTAGCACTCGCAGGAAATGGTTACCATGGCGTTGGTATTCCAGACTGTATTCGGAGCGGAGAAGAGGCAGCACTTACACTCTTAGGTACTCTATGAAAAGACGTTGGTGATACCACCCACACGCTAAAGCGTGGAGCTTCGGTTTCATAGCGACTGCGGCTTTCTCAGTGAGTCCACCGTCTGAGTATCGCTCCACCAGAGGGCTCTTCTTCCGAATCAGATCGGTTTTATCTGGCTTAGGTCCAGGGTACCCCAGCCCTCAATATGTTTTTCGCAGCGTTTACGT
>JAAXHD010000425.1 GCA_012271015.1 Candidatus Poribacteria bacterium | reverse complement strand
AAGCCCGCAAATAAATTGACATATTCAAAGATTTATGGTATCCTCTAAGTCTTATGAGTTATTCCTCAGATTTCCGCAAATGCGTGCTTGACTTCGTTGATAATGGTGGTAGTAAAGCCGAAGCTTCACGACGATTTGGCATCTCTCGCGGCATCATCTATGAGTGGTTGGCTGCTCAAGAGCCGTTGACTTCAAAGAAACCGGGACCTCAAGGGCCTCGAACCCTTGATTATGAGGCACTCCAGCAACACGTTGCTGATTTTCCAGAGGCCACCCAGCAGGAGCGTGCTGCCCACTTTGGTGTCTCCAGACATGGTATTTGGTATGCGTTGAAAAAACTCAATATCACGCGAAAAAAAAAGACGCAAACCTACAAAGAACAGTGTCCCGTGAAACGCCAAGAGTATCTCTCGGCGCTTCAGCAGGAGACAGAAAAGGGCAAAAAGCTGGTTTATATTGATGAGAGTGGTTTCACGCAAACCGATTTCCGTCGATATGCTTATGCGCCGAAAGGCAGCCGTGTTGAAGCGCAAGTGCCGAGCCATAGATATACCACAACGACCTTGATAGCCGCTCGTCTTGATGGGTGTTTCACAGTGCCTCTGCTTTTTGAGGGCAGTTGCGATACGGTTGCCTTCAACACATGGCTTTCGGCGATGGTGTCTCCTTTGCTTGATGAGAGCCACGTTGTGATTATGGATAATGCGTCGTTCCACAAGGGTTCGGAGACAGCACGGTTGATTCGAGATTCTGGTGCGAGTTTGTTATTTTTGCCGCCGTATTCCCCGGAGTTGAACCCGATTGAGAAGGATTTCGCCAACATCAAACGCATACGTCAGTATAACGCTGAGGCATCTATTGATGATATTATAAAAGTGTATAAGTAATTATGGGCTTTACTATAAAAGAGGATTTAACCCCTTAATATCTTCTTTCCCATTATAGATAAGATGCAGATAAGCATTTTTCCGCGATGTAAAAGCGGGTTCACACTGCTTGAAGAATTCATCTAAACCCGGGACAAGATGACAGAAAACAAAGTGCTCAATACGATGTGGTGATGCCAATGCGGAAAAAGCAGTATTTGAAACAACAGCAATTAATTCCCCGT
>JAAXHD010000130.1 GCA_012271015.1 Candidatus Poribacteria bacterium | reverse complement strand
CTTGAACATCCATGGCATATTGGTTGGCATCGAGATGGCGTTGTAGAGGTTCCTCCCGAAGCACGGGATGAGATTGTCAAGGCGAAGTTAGCGGAAGTCTGGTACGACCTACGCCACTTCAATCAGGTTAATTGCGCGATTTATGCCGACTCCTGTACGTGGTTCGTCCCGGGTAGCCATCTACGCCAGTGGGATATGCCCGGCGAAGAACAATCGACAAATGATTCGAAACTGCGGAAACCCGCTGAAGGGCAGTCTAACGCTGAAGCTGAGCGATACTGTTTAGAGCATTGCAAGCAGTTCCTGGGTGCGGTTCAAGTCCATTTGGGACCGGGAGATTTCATGGTTTATCGGAATCTCGCTTGGCATACAGGAAATTACATTACCTATCAACCGCGCGCTACAATCCACGATGTCGTCCGTTATGAAGGGAAAAAAGATTGGACCGATTGGCAACAGACGAAATTAGATGCCGTCAAACGGATGAAGGAAAAACACCCTGATGGAACTGCTTAAGTGGTTCTACAGGCATATTTTCGGATGTAATAGCTGTGCCTACAACCGATCAACTGTGTATGCCTCTAACAACTCTTCGTCCAAATCTACACCGAAACCGGGAGCGTCGCTGAGGGTGAAAAATCCATCGTGCGGTACGGATCGTAAGCGGCGATACAATTCGTTCTCAACGCCGTCTCGGGAAGGACCGAAGGTCTCTGCCATACATGGCATCGGGAGACAAGCAGTGAGATGCAACCCCCACGGTGTTCCTGCTTGATGGAGCCATGTCGGAATGTCCAGTTCAGCGGCTTCACGAGCGATGCGTAAACATTCCGTGAAACCACCTGCCCAACTGATGTCGGGTTGAATCATATCCGCCGCCTTCCAACGTAGCAATTCCCGAAATCCGTATCGTGTGAATTCATGCTCACCGGAGACAATCCAAGCCGGTTGAACTTCACGGACCAATTGTGCCATGCCGGCATAGTCGTCAAGCGGGATAGGTTCTTCGATCCATTTGAGGCGCGCATCGGTGGCGGCATCTGCGAAACGGAGCGTATAGTCCACATCCCAACGGAGATAGATGTCTGTCATCAATTCTGTTTTCGTTCCGACAGCATCTCGCGCGGCGTGTATCATCTCAACGTTTTGGGCAAACCCGTCTTCACCCTCAGCGAGCCCGTTGCGGAGTGGTAGTTTGCAAGCGGCAAACCCGTTCTCAGCGTAATAGCCGACATCAGCACCAGTGGCGTAGGCAGGAATCTCAAGGCGTGGTGTATCCGTAATAAGACTATAGACAGGCGCGTCCACGATCTGCCCACACAGGTCAACAAGCGCGAGTTCTATGCCACTCAGGACATAAATTACCAAGCCGCGTCGTCCGTAAATCGAGGTGATATGATACAGACGCTCCCAAATCTCCTCAACATCAAGCGGATCGCATCCGATGACAAAGTTCTGAAGATGTCCTTCGATAATCAGCGCGCCCGCAAGTCCGCCACCCCCAAGACCGTATCCTTTCAAACCCTTATCGGTAATGATTTCTACGATTAACGCTCCTGCTTGTGCTGCAAAGGGTCCGCGCCAATCGACATGCGCTGTCCGGGTAGCAGGTTTCTGCCACTGTCCCTTGGCGAACCCTAAACTGGGCATAGCGCGAGGATTTAGGTTGACGTGCCACGTCCGAATCCCAACAACAGTATGTCGGGTTTTGGCACGTGTTTTCCATGTATCCGCTAATGTCGGTTGACTAGATTGCATAATATATATCCTTTGGAGGTTCCATCTGATTTACAGCAAACGTTTGTAAGGGTGCCCATAGGTCACGAAGGCAACGCGAAATAACCGATTCCTGTGAAAAGCCCAACTATCATCCATAGCCCTACCATCACGTATTCACCGAAAATCAAGCCGAACGCGACGGGTCGAATCTTCCTATACGTCGAGGCACCGCCAAACTTAAGTGCCGTATACTTAATGAACCACCCGATCAAGATTGACGACCAGAGATGAAAGGGTGGGTAGGTTGCCCCGAGCAGATAACCGATCGGATGTAGAGACCACCAGACGAAGTTTTGCCGCATCCAGAGCATAAAACCTGTAAACCCCGCGCCAGCAATCATACTGTACACCTCATCCCACTTCGTCTCGATGGGGAATTGGATAAGGCTGCTCATCCGTTGGAAATAGTTCCTCGGCGCGACCACGAAAGCCCAACTCTGCAAAAACAGCGCACCTTTGTCGTAAATGAGCGTCAGCGAAGCGTAAACAGAAACAAAGAGGGCTACGACAATTGAGACCCACAAAATCGGTACAACCCGACGGCGGGCGAGTTTCACCTCATCCGCAGCCTTGAAACTGTGTAGAAAGTTTGGCATCATAAACTCGCCCCAATCGCGTAGGAAGGTACGTTGGAAACTCAGAATCGCAAGACTCTTATGCCCTAATGCGTTGGACCCCAAAGTAATATCAATGTATTCCGATGGAAAAAAAGGAGCCTGGACAAGCAGCAGCCCGCCGTTAACTACCATCCAGGACAAAACGATTGATGTAATAAAGATAGAGAGCAGCGTTACAATTGCAACCCATGTTGTTACACCGGCGAGGCCCAAAAACACCACAAGAACAATAAACCCTAAGAAACATCCGAGCAGTGCTACACGATACGAGATGGGTTCGTTTGAATCGTCTATCGGTTCTTCGCCTATAGTGGAGTGGCTTGTTCTTGCGTGTCCGAGACCAAACGTCTTTCTAAGAACTGCTATGATATGTTCACGCCCTATCCAGAAAACCGCGGGAACAAAAATGAGGTAGCCCCCCATCACTTGACGGCTACAGCTAATCCATGGACCGATGCTGAGTCCCATCGCATTCATGAGGATATATTGGAGTTTGAAAAAGAGGTAGAAGAACCAGAGGCTAAACGATACCTCAAGCGTGAGTAAAGAGGCTATTCCGATGACCGAAAAATAGATGACGAACCGCATCGCGGGCCACCATCCGAGGGTATGCCACGGCTTTTCAGTGAAGACGGTGTAGATATTGTAAATAAGCGGGATCTCTGGCACCCTCGGAAAGTGGGCATGCAACCCGTTGATAAGGTGCAACACCACCGGCAGTATCATCCCAGCCCAAAGCAGCCTGTTTTTGAAAAAGGTGTTGAGCAATGTGCCGCGCGCCGGTTCAGCAGCGAGTTGGACCGGAATCTGAATTAAAGGGAACGAAAACCTTTCGCGTTCTACCCATTGCTTTCGAAGGATTGTGGAAAGACATAGCGTTGTAAAATAGAAGACCAGAACAAAAAGCCCCCAGACGAGTAAGGGCTTGAGCCAGAGCATCCACGGAACGCTTTCACCGGGAGAAATCCCTTCATAGAAGTCCGTTACGGCACGGGGTTCCGTTACGACGATCCACTCAGGGACGTGCGGATGGAGTGTTTCTGCCCAATCATTTTCTGTCGTCGCAAAGTACTGTAGCGCAACAAGCGAAGGGAGCAGAAACTGCAACAAACCCATTGACGGAATGCCGACTGCGACGATTAACATCATCCAGACAACGGTTAATTCCAGCGCGGAGAAGGCAAAACGCCCATTTCGCATCAACTTACGTAACGGCACATTGACGAGGAATACCAGAATGAGAAGTCCGAAGATTGAACCAACAGGAAGATGATTGCCCGCGATCTTCGTATTTTGTAGGAAATAATTGTTGTAGGGTGTGATTGCACACATCACCCCTATCAAAAGCAGTCCTACGAGAATGGCAGGGAATCGAATTTTTTGGTTTTTTAACGCTTGGGTTCTCGCTCCGATTCTTCCGTCGTCAGAATCGAATTTTTGATGGGTATTAAGCAACATCGGGGGTAATTATGAGGTCTCGACTTTGTGAACAGTGGCTTTAGCGGCAACTTCAATTTGCAGCCAAGCGTATATGTATCTCCCGTTCTGATGGTCGTCAATTCCAAGCCTTGCTCTTAACCTTCATCTCTCACAGAAGGACGATAGAGGCAGGTTTCCGCATCGACAACACGTCCATCGGGTAGCGTGTACTGATTCGGGGTGCCTTTACCCCACGACTCTTTGAAATCTCGGCTTCGCTCTCCATCTGAGGCTATTTGTTGCCTAACAGACTCCCATGAAAATCCGTTCATGAGTTGTTCATGCAAAGATGCCTCCAACTCTCGATATGCTGCCTGACCGGCAAGGTTCTCTAATTCATCTGGGTCTGTCTCTAAGTCAAAGAGAATGGGTTCATCTTCAGGGAAGGCGACGTATTTATAGCGAGGGGTTCGAAACATACGCATCGGACCTGTAGTCTGATTTGACCAGTACTCGGTAATAGCGGTGTCACGCCAACCATCAGCATTACCCGACATAAGATTTGTCAGATCAGCGCCATCTAAACCTTCAGGGATAGGAACATCCGCTCTGGCACACAACGTTGGGAAGAGGTCGTTCAACTCGACAGGTGCTGTCACTCGTTCTCCGTGTGATTGGGACAGACGTCTATCCCATACTATCAACGGCACGCGTGCGGCAGCTTCATAGTAACTCGACTTCCACCACTGTCCGTGTTCTCCTGCCATTTCACCGTGATCGGTCGTATAAACAATAATAGTGTTATCCAGTAAACCATCCCGTTCTAAAAGTATGAGCAGATCTCCGACGGTCTCGTCAAGGAACTCGCAACAGGCATAGTACGCCGCTCGCGCTTTACGAGCTTCTTCGGGCGGAATTTCATCTGTTTTGAAGTTGTCCCGTAAACCTTTTGCGAAGCGGTGTGTCTGCTCCAAGTGTCCCTCTGGAACGTTGGGCATATCGACATTATCGGGCCAATACTTATCGAAGAGTCGTTTGGGTGCCGTGAGTGGGAAGTGTGGACGACTATAACTTGCCAGTAGGAACCACGGCTGTTCCGATGGTTGTGATCTTAAGTATTCAAGTGTTTCCGTGTTGATAACCCGTTCTTGCAGCATGCTGGTCGGAATCTCAGTGATTCCAGCGAATCGTGTTCGCTGTCGCGTCCCAGCCGGAGTCTTCAGCGGATCTGTTTGATGCCCGGCATACCCGCGCAAATCGCCGTAGGGTCGAGATTGGAAACCGTTGTTCTGCTCTTTTCCACCGAAGTGCATTTTCCCAACGAGTGCAGTCGAATAACCGTGCTGTGCAAAATGTGCAGGCATCGTAAGATGCTCAGGAAACAGGATAGACCCATTATTCCACGCTGAACACCGATGTGCGTGTTTTCCAGTTAGCATACACATCCGAGAGGGGGTGCAGAGCGGGACTTGGCAGTAGGCACTCTCAAAATAGGTCCCAGATGTTGCGAGCTGGTCAAGATTCGGTGTTCGGACAATAGAATTACCCTCATACCCTATAGCGTGCGGACTATGTTCATCACTCATCAAAAATAGAATATTCGGTTTTTGAGCCATTAATCAAGAAATCTCCTTTTTTACTGTTCATCGTCGTTTCAGGTAAGTAATTCGATCACATTTCTCCTATTTAGTCTACACGACTTCGCAACGATGTGCAAGTGGATTTTTTGGTGAGGTAAAAATACGAAACTACGTTAATTGAGGATCACACGTTAATCTTTGTTATCCTGCAAATTCCGATTCAGACGAGAAGAAATATGCGGAGGTTGCGCTTTGGACTTCGCTACACCCATTCCAAGGGCTGGTAATACAGTCTCAGAAATATCAAGGGAATAGTCAAAAATCGTCCAACCTGAAGCTCCTAAAGAACGCGAGAGGTAAACCTGTTCAACGACGGCATCTGGTGTCAGTAGCGAATTAGTGGCAGTCGCGCCAATACCGGGATAAATAGCTACATCCTTAGGCATCAAAGCGAGCTGGTCGACTAACAACTGTGTGAAATAGTCCGTATCCTCTGTATAATTCATTGGGCACACGAAGTCAACATAACCTGCTTTTGCCCATGCGATCCAGTCCTGTCCGATAGAAGTAACACACGCTGGATACCCACCGAAGACGGCTACAGAGAGTTTGATGTTAGGATCCGCCTCTCGCAACCGTTTGTGTAGTAAGCGAACCAAACGTGTGATTTGTTGCGACCGCCACTCAATATACTTATCCCCATACTCTCCAGTATTCGGCAAAACTGCAGCAGGCCACCCGTCAATCTGCTGTCGCGTCGCAAGCACGAACCTTTTACGGCATTCGTCACAGTAACACGCATGACTTCCGGGATAACGGATATAATCCAGATGGATGCCATCTACGTCGTAATTCGTAACAATCTCCAGTATGCTTTCTAATTCCAACTGGACGTTTTTTGGATGTGATGGGCAGAGCCAATTGACTAGTTTTCCGGTTGCGGAGACTTGGGTTCGTCCATCTCTCCGCATTTTTTCAACGAATCCTTTCGGCGCACCTTCCAAATTCCATGTAATCTTCCACACATGCACCTCTAAGCCGTACTTGCGTGCCGCCGTAACACACTGTGCTAACTGATCTCCATATTGTGTAAAGGTTTTACTTTGTGGTAAGACCTTACTGGAATAATGCGCCACCCCTGTCCACGCCATGTTTGGGAGAATCATATTCACCCCTGCCGCTGCCAATTCCTTGGCAGACCCGTCCCAATCACCGGGATATGCGCCAAGTCCAGAATGATTCCACACGGCACGTCCCTCGGTTTCATGGCTCACATGTGACAAGAAATAGGCGTTTGAAAATGCCTCTCGACTTGCGCGTGCTGTAGTTATCGCAGGACTGTAAGCCTTACTGTTATACTCGGCGCGTGCCTTCTCCATCAAACGCCTTCCTGCTTCTAAAGCCTGTCCCGCTTCCGGCACCCCACTTTCCTGTACAAACGCCTCTAACGCCTTAAGCCCATCTGTATGCCCTACAGCTGTCATTGTCTCTATAGCTCGTTTAGCAAGGGGCTGCCGAAATTCTGGAATAAGATGTCCTAAGAGCGCTGCAAGGAATCGTGTCTTGGTTAGGATATCGTCTGGAAGGAAGATATGGCTGAAGAATACACCGCCTTCGCCTATGAAAAGAGCAGGTAAACCTGTCGATTCCCCTGCCATATTGTGCCAATACCCAATAACTTTCGTCTGAGGCGTTGTCGGTGCTGCGACTGTAATGTTCCATGATGCCTGTCTAATAGAGCTCGGCAGATCAGGTATTTCGGGCGCATTCAGATGAATCGAAGCAAACTGCCCAGGCGATACCTCTTTTAGCCAATCCGTTTGACGCACACCTAACAGCGGGGCCACCGTATCCGCTAAGTTATAGGTTACGAAAAGTTTACCGCCATCTGCAACGAAATTTTTCAAGAGGCGCGTCGCCTGTGCTGACAGGACAGCGTTCAATGGAAGAACAATTAACTTACGGGATTTGAGTTGAGCCTTAGAGAGCGATGATTCTTCAAAGGTGTCGGCAGTAAACCCAATGATGCTGAGCATTCGACTGAATCGCTTCGCAACAGAACGAGCATATTGAACGTCTCCCTCTGATACCCCGGATGTGGCTGTCGGTAAGACAATCGCAATCTGTTCTTGCTGTGAGTTAGCAAGGCTGAGGCCACCGATACACCATAAAATCACACAGAGGAGCAAAACTATGAGAATACTGCGCCTTTTATTTCTGGTTTGGATCAAAAACATTACCTGTTCCCCTCAACACTTGTAGAGGCAAGTTTTGGGTTCGCACTTTTAACAAGAGGTGCTCCCTCGGTTTTCCCCAAAAACTTCTCGATGCCTTGTGCGATAGCATTGGCAATTTTATGTTGATATGCCGATGTTGTGAGTTTTCGTCCTTCCGTCGGATTCGATAGAAATCCGGTCTCGATGAGGATAGCAGGTACGTTTGTTCCAATCAAAACAACAAATCGTGCGTGTTTGACCCCACGGTCGACCGCATCAGTCGCTTGGACCAATGCTTGTTGTACGTGTTTTGCCAACCGCTTGCTATCTTCGCTTTTGCTCTCCTGTATGATCCCCTTCAGCAGTGCTTCCAGTTCTTGAATACTGTAACCGGAGTCTGCATTTTCCCGCGCTGCAATATCTTCTGCGACTTTGTCCGTACTGGTGACACTCAGATAGTAGGTTTCAATACCTTTTGCTTTAGAGTTCTCACTGCCGTTCGCATGAATGCTCAAGAAGAGGTCTGCTTTGCGATGGATTGCGAATGCAGTCCGCTCCTTGAGTGGAATGAAACGATTGGTATCACGTGTCATCAGGACAGTGTACCCTTTTCTCGTTAGTACCTCACGAAGTTTTTCAGAGATGCTGAGAACAATGTATTTTTCTTTTACTGCACCTCTACCCAATGCTCCTGGGTCTTTGCCTCCATGACCAGGGTCAATAACTATCGTTTTGGCGGTTAACCCAAATTCACGAGTAAGTGCCTCAGGTGCCAAAGGTTTTTTCGTTCCAGTAGTCGTTTTTTTCGTTGCGGGGATAGTTTTTTTCGTTCGAGGAATAGGTATGGGAGAGACCGGTTGAGGTTTGGATTGCGTTTGTACTTGAACGACCCTTTCAGGAGTCGATACTATTTCAGGAGTCGATACTATCGGTTTTCGTTGTATTTTAAAGGGTTGCGTTCTGATAGGTTGTAGTTCCTGGGTGGCAGCAACAATAATTTTTCGATCTGCTGAAGACCCGATAAGATTCGCATAGAGCGTCTCGGCGCGTGTGAGGTAACCTTGCCTTACATACACACGCGCTAATTCTAATTGGGCGCGATCATATACTTCAGAACCCGCATAGCGACTCTCTACAATCTGATATTGTGTGATGGCTTGGTAATCGTTCCCGATATAGGTATAGCAACGTCCCAACCAGTAATGTGCTCGTGGGACATACCGCGAGTTAGGATAGCTGCGAACCAGTTTTTGGAACGCTTCAATCGCCTGCTGCGGTGCTTCAGTGTCACCTGCTTTGATGCTCCACATCCAACTGGAAGCGATCGCGTACTGCGCGTCATCAGCTAAGGGACCTTGCGTATCTGTACCAATAACTTCCTGAAATTCTGAAATAAGCGCACGCCACTCAGCGGCAGTTGCATGCGTTTGTCCGCTGGTATATGCCCGATGATGCAATGAAGCCGCTCTATAACGCGACACGGTAGTACATCCCGAACATAAGACAACCAACGTCAAAATCAGAAAGCAGAAGAGGGGTCTCCTCACAGATTGCTTCATAATATTCGCCTCTAAATTTCTATATTTTTTGGATGAACGTTTGAAAAATATGTCTACACTTTGCAAACGAAATATTTGGAGGTTTCGTTACTAAAAAGTGTTGTCCATTGATTTCGCAAAATCTGCGACAGAAAAGCCTAAGCGCTAGCTGCGCTCAGGCTTTTTCTATTCAGTGAGAAAACTTGCCGTTCACGCAGTGTAAAAACTTGTATTATAACGTGAACTTCATAATTAAACGTGGGTTGGAAAATGAAATACAAATATGGGCGTAGGTTGGGTTGAGCGGTAAAGCCACACGCGCATTTTCGCTAGACACAGTTCTTCAATGAACTCTTCGGGGAGATAGGTGTAGCGAAACCCAACATCCCAAACCGTATCCGTATCTAATGCGTTAGGTTTCACTCGGTTTTTGGTGAGATGTTTCGCGTAAATCCGAAAAACGAATAGTCCTACCCTTGCTAAAAAGCCGAGGTAGAACATGATTATTCCTTCTTTAGTTTCGCCCATTGCGTTGTCAGTTTTTCCACAACCGAGACAGCATAAGTAGGATTCACCCAATGAGGTGCCCAGTCCTCAGCAGGATGATTAGTGATATTTCTAATCTCATGAGTGAACATATCGTATCTATACAGATCCGTCGGAGTTTCTATATTACTGCCTGCACTTGCAGTGAAAATAACAGCATTCCCATCTTCTGCCCAGCAAGCAGAAAGTAATATAAAATCATCTGGTATTCTAAGCCTTTGAGGCTTATCATCTAGTTCACGTATAATTAATATACTTTCTTCCACTATTTCCACATTACCATTCGGCATAGATTTCCAAGAGACAATACCATAAAGTATATGCTCACTATCAGGATGCCATTTTGGGAATGAAGCATTGGGCGTTACTCCAACTTCAAGCCCCTTTGGTTTTACAAGAGGTCTGTTGTCCTTCCCACTAACATCTATGATATAGACGTGATTACCAGCACCCCTTAAAGTAAGAATATACGCGATTTTAGATCCATCGGGCGCCCAGTCAGGGGCCTGCGTATTTCCGCCTACTTCTTGTAAGCTGTGAGTTAACTGAGAAACACGACCACTGTCTAAATCCACTATGTGAATTTCAGAATTGCCGGTGTGATTACTCGCAAAGGCAATTCTTCGACCATCTGGAGACCACGAAGGATGACCAGTTAATACTTTATAATCAGTTAATTGGTTTCTATCTGTTCCATTAGCATCAATAACAAATATTTCTTCAAGATCATGCACGCCTTTAGTCAGCATTACACCGTAGGCAATTTTACTCCCATCAGGCGACCACACCGGTCGGGACTTGTAAAGAAGATTACTTGTTAATCTAACAACATTATTACCATAGTCGTCCATAGTGTAAACTTCGCTGTCAAAAACAGGAATCTTGCCGTCCCTATCGGAAAGAAAAACTATATCCGCATCCAATAAAGTTGAAGAAAGAACGCAAAAGCAAATAACTCCAAAAATTACATTTGGTTTATTAAGAATTGTAATACGCATTTCTTTTCTCCTTAATTGAGTGGTGCGGTATACCGCACAGTTTCAATCTATTTCGTGTAGTCATGTTGTGACTCTACTCTCCATCCTTTTGTTTTACGTTTACTATTGGTAAGCTTAATTCTCGTATAACAAGAGAGAGTATATCTTTGACCCCGCCCTATTTTCGTAGCTCTTCTCAAATCTAAATCCATCGGATTGGGGATTCGTAAAGTTACACCGGGGTCAATATCGTAAGTTGTTTCTGTAAATGGATGCTTCGACTCGACATTATCTTGAAGAACAGAAATCTTGCATTCATAAAGATACTGTGCTGTCTGATTTCCTTCATTGCAAACAACAATTTGATGCATGCTTTCTGCCCACGGATAAGAATACGATAGTCCCCAAAGTTGAGTGCTACCATATAAATCTCCAAACCAATGCGATTCTTGGGTGAATTCGTCATGATCAGCAATAGTAGTGGTGGCAAAGAAACACACGAATGCCAATAGGATTAAGAGCCTCGGAAATCTGCTTAGGGTTCTCATTTCAAGCCTCCTTACGGGATATACACGCTATTGAAAAGAAACGTTACAAACACTATCAGCAGTTATAGTTTTTTTATTTTTTTGCCGTTGTTAGGTATAACGTAAGCTTGATAAATTGTGTTTACATTTCATCATCTTTTTAGATTTCAACGATAAATCACATTTTTCTTTTTCTGCACGAAACGGAGTTTTGCTATTTTTCTCATTCATGCTATACTCATGCATCAGAACTCTTTTCCGATATAACACAAGGAGGGACCGATGGAACTGACTTCCCAAGAAATCCAACTGTTTCGCCACAACGGCTTTATCAGATTTCCAACGCAACTCTCTAAGGAGCATGTGGAGGCCCTTAAATCCGCTGCGCTGAAAGACATAGCAGAAGGTGTGGAACCTGTTGCCCGACAAGACGGTAGAATTATCCGAATCTCTGCTGTTTGGCAGCGCGGTGGCATCTTTCAAGAAACGATCACTTGCAACGAAATCCTCAATCCGTTGGAATCATTATTAGGCTCAAATATAGAATTTGTGCTGAATCGCCACAACCACATCTATCTTCGAGATGCAGGTTCAACACATTCGCTTGAGTTGCATCGCGATGTAGGTCATTGGTCTCGGACGATTGCAACTGTTCTAATTTATCTTGAGGACACAAACTTAGAGAATGGTTGCACACGAGTCGTCCCAGGGTCGCACCATCTGCCTGCGTTTGCGAGTCTCAACGACGAAAAAACACAACAGATCGCGGCAAACCAAGCGATCCCGTTACCGATGCCAGCCGGTGGTTTGCTCGCTATCGATAGCATGATAATCCACTCGGCAGGGGTTAATCGCACGGATAGGACGCGGATGAGTATGACCCTCGGTTACCACAGTCCTGATGAACTAACGTGGGAAGACAATCCACGGAGAGTACTTGTGCGCGGTGAGCGACCGTATCGCGGAAACGACAAACCACGTGAATAATTCTGCCGGAATTGGGTTTATAGGTATTAGGATTCACCCGCAAAGAGTGCCTGAAAAGCTGCTTTTTTGAAAAAAGTTATTCTTTTTTATTTTTTTGAAAAAAATACAATTTTTTCTTGACAAACGGCAAACTCTGTGGTATACTTAATAAAGTCCTTGAGGTGAGATGATACCCAAATCTCATTCTGGGCGGGTAGCTCAGGTGGCTAGAGCGACAGCCTTACAAGCTGTAGGTCACAGGTTCAAGTCCTGTCCCGCCTACCTGTTAGGCACTTTTTATGGGCTCGTGGCGCAGTTTGGTTTAGCGCGCCTGCCTGTCACGCAGGAGGTCGCGGGTTCAAGTCCCGTCGGGCCCGTTTCTATTATGCTATGCCGAATTAGCCACAGGTTGTGTTCTACAATGCTGTGGTTTCTTCGTTACAGGACGATCTACCACATAGCAGCAACCTACGAATCTCACTTCTGAATACAGGTTTTCAAGCAACACCGACAATAGAGGAGCGGCACTGCCGTGATTGATCTTAAGTTTATTCGCGAAAATACCGAAGATGTCCGCCAGATGTTAACGGATCGCCATACGGAAACTGACTTGGACAGGTTGGTGGAATTAGATACACGCTGGCGTGAGAATTTGACCTATACACAATCTCTCAAAGCGCACCAGAACCAAGTCTCACAACAAATTGCTGAGCGTAAAAAAGCGAAACAGGACGCAACAGAAACTATCACGGAGATGCGGGAACTCTCGCAAAAAATCAAGGAACTCACCGCTGAAGCCAATACTACTAAAACCGAGATAGATGCCATCCTGTTGACAATCCCCAATATGCCAGAGGCGAGCACACCCGTCGGCACCAGCGAAGATGACAACATCGAAATCAAGACATGGGGTGAATTGCCCAACTTCGATTTTGAGTTAAAACCGCACTGGGAAATCGCAGAACAGTTGGATATTGTCGATTTTCAAAGAGGTGCTAAGGTCGCGGGGAGTAACTTTGTGCTTTTCAAAGGTTTAGGTGCGCGATTGGAGCGTGCGTTGATTCAGTTTATGCTTGATTTGCACACGACCCAACACGGCTATACAGAAATCTCACCGCCATTCCTCGCTAATCGTCCTACAATGACAGGGACAGGACAAATTCCTAAGCTTGAGGCAGATATGTACCGATGTGATAGGGATGAGGAAAACCCCGATAGCGATCTGTTTCTTATCCCAACTGCTGAGGTACCCGTAACGAATATTTTCGCAGGCGAGATTCTTTCTGGTGATGAACTGCCTATCTACTACACCGCCTATACCCCCTGTTTCCGGCGCGAGGCGGGGGCTTACGGCAAGGATACGCGCGGCTTACAACGTATCCACCAATTTGACAAGGTGGAAATGGTGAAATTCACCACGCCTGAAAACTCGTACGCTGAACATGAAACACTATTAGCAAACGCCGAGAGCGTTCTGCAAGCTCTCGGTTTGCCTTATCGTGTCGTGCAACATTGCACAGTGGAACTCTCGTTTGCCGCGGCGAAATGCTACGATATTGAGGTATGGGCACCAGCACGGCAGCAGTTTTTAGAGGTTTCCTCCTGTAGCAACTTCGAGGCATTCCAAGCGCGGCGGGCAAATATCCGATTCCGCCGTGAAGCGGGGGCGAGACCGGAGTTCGTCCACACGCTGAATGCGTCCGGTACAGCGTTGCCACGCGTTGTCATCGCACTCCTTGAGACATATCAGAACCCCGATGGAACAGTGCGTGTCCCTGCGGTATTACAACCGTATATGGGGGGTCTAAATCAGATTGGGTAAAACTAAGGCACTCAACTGCTATAGAAAATCCTCGATTTCAGTGCCGAGGGAATGTCTTAATAAGGACAATAGACATGGCAAGAACTACCGATGAGAAAGTCAATACTGTATTAACGCATAATACCTTCTGGTTTCAGAATAGAGATTTTGAGGAAGAGTACGAAGCACACATCACTGTTTTGCGAGAAACTTTGCTCGTCCTGAGAAATCAGGTTCAAAACCAAGGTCTCACCAAAGAACTAATTGAAAACCTACTTTTGGAAAAAACAAACGGATTAAAGGCTCTGTTGGCACTGACAGGTTTTTCCAATGAATCCTTTAAGATATGAGAATGTGGTTAGAGAACTCATTCAGGAATATTACCCTAACGCGCATTTTTGGGGATTTGTTGATGGTATTGGGTGGTACGTTCGGAAAATGGAAAAACTTATTAACGAAATCATTCAGGGCGATTGTATAGAGGTCATGCAGAAGATACCTTCTGACAGTATTGACGTTACATTTGCCGACCCACCCTTTAACTTGAAAAAGAAGTACGGAACTTACAAGGACGAAAAAAACACAGATGATTACCTTAGTTGGTGCAAGCAATGGATCATGGAGATGGTCAGGATTACGAAACCGAGTGGATCTATCTTTGTCCATAATATACCAAAATGGCTTCTTTATTATGCTGGTTTCCTTAACGAAGTCGCAGATTTTCGACACTGGATCGCA
>JAAXHD010000302.1:9935-10359 GCA_012271015.1 Candidatus Poribacteria bacterium | reverse complement strand
TATGAAAGTTGACAACGCCTTTGATAAATCGGAATTATTGCAACACCTCAGGACTGCCCACGCGATCCCTTTACGCTCCATAACTTTTTTCCCCGAAGGTGAGGACAGTTACGGCTACATCACGGTCTCCGAGACCGGTGAGAAGTATTTTGCCAAAGCCTCTACTTCTGTACCAGATATCTGCTTACAGGTTGCATCACGCTTGCGGCACCGATGTAACATATCTAGTGTCGTTGCACCTTTGGAAACGCGAGATGGAACACTCAGCATTCCGTGGCAAGATTTTCAAGTCGCGCTGTTTTCGTTCATTGAAGGCAAAAGCCGTTGGGATTTGTGGAAGATTGGGAAGGACTTTACCGATACAGAACTATCACAAACCGGAGCGTTACTGGCGACAATTCATGGATGTTCAGATACAATTGCA
>JAAXHD010000302.1:9543-9911 GCA_012271015.1 Candidatus Poribacteria bacterium | reverse complement strand
TATCAAAAACAATTGCTTGAAGCCCTCACAACCCACCGATCCTCGATTTTAGAAACAATGGATAGATACGATGAATTAGGACGCTCCGCGGCGGCATCACAAACTTCATTTGTCATTACACACGGCGACCCAACCCCGGGCAATCTCATTCTGGATGCCGAGAATCGTCTCCATTTAATTGATTGGGATGGGGTCTGCTTAGGTCCACCTGAAAAAGACTTAGTATCCTTCACAGGCGAACGGTTCGAGGTGGTTTTGGAAAGGTACCTCGCGGAGAGAGAGTGCGATGTCTCCCTACATGCGGACATTTTCGGATTCTATATCTATGAATGGACGCTCAATGAAATCCGAGACTACGGCACTAAAAT
>JAAXHD010000302.1:2758-9471 GCA_012271015.1 Candidatus Poribacteria bacterium | reverse complement strand
CGAAATAATGGAGGTTAGAGAATGTCTGAAATCAAATCCGTGCTACTGTGGGAAAATCAACGGCGCTATATCCGTGAAGCGATTGATGCCGGCACGCTCAAGGGAGCAATTATTCCGACGGGTAGCACAGAACAACACAACGAACATTTGGCGATGTATCACGATACACAGAGTGCGGTGTATGTCTCTAAATTGGCAGCTGAGAAATTATTCCCACGGGTTATCGTCACAACGCCTTTGGCGATCGGTGTGTCGGAACACTGGATGGATCACAAAGGCACGCTCACACTCCGCCCGGAAGTCTTTGGTGAAGTGCTTTATGACGTTGCTGACAGCATGCGTCGGCACGGCATTGCCAACATCTTGATTGTCAATGGACATGCTGGAAATTCCGGTCCAGTAAATGAAAGGTTGGAGGGATTTCGCGACAAACTCGGCATCAACCTTGAATATCACTCCTATTGGGAAGCGTACAACGAAGAACTGGTCAAAGAGCAGATGGAATCTGGAGTCTGCCCTGGACACGCCGCGGAATTCGAGACAGCATTCGCTCTCGCCGCTTTCGCAGAAAACGTCGATTGGAACGGTGTCGATTATGACAGTGCCAAACTCACTATCTCAGATGCGGGACAGGCGAAATCCGACCGGGAATATCACCATCAGGCAAAATTGGCGACGGTCGAAAAAGGACAAGCGATGATTGATGTTGCTGTGGACTGGGTGGCGGAAAAAATGCAAGCGATGCTTTAGTAACTTTATTTTCTTGGCAGCGGGAGGCTATCAGCCATCAGCCGTCGGCTATCAGGCAAGAGATTCTCTTTCTGACCGCTGACTGCTGACTGCTGATCGCTATTTTGCCTTCTAATGTCCTTCAATGGCTTTTCGTAAGCCATCACCGTTTTCCCGCCACCAGCTGTAGAGAACGGAAATATCGGTGCCGATGCAGAAATGTCGAACCCCGATATCGAGATAGCGTTTCGCGTCGTCGGGACTCCCGATTTCAGCACGCGGAGGCACCCCCATCTTGACGGCGGTCTTGAACACTTTATCGTGTGCTTCCTGGATTTCCGGAGCACCGCGTTGACCGACCTTCCCGATACTCATCGAATAATCCGAACCGCCCCACTGAATCATGTCAACGCCTTCGATAGATAGCACCTCTTCAAGGTTGTCAACCGTCCCTTTTTTCTCAATCATAATGACGTTGACGACATCACGGAGGGCTTGGACGTATTCTGGACCGCCTCCATACCCCATATAGGAAAATCGGCGGGTTGCTACGCCGTAACTACCACCATCTTCGGGGGTATCTGCCCGCGTAATCCGAACGCATTCCTTGACATCTTCAACGTTTTGGCAGTCAGCGTAAAGGACACTCTGGAAGCCAGAACCGATCGCACGTTGCGCGATGAAACCCCGTGGTTCTTGATCAACCTTAATCATTGTCGAGATATTGTGCAGTTCAGCCGCCCGACACAGGTTATCTAAATCGTGCAGATCAAACGGACCGTATTCTCCTACAAATTCGACGTAGTCATACAATCCTGTGTGTCCAATCGCCTCAACGATGGAGGGCCAAGTGGTATGGATATGCGTGCCAACTGTCGGTTTGTCAGCATTGAGTAGTTCTCGAAAGGTATTTGTTCTCATGGATCGCTCCTCTGTTTTTGAGTCTAAGGCTGGTTTAAAAGCCCGTGTTAACATTAGCAGAGATCTGCACTTTTTTCAACAACTTTTGACAGAGGTTTGGCTTGCAAGCGACACCAAAAAACGCTTGCTTTGCACTACTATTTCTGCTAAACTTACACTTATTGAGAAAAATTAGAAGCGTCCATTGCCTCAGGCGGCGTTGAATTAATCGAAAATCACCATGAAATAGGGACCAGACTTAATAATAAAAGAATAGGTAAAAAAATGGAAAACTTGATTACGTTGCCGACGAATTTTACGGATTACTTGACAATCGAAAACGCCGATCTCCGTTTCGCAGAGGCGACTGAAGTTGCAGAGCGTGTCATGGAAGCAGGCATAGAAATCTACCCCAACATGGATCACGCCGCAATCTTCTGTGACCCACCTCACCTCGTCGCCGATGGTTTGAAACAACTCGGCTATGTCAACGGATGGGATGCGCGGTGTTATCCATCACCCGTTGATGGTTGTGATTATATAAATGTTTCCGCCCAATTGGCGATAGATAGTCCAGCGCGTGATGACGGATGGTTCGACTATGTTGCTGTCGTGCATCCCGTCGACAGGGCAGCATTACAACACATGCTTGGACAGGGATATGGAAATCCGTTTATTCATCACTTGACATGGGGACTTGTGCCACCAGAACGCATCGGTACCGATGACTTTGAATACGCCAATCTCGTCGTCCCGTTTATGGTAGAAAGACGACAGGTCATCGGCGATGCAATTGGGGACACCCCGGGTACGCTGATTATCGCGCTACCAGAGTATGTTCTTGCCCACCCGAAATTTGAAGAAGCGTTACCAGCGTGGCTTGAAGATCTCGACGAAGAGGAATATCAGGTCGAATCCATGCAGGGGGGTGGTTTCTTGATCCAGTTCTTCGTGCTAACAGGTGGCAGGATTGAGGTAGCACTCCGAGCAGACACAACACAAACCTTTAACCCGAAAAGCGTCCATAAGATTTCGGAAGATGAAATTAGTGCCGTGCAAGGAAAATAAAGTACGCCTCTTTTCTTGTGGATTCGGATTTTAATACGATATAATATCAATTAACAACCAATGATTTGTGTTGTGAGGAAGTCTTCTCAGCATTGATGCAAGTGCCAAAGAGAGACCGATGAATCGTAAAAACATTCCAAAGACCGATTCCATTCAAGAACTTGCACATTTCTGGGATACACATGATCTAACGGATTTTGAAGACGAACTTGAAGAAGTGAATGAATCTGTTTTTGAACTTGGAACCCAACTGCTTGTTCCCTTAGAACCCGGAGAATTGGGGGCTCTTAGTGCACTTGCCAAGTCGCGAGACACTTCTCCTGTCAATCTCATCCGCGAATGGCTTATTGAACGTCTTGAGGCTTCATCAGCACCGACGACTTAGTGTACCCTTAGAGATGTATTTCCCAATCTGCTCTTTAGTCCCAGAGGGACGACATGTGTATAATTCCTGCTTTGCCCTGTTCCCCTTGATAACAGAAATTTTATGTAATATACTTAACATACCATTAGACTAAAGTCAGGTTATTTGAAGAATATTAGAACAACCTTATCAAACATCCATATTATGAAAAGGAGATTACTGATTATGTTATATACTGAAAGAGACGTTATAAACGATAAATTAAAATTAGAAATTGGTGAAGCAGTGGAGAAATGGGTGAATAGTTTAGTTGACTATCACTTACAGAATCTTGGTATTTCCGATGATTCTATTATTGATAAAGCTGCAACCGTCAAAGAAGGTCTCCGTTCACACTCAGCAGTTCTTGTGGCAAATATGGTTTATGGTCTAGATGAAAAATGGAAGCCCATTGAGGCTGAAATGATTCAATTATTAAGAGCAAGTGCTACTGCAGAAGAAGCCATCTCTTCAATTCTTAAACCTAAAAATTAATTAACTCTGGTATGAAACAAACCTATTTTCTTATTTCAACGCTATTCCTTGCCGCAGCCTTTTTCTCTGCAAACAGTTTCGCGCAAGATTATGTTCGTTATGCGACCCTCATAGGGCATACGGATAATGTCTTTAGCGTATGCTTCAGTCCAGATGGACGCACGCTCATAAGTGGAGGTTTGGACGATACCGTCCGTCTCTGGGATATCACAACAGCTGCACTCGAACACACCTTCACTGGGCATACGGATAAGGTCTGGAGCGTATGTTTCAGTCCAGATGGACGCACGCTTGCCAGTGGGAGTGCCGACAAAACCATTCGCCTTTGGGATGTTGCCACAGGTAAACTCAAACAAACCCTCACAGGACACACGGATTGGGTCAATAGTATACATTTCAGTCCAAATGGACACACAATCGCAAGCGGGAGTGTCGACAAAACCATTCGCCTTTGGGATGTGAATACGGGCACACTCAAACAAACTCTCAAAGGGCATACGGGGCGAGTCTTGAGTGTCGCGTTCAGTCCAAATGGACACACAATCGCAAGCGCGAGTGGGGATCAGACTGTTCGCCTTTGGAATATTGTCACAGGCAGATACAAAAAAATATTCACTGAACATACAGATGGGGTCTTCAGTGTATGTTTCAGTCCAGATGGACGCACGCTTGCCAGTGGGAGTTTGAGCTGTAACATCCATCTCTGGGATGTCGCAACAGGCACCCTCAAAAAAACTCTCACAGCAGGACACACGGATTGGGTCTTCAGTGTATGTTTCAGTCCAGATGGACGCACACTAGCAAGTGGAGGCGACAGCAGAACCTTCTGTCTTTGGGATGTTGCCACAGGTAAACTCAAACAAACCCTCACAGGACACACGGATTGGGTCAATAGTATACATTTCAGTCCGGATGGACGCACGCTTGCCAGTGGGAATTTGGACAATACCATTTGCTTATGGAGGCTTTCTTCCTCACAGCCAATAGACACGGATTCTCTCACACCACCAAAACCTACTGCAGACTACGTCTATAACAACGCTATCCGTTCCGTAATGTGGATAGTTAACCCCGGCATCAACGGAGGCAGCGGCGTGCTGATCGATAAACGATTCAAACTCGCCATCACTAATGCACACGTCGTAGGCAAACAGAATACAATAGACGTATATTTCCCTGCCCCTGACGAGAACGGAGAACTCATTAAAGACCGAAACTTCTACCTGACAAATGGAAACGTGCTAAAACGGCTCGGTTATTACACCAAAGGACACGTCATAGCGAAAAATGAGACGACGGATCTCGCTATCATTAGACTTGAAGGGCTACCCGAAACCGCTCGCGAAATTGATTGGAAACCCACTACACCAACAACAAAGGCAGGCGATTTGGTTTACATCCTTGGCAACCCGAGTAGACAAGACCTGTGGCGATGGACGCTCGGTGAATTTCTGAATGATCAAGGCGATTTCCTGCACATCCAATCCGATGTATTTGGTGGGAACAGTGGTGGACCGGTGCTTAACAAGCAAGGGACTCTAATTGGTATTGTCGCACGAAGCGATAGGCACATGAATGCCATGGCGATTCCTGTGAGGGACATAAACCGGTTATTATCTCAATCCCAATTGAAGCATTCAGGGTCCCACAGATAGAATTAAACACACGTGGGCAAGGTTTATTATCCTAATTCTTGGGAAGGAGGCTCTAACAATGGCGTATAGTAATTTTACTTTAGATACAGTGCGCCGAGCGTTTCAACTGGAAATCGTTGAATCCGCTGGTATCTTTTCTGAAGCATCAAAGGTAGTGCCACAGGACCGCTTTATCGCAGAACTAGCGGAACGGGTAGAGTTAGCCATTTCCAGTGGGACAGAGAAAGCACGCTCGGAACTGATTGTCACCGACGTACTGTTTGAACTCCGAAAACACTTCAACCGCCGTATCAGTTTCTTTTCAGGGATCGAGTTCAGTGTTGATGCCGAACAGGGATTAACCGGTATCTGTGATTTTTTAGTGAGTCTGTCACCGATACTCTCTTTTTTAGAGGCACCTGTCATCATTCTTGTTGAGGCGAAGCGGGAGAATTTGACGACCGGCTTCGGTCAGTGCGCCGCTGAGATGCTCGCCGCACAACGCTTTAACAAGGAAAAAGGGAATGCGATCCCCCACATTTATGGGGCTACCACTTCGGGGACAGAGTGGCGATTTCTCAAATTGGAAGGGGTGAGACTTCATATTGATAGAGCAGTCTACCCAATCGCACAATGCGACAAAATCCTCGGTATCCTCGCAAGCATGGTGGAACAAAAGGTATAGGGTGTTCTGGAAGGTGCTCTGATAGATTGTTCTATGTGTAAAACCTTAAGACATTTTTTAAATTGTCTTTGTCAATTGGAAGGAGGCTCTAACAAATGGCATATAGCAATTTTACCTTAGAAGAAGTGCTGACAGCCTTTCGACTGGAAATTGTTGAGTCTATAGGTGTCTTTTCTAACATAGAACCGGTGGCCCCGAGTGCAGCATTAGCAGCGGAATTGGAAAAAAAGGTACCAGTAGCCGCCGCCATAAATACAGAGAAAGCGCGCTCGGAACTAATTGTCGCCAATGTTCTGTTTGAACTCCTAGAACAATTTAATCGCCGCATCAGTTTTTTTTCTGGGATTGACTTCAGTGTTGATGTCGAGAGTGGTTTGACGGGTGTATGTGATTTTTTGGTAAGTTTATCACCGATGCAATCTCTTTTACAAGCCCCTGTGATTGTCCTTGTTGAGGCGAAGAAGGACGATCCTGCCCCCGGCCTTGGACAGTGTGTCGCTGAGATGATCGCTGCACAACGCTTTAATGCTGAAAAAGGAAATGACATTCCTTGTGTTTATGGTGCTGCCACTACAGGGACAGAGTGGAAATTTCTCAAATTGAAAGGAAACTGTCTGTCTATTGATATAACAGTCTATCCAATCGCACAGTGTGACAGAATTCTCGGAATCCTTTCAAGTATGGTAGAACAAAAGGCGTAGTCTTTACTAAGGGTATTGTAACCTCGGAAACCTGGGAACGTGCCTACAAAAAATAAAAAATTTGCAATTAACATGCAAATATGGTATAATATAGTAGG
>JAAXHD010000302.1:0-2737 GCA_012271015.1 Candidatus Poribacteria bacterium | reverse complement strand
ATCAACTCGACTCCGTTACAAGACTTTAAAAGTACGAGTTGATGGATAAACGGGATAAAAAATACAAATGCGTGAAAAAGCACAAGTCATGAACACTGAAGAAATTCGCCGCGCCCTGCTCAGGATCGCTCACGAGATTTTAGAGCATAATCATAAACACATTGACGACCTCGTACTCGTCGGCGTTAAAAGTCGGGGTGATATCCTTGCGCATCGTATTGCCGATAACCTTGAACGGATTGAAAATATTGAAGTCAATGTAGGCGCGATTGATGTCACTCTCTACCGCGATGACATCAATCTCCATGAGACGCAAATCCAAGTCAACAGCACCGAACTTCCGTTTGACATTACAGGGAAATGGGTCATTTTAGTGGATGAGGTTCTCTACACCGGGCGTACTGTTCGTGCTGCAATGGACGCACTCATGGATTTCGGTCGTCCAGCTGCAATCCAACTGGCTACTCTGATCGATAGGGGACACCGTGAATTGCCAATTGCCTCCGATTATGTTGGTAAAAATGTACCCACTTCCCGAAAAGAGTTCGTGAGAGTGCAGCTCGCCGAAGAGAGTGGAGTCGATTCGGCTGTGATTTATGAGAGGGACGAGGAATGAGGGACGCGTTTATCACTAACGGGCGTATCATCGATCCCGCTAATAGTATTGATGTGGTCGGGGACATCTCTATCATCAACGGCAAAATCGATTCGGTTAATAGCAGCAGGCACACTCCGTGTGCCGTTCAGCAATCCAAGACCGACACTGTTTATGACGCAACAGGACTGATTGTCACGCCGGGATTAATCGATATGCATGTCCATCTCCGTGAACCCGGCTTTGAACATAAAGAGACGATTGCTACTGGCACGGCTGCGGCTGCAGCAGGTGGATTTACATCGATTGCCTGTATGGCAAACACATCTCCTGTAATAGACACGCCCGAAAAGATTGAGCAGATTTACGACATCGCGCGCAAGACAGCGAAGACAAACGTATTCCCTTTTGGAAGTATCACCAAAAATCTCGCGGGTGATGAACTCACGGATATGCGTGGGATGCGTTCCGCTGGCGCAGTTGGCTTCAGTGATGATGGCGTTACTGTCATGAACGCCGCACTTATGCGCGATGCACTTGCTTTGAGCGCGGAACTCGGTTTTCCAATTATGGTTCACTGCGAAGAGCACAACCTCAACGCAGGAGCCGTCATGAATTTAGGAGAAACGTCCCGAAAATTGGGACTTATCGGAAGCCCAAACGCCGCTGAGGACATTATCGTCGCACGAGACCTCATGTTAGCAGAAATGACAGGTGGACACCTGCACGTCCTCCATGTCAGCACAGCAGGGGCAGTTGAGTTGGTCCGTCAAGGAAAACGCCGAGGTGTCCATGTGACTGCTGAGGCATGTCCACATCACTGGCTCCTCACTGATAAAGAAATAGAAAAACAGGGAACGAATGCCAAGATGCACCCTCCATTGCGTACACAGACCGATATTGACGCTGTTATTGAAGGCTTGCGCGATGGCACAATTGACGCAATAGCGACTGACCATGCACCGCACGCACCACAAGAAAAGGCGCAAGGCATGCTTGAGGCACCAAACGGAATTATCGGGTTGGAGACCTGTGTGCCCCTTGTGTTTACGTTCCTCGTCGAACCGGGGCACCTTACAGCAGCTGAAGCAATAGCGAAAATGACTGCTATTCCAGCAAATATACTCGGTATCAATCGTGGAACACTTTCTATTGGTACAGTCGGAGATGTGACAGCAATTAATCCGGACTTAGTCAATCAGGTTAACGTGACAAAATCTCGTTCAAAAAGTCAAAACACTCCTTTCGGAGACTGGGAACTTAAGGGATGGCAGACCCTTACACTTAGAGAGGGAAACAGAATAGGAATTTTTAATCGTTCGCAAAGCGTTAGTTGAAGTTATTTGTTTATTGACGGTTTTCTCTCAAATCCGCCTGCGCCGTTGTTGCAGGCTACTATCTCAAGTTAATTTTCGTAACCGTAGCCCGTAACGAAGTGGAGGGCGGATACACGGGGAGGCATCTCATCCATCAAATCCACCTGAACGAACCGCAAGGAAAATTAAAAAAATGAGAGCGATTCTCGCATTAGCGGACGGGACAGTCTTTGAAGGCGAGCAGTTTGGCGCGACAGGCGAAACCGTCGGCGAAGTCGTCTTTAATACCAGTATGACGGGCTATCAGGAAGTGCTGACCGATCCCTCCTACAAAGGACAGATCGTGACGATGACATATCCACTGATAGGCAATTACGGTTGCAACGAAGCAGACGTAGAGTCTATAGGTCCACAGGTGGAGGGGTTTGTCGTTCGTGAATATAGTGCATATCATAGTAATTGGCGTTCAAAATGGAGTTTAGACACCTATCTCGCTGAACACGATATTATTGGCATCCAAGGAATCGATACTCGCGCACTCACACGACGCCTCCGTGTACACGGCGTGATGAATGGATGCCTCTCTACAGAAGATCTGAATCCTGAGAGTCTTGTCACAAAAGCCAAGGCGTGGCACGGATTGGTAGGTTGGGATTTGGTTCAGCGGGTGACATGTCCCAGTTCGTACGCTTGGCAACAACCTGAGAAAAATAACTCACACGCTAAGTATCGCGTCGTTGCTCTCGATTTCGGCATCAAATATAACATCTTACGCCAACTGACTGAGCACGGATGTGAAGTTCAAGTCGTGCCAGCGAGAACAACC
>JAAXHD010000132.1:421-1756 GCA_012271015.1 Candidatus Poribacteria bacterium | reverse complement strand
GTCTGAATAGGGCGTTTAGTTGCATGGAGTAGACCCGAAACCAGGTGATCTACCCATAGGCAAGGTGAAGCATATGTAAAAGTATGTGGAGGCCTGAACCCACCAAGGCTGAAAACTTGGGGGATGACCCGTGGGTCGGAGTGAAAGGCTAATCAAACCTGGTGATAGCTGGTTCTCCCCGAAATAGCTTTAGGGCTAGCCTCATGTGTTCGACTGTGGCGGTAGAGCTCTAATTGGACTCGCGGCCCCACCAGGTTAGCAACTCCAGTTAAACTGCAAATGCCATTGTCCCAAGCATGGGAGTCAGTCAGTGGGGGATAAGCTCCATTGACGAAAGGGAAACAGCCCAGACCACCAGCTAAGGTCCCTAAATATACGCTAAGTGGTAAAGGATGTTTTGTTGCTGAGACAGCCAGGATGTTGGCGTAGAAGTGGCAACCATTTAAAGAGTGTGTAATAACTCACTGGTTGAGCGATTTTGCACCGAAAATTTCCGGGGCTAAGCGTATTACCGAAGCTGTGGATATTTATACCCTAATACTATAGAGAGTCAGTAACATGATAATCTATTGTATTAGACACGGTTAAGTATGGTAGGGGAGCGTTCTATAGTAGGATTGAAGGAGAACCGTAAGGTGCTCTGGACGAATTAGAAGTGATTATGCCGGCATGAGTAGCGATAAAACAAGTTAGAAGCTTGTTCGCCGAAAGCCTAAGGGTTCCTGGGCAAGGCAATTCCGCCCAGGGTTAGTCGGATCCTAAGTCGAGGCCGAAGGGCGTAGACGATGGGAAGCAGGCGTAATATTCCTGCACCACCATGTAGAGGATGAAACTAGGGGAGACGCAAGTACTCGGAACTACCAGCTGATGGATACGCTGGGTTAAGCCCGACAGAGTGCATCAGGCAAATCCGATGCAACATACTCTGAGAGGTGAACAGGATTCCGTAAGGATGCAAACTGTTCCAACTGCTTGCCAAGAAAAGAACCTCGAGTGGACGATACACGGTGACCGTACCGTAAACCGACACAGGTAGGCAAGGAGAGAATCCTAAGGCGCTCGAGAGAACTCTCGCTAAGGAACTCGGCAAAATGACCCCGTAACTTCGGGAGAAGGGGTGCTTTTAGTAGGAAATGTGACTTGCTCGCAAATCCGAACAAAGCCGCAGTGAAATGGCCCGTGCGACTGTTTACTAAAAACACAGGTCTCTGCTAAATCGTAAGATGATGTATAGGGACTGACGCCTGCCCGGTGCCAAAACGTTAAGGTAAGGAGTCAAGGGAAACCGCAAGGTGGACTGGAAGCTCCAAACTGAAGCCCTGGTGAACGGCGGCC
>JAAXHD010000132.1:0-349 GCA_012271015.1 Candidatus Poribacteria bacterium | reverse complement strand
CTATAGCTTGATATTGGGTTTTAATGCTGCATGTGTAGGATAGGTGGGAGACCGTGAAACTGGGGCGCCAGCTTCAGTGGAGTCATCCTTGAAATACCACTCTTGTTGTATTGGAATTCTAACTCCGGTACGTGAATCCGTACCGAGAACAGTGTCAGGCGGGTAGTTTGGCTGGGATGGTCGGCTCCTAAACTGTAACGGAGCCACCCTAAGGTTCCCTCAGCGCGATTGGAAACCGCGCGTAGAGTGTAAAGGCAAAAGGGAGCTTAACTGCGAGACGGACACGTCAAGCAGATGCGAAAGCAGGGCTTAGTGATCTTACGGTGCTGTGTGGAAAGGCCGTAACTCA
>JAAXHD010000191.1 GCA_012271015.1 Candidatus Poribacteria bacterium | reverse complement strand
CTCGCGATGTACGATAAGGCACGAAAGGTAACCGAACAGTCTCTTGAAAGTCCTGCTTTCGCAAATGCAACGCGCGAAGATTTAGAGAAACTCCATCGAAAACTCTATCCTCGCTACTATGCTAACATGGTTGAGAAGTACGCAAAATTGTATAATGTAGATACCTTTTTAATTTGTGCGATGATCTTAGAGGAAAGTCGATACAACGCCGAGGCAGTTAGTTGGGCAGGTGCGATCGGATTGATGCAGATTATGCCCGCTACGGGAAGGGAACTCGCCCAGCAACTGAAAATTCGTCGTTTCCGAACTTCAATGCTCAAGCAACCCGATGTGAATATCCAGATGGGGACGAAGTATATCGGATATCTCAATTCTCTGTTCAATGACAACGCGATGCTGGTGACCGGTGCGTATAACGGCGGTCCTGGACGGATGAAGCGATGGGTGGCATCGAAGAATATCGCAGATATTGATGAATTCGTTGAGAAAATTACTATCAGAGAGACCCGACTTCATATCAAGAAAGTTATTGACAGTTACGATCACTACGTGGAAATTTATAAGAATGCAAGCGAGCCTCCTGCTGTGAATTCGGCAACAGGGATCGTCCAAAAACGATTAGAAGGGTTTTAAAAAAATGGCTATCAGCCGTCGGATATCAACTCTCAACTAAAGATCGGTGTGACAGCTACAACGTTTGTAACAGCCATCCGACCAACTAATAGCTAACTGCTGACAAGCGTTCCCAAGGGGACTACTTCTGGTGGGTTATCACGTAAGATAAGGATACGACGATGCCAGTCAGTATCGTTATATGTCGGGAAATCAGCGCGGTAGTGTGCGCCGCGACTTTCAGTTCGTGCAAGGGCTGATTGTGTTATCATTAAGGCAACATTGAGCATATTGATTGCTTCAACCATCGCTATAGCATCTGATTCTGGTGCTGCTGGCACATCTCCTAAATTTGTTGTTAAATCTTGTAATTCGGCGAGGGTTTGTTTCAAACCCTCGCCGTTTCGTTCAATGCTCACATTTTCCCAAAGCGTTTCCTGGATTGCCCCCTTTATCGCCTCTATAGAAGCCAAGTCCGCCTCAACAGACGACATCCGAGATGTCTCTGTATTACCAGTGGGTAACATATCTGGTGGGTAAGAAGGTTGTAATGAGGCAAACATTGCTGCATTTGTGCCAGCCCGAGCACCGTAGACGAGGCATTCCAGCAGAGAATTGCTTGCCAAACGGTTTGCACCATGCACGCCGGTACAGGCAACTTCACCGCACGCATAAAGTCCCTTAAGGTTCGTTTCTGTGTCGGTGTTCGTGCGGATGCCACCCATCATAAAATGAGCACCAGGGCGGACTGGGATTAAGTCAACATTGATGTCTAACCCGAAGCGTTTTGTGGTATCGGAAATGGTTGGAAACCGTTCAAGGATAAATTCGGCAGGTTTATGTGTAATATCGAGATAAACGCACGGAAACCCTGTTAATTCCATCTCTACTTGGATAGCACGACTGACAACATCACGCGGGGCGAGTTCACCCTTCTCGTGGTACTTTTCCATAAAACGTTCACCACGAATGTTGATGAGTTGACCGCCTTCACCGCGAACTGCCTCTGAGATTAAAAAGTTAGGAGCACCATCTAAGTAAAGCGTTGTTGGATGAAACTGGACGAATTCCATATCGACCATTTCGCATCCAGCACGCCACGCTGCAGCGAACCCATCACCGGTTGCCACCTTTGGGTTGGAGGTACAAGGGTAAATACGTCCGAGACCACCCGTAGCAAGAATCGTGGCTCTCGCACGAATACAGACTGCTTTTTCGTCTACAATTGCGGTAACGCCATAGCAAGTGACGGTTTCTTCACGTCCTTCGGTGGTTTCTGCATCTGTCAGGAGATCAATAGCAAATGTGTTTTGTAAGACGTGGATATTTTCAGTGTTAAGGACGCGCTGAATGAGGACATCCGTCGTCTCACGTCCCGTTGCATCGCCTTTGTGGACGATACGGCGGCGACTATGCGCGGCTTCTTGCGTAAAACGCGGTAGCGTACCTTCCCAATCAAAGTCCGCCCCCCAATCAAGCAACTCAGCAACACGGGGAATGCCTTCGGATACCATCATCTCAACGGCTTTGACATCGCAGAGTCCCGCGCCAGCTGCACAGGTATCTTTTATGTGTAAGGCAATCGTGTCGTCAAGATTCATAGCAACCGCGATGCCACCTTGAGCGTAGTGTGTGTTGCTCTCTGTCAGCGTGGTTTTGGTGATTAACGTTACATTCGTGTGCTCACTCGCAGCGAGAGCCGCGCGTAATCCAGCAGCACCACTACCGATAATGAGAACATCCGTGTCCCAACTTGAATGCCCGTCTTCGATCTTCACCGCAGATGTTGGATTTTCCATTTTTTAAATTACGGGTCCCTGGACTGCGCTCCATTACATTACGCGCAGGTTTTTGGTTATGTCTCAACTGGATTTGGATGTTTTGATGCTTTTCTACTCTTCGGAAACATTAAACCAAAACCTTAGCCTGCAACAACGGGACAGGCGGATATACGCCAATGAATGGTACCTCTCCAATTGACCTAAACGAACCGCAAGGTATAATTAAGAAACAGGCATTACCTTACCCGTGCCAGTGGCGATAAGGGTGCCATCGCTAAGTGTGACTTCTGCCTTTGCTTCCACTAACCTTCCCGAGACCTTAATACGCTCTGCGCATACATAGAGTTTCACACAGGTCGGTGCCGGGTTGCGAAAACGGACTTCGAGTTGCGCTGTCACTGCAGGCTGATCAAAGGTACTTATTCCGACATAGGTAATCGCCTCATCTAATAGCGTACTGAGAATACCACCGTGCAGAATGTTTGCCCACCCCTGTAAATGCTCGCCGGGTGTACATTCAATATGGACGAATTCGCCTCCATTCTTAATTTCAGGTTTCACCTGAAAGCCGAACGGATTTTTCATCCCACAAACAAAGCAGTTGTCATTATTTTCAATCGCCATTTTCGCTTCCTGATTCAGTAAGCATTGCAAGACTTCGTGCTAACTTTTCTTGCTCCGTCAGCATCCTCTCAAGCTGTGCTCTCTTTTGTGCAACGACTCTTTCAGGTGCACGCTCAATGAAATTCGGATTATCCAAAGTCTTCTGTGCCGCCGTGACATCTTTAACCACCTGTTGATGCCGTTTGCTAAGCCTTGCATGTTCGGCATCCAGATCGATTATATCGGCGAGTGGGATGTAGATAGCGAGTTCACCAATAACGGCTTCCGCCGAAGCGCGGGGTTTGGATAGGGATTCGGCGATAGTGATGTCTGCTACGCGTGTGAAGGCTGGAAGGTACTGTGCTAAGTATGTTTCAAGTCGTTCACGTACTTCAGCATTTGGTGATTGGATGTGAACCTCTACTGACGCGCCGATCGGAACATTCAATTCGCCTCGAATGCTTCGGATACTCTCGATAACTTCCATGAGTGTCGCCATAGTGGCTTCTGCTGCTGGATTTTCGTCTGTTGGCTCCGGCCATGAGGCAACGGTTACTGAACCTTTTTCGGAAGTTTCGATTCTGCCACCACCGTGCGGGAGCTGTTGCCAAATCTCCTCAGTCAAGAAAGGCATCAAGGGGTGGAGGAGTCGCATTGTCTGTTCCAGCACATCCGCTGCGACCCAAAGCACCTCCGGTTCATTTTGTGAGACCCGTCGTTTGGCAAACTCCAGGTACCAATCGCAGAATTCATGCCAAAGAAAGGCGTAGAGTGTTTGTGCCGCTTCATAGAGACGGAAGTTCTCAAAGGCATCGGTCGTTGTTGTAATAGTGCGGCTAAGGCGGCTCCGTATCCAAGCGATTTCTAACGTTTTGTGTTCAGTTTCCACAGCATTCATTTCTGTTGGAACAGGGTATTTTTCTAAATTCATCAGAATGAACCGGGCGGCATTCCAAATTTTGTTTGCAAATCGTTTACCTGCCTCAATTTGCGCTTCTGGGAGCGGGACATAAGGAATCGGGGTGCTTGTATTGACGAGCGCAAAGCGGAATGCATCCGTTCCATAGGTGTCAATCGTCTCTAATGGATCAATGCTGTTATCCTTCGATTTGCTCATCTTCTGTCCCTTTTCATCGGCAACAAGTCCATGGAGGTAAACAGTGCGGAAGGGTACTTCGTTCATACACCCTAATCCGAGCATAATCATTCTTGCGACCCAAAAGAAGAGAATGTCCCAGCCGGTTACAAGGACGGAAGTCGGATAAAAAGTTTTCAGTTCTTCGGTATTTTCCGGCCACCCCATAGTAGAGAAGGGCCACAACCCAGAGCTGAACCATGTGTCCAGAACGTCTTCTTCTTGCCGAAAATCGGAGGCACCACATTCATCACACTGCTGAGGTGTTTCCATGGCGGCGGTGACTGCTTCGCATGCGTTACAATGCCATATTGGGAGCCGATGTCCCCACCACCGTTGGCGTGAGATCGGCCAGGGTTCGATATTCTCCATCCAGTGATAAAAGCGAGACGTTTCCCGTTCTGGGATAAATTTGATTTCGCCTTTCTTCGTTGCTTCTATGGCGCGCTGCGCAAGCGGGCGAACATTCATAAACCATTGTGGGAATATAGCAGGTTCAACAACCGTGCCACATCGGTCATGATGTCCAACGGCGTGCCGATGCGGGACAATTTTGACGAGAGCATCCAAGTCCTGTAGATCTTCAACGACACGTTTGCGGCAGTCCCATCGGGACAAGCCAACGTATCTTTCGGGGGCGTTTTCGTTTATATATCCATCCCGTGTGAAAATCGTGAGTTGCTCGAGGTCGTGTCGTCCGCCGATTTCATAGTCGTTGGTATCATGCGCCGGTGTAACTTTCAAAGCACCCGTACCGAATTCTCTATCCACATACGCATCAGCGATTATCGGAATCTCTCTGTCGCAGAGCGGTAGAAGTGCGGTTTTACCTATCAAATGCTGATAACGTTCATCTTCAGGGTGCACAGCAACAGCGGTATCACCCAACATCGTTTCTGGACGCGTTGTGGCAATTTCGAGCACGACCTCACTGTCCTTAACCGGATAGAGGATGTGATAAAAGTGTCCGTCTATCTCAATGGGTTCGACTTCAAGGTTACTTATGCCAGTATTGCAGTATGGACACCAATTTCCCATGTAGGTATCGTGATAGATGAGTCCTTGATCGTAGAGTTTAACGAAGGCGGTCCGAACGGCTTTCGACAGACCTTCATCAAGTGTAAAACGCTCACGTTCCCAATCACAAGAGCATCCGAGTTGCTGGAGTTGCGAAACGATATAGCCCGCAGATTCATCTTTCCACTGCCACATGCGTTCGATGAATTTTTCGCGCCCAAGGTCGGTTTTACTGGTGCCTTCTTCAGCGAGTTTCCGCTCCATAATAAGTTCGGTGACAATACCGGCGTGGTCGGTACCCGGCATCCAGAGTGCGTTATAACCTTGCATGCGTCGCCAGCGGATGAGACAATCCTGGAGCGTATTGTCGAGGGCGTGCCCAATGTGTAAGCTACCCGTGATATTCGGTGGCGGTATGACGATCGCGTAGGGTGGCTTGTCAGAAATCGCCTCTGCGTGAAAGTAGCTGTTCTTCTGCCAAAATTGGTACCATTTCCCCTCAATTTCCTGAGGGGCGTAGATTTTCGGAAGATTTGCCATATTTTTAACTTTCCTTGCGGTTAAACGACGATGCTTGTGACTTGACAGTTTTCGATCATATCTGCCTGCGCCGTTGTTGCAGGCTACTACTTATGACATCACCAGAAATCCGCCCGTAATGTAATAGAAAGTGGTTGATAAAAGCCTTGCGGTTCGCTACTGACAGTCAAAAACCGATGGTTGACGACTATGCCCGTCCCTTCCTTAGGCAAAGAGGGGTTCTACCCATCCGTACGTCCCTTTTGTCATCTCATAAAGTAGATTTACCTGCCGCGTTTCAGCATTTAAAAACAGAAGAAGTCCCGAATTCGAGGCTTGAAGTTCCGTCGTGGCTTCCGCCAATGTCAGCGGTTTAGACGCAAATTTATCCTGTGCTGACACGACGACAGGAGTATCGCCCCCTTCAACTTCCAGGGGTGTTTCTACCTCGTCGGGGTTGAGGCGTGCCACCACTTCCCGATGGGGTGCTATATTTCGGCGGTCTTTCACCCGGTCCCTGTAACGTCGGATCTGGCTAATTATTTTATCCGTAACTGTGTCCAACGCGGACAGAACCTCATGCGTCTCACTTTTTGCATAGAATGATACGCGTGGTGCTGTCACTATCATCTCGGCATCAAACCGATGTTTCTCAGATTTGAGAACGACATTTAGTTCCTGCATCCCATCGAAACGCGCTCCAATTTTATCGGCACGCTTGAGGATGTACGCGTGAATATCATCAGTTATTTTTATATTATGTCCGGAATACGTTACTTTCATTGCGTTCTCCTGTTTCTTTTTTTATAATTCCGAAAAATGTTCTTTACTTTATTAAGAATCCAAAGTCAATTGATGCGAGAATCTGCATGGACAGCAGCCCTTTCACGTGAGGTCGGAATGCCCAATTCATCGCGATATTTCTGAACGGTTCGCCTCGCGAGCAAGATACCCTTCGCTTTCAAGGAATTGCTGATCGCTTGGTCGCTGAGAGGTTTCGAGGGAACCTCAGCATCAACCATCTCTTGTATAAGATTTTTTACCTGTTTGGCAGAGACTGCATCTCCTTGCGTGGTAGCTAATTCATTACTGAAGAAGAACCGAAGGGGATACATGCCGTGTGGGGTTTGTACATATTTATTGCTTGTCACTCGGCTGACAGTCGATTCGTGAATGCCTACTTTTTGAGCTATTGTTCTCAAGGTCAGAGGTTTAATACTCTTAACGCCCTGTGTTAGAAATTCCGTTTGCACTTCAAAAATTGCTTCGGTGACCCGGGCGATTGTGCTGCCTCGCTGCGAGAGGCTGCTGAGCAAGTTGGTCGCATCACGATACCGCTTTTCTATCCATTCTTTTGCTTCAGAATCTAAGGTGTCTTGGTGATTTCGCATCAGATTTACATAATACGGATTCATGTGTAAGCGCGGTATATGATTGTCCACAGAGATAGCTTGATATTTCCCATTAAGGTATTGTATCTCCACGTCCGGAGTGATGATCTCTGTGACAGAGGATTTTCTGAGCGATCGAGTCGTAGGATCTGAGAAGTAGCGACCTGGATGAGGGGACAGCCTTCCTATCCACTTAACGGCTGCATCGACCGCAGTGATGTCAACTTTCAGCACCTTCGCGATACAATTCCACTGTTGATTCAGAAAAGTGTCAAAGTGGTTTTCAATGATTTCTTGGGCAAGGCATGGCATAGGAATATTTTTTTTATATTGAGAACCCGTACACTGTGCTTCATATTCTGCTGACGATGTTGAACTGTTTTCTTCATTCGGTCTCATTTCAGGGATCTGCGAGTTGTATTCTGTATCCATTCCGCCTTCTTCTGGTTTATAATTGCGAATCTGTATCAGCAATGCTTCTCGGACATCTCGATGTGCTATCCCCAGAGGCTCAAAATTATCTTGTATCTTACAGAGGACAGTTTCAACGAGTGATGTATCACAACCAACAGTTTCGGCAATATCCTCCAAAGTAAGTTGGTAAAAGTTAAGTACTGCCTTATGGCTGCATGGCATATATTCGTATAGTATAGTATATACCTTTTTATTCTCTTTGTCGTTAACCTTCCACGCATGATTGGCAGACATCCCACGATTTTCAGCGGAAGCGGACATTGTATCTTTCACAACAATTGCAGCAGATTCTGAAAATTGAATATTACGGTCGCCCGTCGCTGATTGTAAGTTTTTCTGAATAAAAATGTGCAACTCTATTGAAAGGTTTTCCTTCTCCAACTCCGGCAGGAATTCACACGGAATTTGGAAAAGCTTGAGTTCTAATTGTCCATCATCGTTAAGATTTCCGAGAATCTGTTCTCCGATGATAAGCTCAATCTCTGAGGCTATAATTTCGGGTGGGGCGAGTGCCAATTGTTCAGCAAGATGCTCGTGCAGCGAGCGTTCATGCGCCAGATCTGACTGTAGTTCGTCAGCATCCGAATATCTGGAATTTACCCGTTCGCTAACCGATACGCGGTCCTCAAAGGCGGTTTCCCAATCGATATCAATCGTGCTATCTTCTCGATCAAGATTTTCTGCCGGTTCGTTCCATTCGGGTGCTGGATCTGATTCTTCGGCGGGGAGTGCTGTATCGTCCTCTTCTTCGAGTTCTAAGAAGGGGTTCTGTTCCAATTCTTGGGCGATGAACTGTGTTAGTTCCTGTAGGGGCATATTTAGCACTTTAAGTGCCTGTTGCAACCTCGGTGTGATGGACGTTTTCTGTGTTAATTGGGGTGCTTGGGTAAGTTGCGCTTTGTACATTTCATCAAGTCTCATCTTATTAGCTATCGGCTGTCAGCCATCAGCCGTCAGTAAAGAGGTTTCTGGTGAAATCGCACACCCTTTCTGATTGCTATTCCACCCGATAGGAGAAATTGTGTCCAAAATAGAGGTCTCTCGCTGTCTCGCTGTTGATGAGTTCTGTAGGCGTTCCAGCGAGTGTAATTTTTCCATCAACGATGATATATGCCCTATCAACAATATCAAGTGTTTCGGCGGCATTATGATCCGTAATGAGCACACCTAAATTGCGGTCACGCAAGTGCGAAATGAGCTGCTTGATATCAGCGACAGCAATCGGGTCTATGCCAGAGAGCGGTTCATCAAGCAGAATGAAATTCGGTTGTGCCGCAAGAGCACGCGCTATCTCCGCTCGGCGACACTCTCCGCCTGAAAGTGTATATGCCTTGCGTGGTAACAGATTTGAAATGCCGAGTTCGTCTGTCAACTCGCGCACGCGAGGTTCTCGTTCTGATTTTGGTACCCCTTGTACCTCAAGGATTGCCTCAATGTTCTGTTGAACCGTTAGTTTACGAAAAATTGATGTTTCTTGAGCGAGGTAGCCGATACCGAGTCTCGCACGCTTATACATCGGGTAGAAGGTAATGTCTTTATCGGCATACGTAATTCTGCCTGAATTCGGGCGAATCAGTCCTACCACCATGTAAAAGGTCGTTGATTTTCCGGCACCGTTGGGACCGAGCAGACCGACAATTTCGCCCTGCTGTACCGATAAACTCACCTCGTTAACAACTATGGGACCGCGTCGTGTATAGCGTTTTACGAGTCCATGTGCTTGCAGTTCTATTGTCACGATGTTTTACTTAATTACTCCCGGATTCTTCCGTTTCAGTGTTTGAATCTGCGTCATCGGAATTTCCAGTGTCTGTATCAGTTTCTTCTGCAGGATCTGCCTCTTCAGCGTTTTCAGCATCTGTATCAGATTTATCTTCCGTGTCACCCTCAGCATTACCAGTTTCAGCATCTGTGTCGTTTTGGGGCTGATCTCCTGTTTCTTGAGGGGTAGCTGAAGAAGCTTGTTCTTCTGCAGCATCATCCGTGCCGCTCTCGGTGTCTTCGCCCGCCTCTGCCTCTGCCGGTGCCGCTTGTGTAACAGTAACCTTAAATTTAACATCACCCTCGGCAGTCTGCTTTCCGGTCACCCGATTGAAAGTAAAGAATTTAGTCTCAAGCCGATCCTTGTTTTGTAAGACCACGACATTATCCGTAAGAATAATGGTACTTGTCAGGTTATCCATGATAGCATGTTCACAGGTAGCAAAGATATCCTGGTCTCGGATTTCTACATTGCCCTCAGCCACGATTTCTTTTGTTATTCCAGTCTCTAAGTCGCGTTTGAGGGTGATCTTATCCGCGTTGAGAAACCCTATTTCAATTCCTTGCTCATCACGCCGGACGGTCTTGGCTTCGTCAATAAGAATCGTTATACCTTCCTGCTCATAACTCTCCATTCTTTTCGATGTACCGGTGATTATTTCTTTCGTCGTTTCTGGTACAGTATCCGTATTTTCAGCAGTGTCATTCTGTTCTACAGTGTCCCCTGTCGTTTGAATTTCCGCAGCTTCGGTGGATGAAGGACGTTCTTCAGTCTCTGTCTCCTCTGCTCTGAGAGTTAATGAGACAAAACAGACAAAAAGAGTTAGAAAACCAGCGTACACACAAAAATTGCTAAATTTGCGAAACCGAAATTTGTGTTTGTGCCTACTCTGGTTCAACTGGGGTTTGATGGTATTCATGTTGTGTTTTCTCATCTTTTGAGTAAAGTTCAAATTGATTGTTTTTCATTTTCATGGTTTTGAGTGTGGGATTCGCGAACATTTCTGTTCCGATCCATGTAGAATCTCCACGTACAAGTGTGACTTCGTCGGGAGCGTACAACCTACCCGCCAAGTTTTGCCAATGGAGGATCTCACTATACAAGGTACCATTTGCGCTGACACCGACGACATCCCCTGAGAGATGGAGGTTGTCCTTCTCGCTACCTGTGAGGAATTGCTTACCCTTTTGGCTATTCAAGGTGATAGAAACAACACCGTCCTCAAAAATCTGAACAGTCGGATTTTGCACTTCAATGTAACTTCCGTGAAACGTTGAAGTCTCCCCAACAAGCGTCCATTTGATAACACCTGCTTCGGTGTGTTGTGTAGAAAATCCATCCACTTTCTGTGTCGGGACCGTTTCTACAGGCTCATCAGTGGCACCGACGGGGGTCTCTGTATTTCTACAACAAATTACGCAGAGTAACAGACAGAGATACAACGGTATGATGATTTTACTATGGTTGTGTTTTCCACCGACGATGCATCCAAATCCACTGTGTGGGATACCGTCGGATGTACGATTCAATAATTTTTGTAAATTTCTGCGTATTAACAACAAGATCTTTCTCTCTCGCATGTGTCCGCTTCAATGCCAAAGGTGGTTCGATAATTGCATGATGCGAACCGTCCGGTTGACGAATAATGAACGTTGGCAATATCGCTGCGCCTGTTTTGAGCGCAATAGCAACTGGACTGTATGGTGTATAGGCATGCCTACCGAAAAAATTGACAAAAACACCGCTCACGGCTGTATCTACATCGGCAACAATACCGAGTAACTCATTACGTTTGAGACATCGAAGCGCGTGGCGTACATCCGTATCCCTATCAATAGTCGCATAC
>JAAXHD010000284.1 GCA_012271015.1 Candidatus Poribacteria bacterium | reverse complement strand
GATACAATTCTAAAAAGTATAGAGGCGCCGAATGCACCTGAGAATCCAGTGCGTCTCTCGAAAATCATCGACTTCGGATTCTTCTGGCCCCTCGCGTGGGGAATGCTCTGGGTATTCAAAGGCTTGCACAGTATCTTTGGGAACTACGGCATCGCGATTATTCTTCTGACCGCTTTGGTGAAGGTAATTTCTTACCCCTTCACACGCAAAGCACATAAATCTATGAAGGAGATGCAGAAACTTCAACCTCAGTTGGTGGAATTGAAGGAGAAGTACAGGGATGACCCACAGAAACTCAATCGCGCCACGATGCGACTCTACAAGGAACACGGTGTCAATCCGTTAGGTGGCTGTATACCATGGCTTCCACAGATTCCGATTTTTTGGGCACTCTTCGCACTTCTCGGAAGCGCAGTCGAACTCCGTGGAGCACCTTTCCTTTTCTGGATTGATGACCTTTCTGCTCCTGACACTTTAATTAATCTACCTTTTACAATTCCATTGATTGTCACGCAAATAGATGCCGTCCGCTTGTTGCCGATAATAAACGGCTTAACAACTTGGCTCCAACAGAAATTCGTCGGCAATATGGCACCGACAACGGACAACATGCAAGCGAAATTAATGCAGTTTATGCCGCTCATTTTTATTTTCATCTTTTATAACTGGGCATCCGGGTTTGTGTTGTATTGGCTATGTAATAATGTGTTCACAATAGCGCAACAATACTTACAAAACCGAAGCGAAACTGACGAGGATCAATCCGCACCAGCGGACAGAAAAAAAAGGAACAACTCCAAACGAAAGTAGGACTATCCTGAGAGTTGTAGGAGCGAGCTGTGCTCGCGATTCCCACAATTGGTGAACATGAAAAATTGTGTATGGAAGCAATCATGTGAGGAGAATATTAATTTATGCAGCACTACATCGAAACCGAAGGCGATACAGTGGAGGAAGCGATTGAACACGCGCTCACCGAACTCGAAGCAACTCGGGATCAGGTCACCATTGACATCGTCAACGAACCTACGAAAGGAATTTTAAACTTCGGTGCTAAACCGGCGAAAATCCGCGCAACGCTCAAACAAGATGTCTCTTCCGCACCGGAGACAATCCTAAAGGAGATGCTCAGCCGGATGGGGGTTGATGCAGAGGTCGAATCAAATTTTGTTGACGGAAGCACGCACCTCAATATCCTTACTGACAGCCCCGCACTGCTCATCGGGAAACACGGACAGACCCTCGATGCAATCGAACGTTTGCTTAATTGTATCGTTAATAAAGCCTCGCTTGTCAAAAGACGCGTTTTCGTCAACACAGAGGGCTATCGGGAACGCCGAGAAGAACGACTCATCGAAATGGCACACCAAGTCGCTGAAAAGGTCAGATATACCGATCGAGAAGTCGTCCTCGCACCGATGTCCGCACGCGATCGGCGTATCATTCATGTCACCTTAAAAGCGGACGAAGTCGTGTCTACCTACAGTCAAGGCGACGGTGAAATGCGACGCGTCGTCGTCACAACGCAACAACCTTAAAAGGGTTGTCAGTTATCGGTTCGGATTTTCTCCGAAAATCCTTTCAGTCTTCAGTTTTCGGTGAAGAGGTGTTTTTGCAAACGCTAAAATCCAATGCGAAGAAAGTGTTTCCCCTCGTTTAGCAGATGCCTCTTGTAACTGACAACTGATAACTGACAGTGGAGCGAAGCGGAACGCACCAACAACCACGACTCCGACTGCTGACAACTATCCTATGAAATTCCACGATACGATTGTTGCCATCGCAACAGCACGGGGTGAAGCTGGCATCGGCATCGTTCGAGTGAGTGGTGACCTGGCTCTACCAATCGCTGGTGAGTTGTTTCGATCGCCGCGCGGCGTGTCTCCCACAGAATTGTCAACACATACGCTTACGTACGGACACGTCGTGGATACAGATGCCTCTGGCGAAACCATCGACGAAGTGTTACTCGGCATCATGCACGCACCGAAGACATATACCGGTGAAGACATCGTCGAATTTAACTGCCACGGCGGTCCGGTGACACTCATAGCGGTGTTAGACTTGGTGGTGAAGAACGGGGCGCGGGTCGCCGAACCGGGAGAATTTACGAAACGTGCCTTCCTCAACGGAAGACTGGATTTAGCACAAGCGGAAGCAGTCGCCGAACTCATCGCCTCAAAAACAGATCTTAGCCGAAAAATCGCTATAGAGGCACTCGCCGGAAAACTCTCTGATACTGTAAATTCCCTTAGCGACCGACTCGCTGACTTGCTCGCAGAAATTGAGGCATCTATTGACTTTCCCGAGGAAGATCTGGATTTCATGCAGGTGGAGACACAACTCAAGACGGCGCGGGCTGTTCAGACCGACTTGACGGCACTGCTCGATACTGCCGACGAAGGGAGAATTATCACAGAAGGTGTCAATGTCGCTATATTGGGTAAACCCAACGTCGGAAAATCAAGTCTGCTCAATGCGCTCGTTGGAACGACACGCGCAATCGTTACAGACATACCCGGCACAACACGCGATACAATTGAGGAAACAATTAACGTCAACGGTATCCCCTTGAAACTCATGGATACAGCTGGGATTCGACACACAGATGACATTGTAGAACAGCAGGGCGTTGAACGGAGCAAAGCGGTGATTGACAGGGCAGAATTGTTACTGTTAATGTTCGATGCCTCGCAACCCTTGAACGACGCAGATCTCGAACTCTTACAAATAGCACAATCAGCCAAGGGAATTCTTATCCTTAACAAGGTGGATCTACCGGTTGTAACACCGTCAACGACGTTGCTTGTACACTGTCCTAAAAAACGGGTTGTCGAGACAGTGATTCCTGAGGGCAAAGGGCTTGATGCCCTAAAATCTGTGATCTGTGAGGAATTGCTTGAGGGTGAATGGGTCGTCGGTGAATCGCCGATTGTGACAAACGCTCGTCACCAAGGAGCACTCCGACGCGCGGGCGAAGGACTCGATGATGCGATAGAGAGTCTCGAAAACGGTATGCCTCCTGATCTCGTCGCCGTCGATCTGCGAATCAGTTTGGACGGTCTCGGAGACATCGTCGGTAAGACGACAACTGAAGATATTTTGGATAGAATTTTCTCTCAGTTCTGTGTCGGGAAGTGAACAAAATTAGAACTTTTATCGTAATTAGGTGTGTCTATTTCCTGCATGCGAGCAGAGGGCATTGGTTCTGAGAACAACATCACAAAGGAGAGAATCATGTTAGGAGCAAAACAACAGTGGTGTCCTCGCTGCAAAAGGTACGTACAAACAGAGCAGAAGCAGTCCTACGTTGGTAGACAAAAAGAGCTCGTCAGAATTATTATTACCTGTTTCAAGTGTCGGACAACACTGTCGAGCAAAACAACCAGCGCAGCTGCACTTGAGCAGAGCGCAGAAGATGCTCCAACTGAACAGTAGTGCAAATGTCCGAATAGTCCCACTGAAATTAATGGAATCGGAAATTAAAGTGCTATTAAACAAAAAAGGAGAAGAATAATGTTCAATTCTGTTTTTCGCCGCATGTCATTCGGTGTCCTACTGCTGATGGTAGGGACAGTACCGATACTCATCGCGAGCGAAGAGGTCCAATGGAGTCAGTCAATCGAAGAGAGTATGTCAGAAGCCAAAACGACCGGCAAACCGATGATGATGGACTTCTACACCGATTGGTGAGGGTTCTGTAAGCGGCTGGATGCCGAAACGTTTACGGATACACACATTATCGAGCTTTCTGAAAAGTTTGTTCCCGTCAAGGTGAATCCAGAGGATAAGGAACGTCCAATCAATGAAGAGACGCGGAGTCGGTATGGTGTCACTGCTTATCCAGCGGTCCTGTTCGTCAGTCCGGATGGAGGTCTTATCCAAAAGGCTTCAGGATTTCTCACACCGGATCAATTTTCACCGATTATGGAAGATGCCTTGAAAAAAGAGGCGGAATTTCAAGAGAAATTGGAAAAATTGAAGGCGAAATCGGATGATGCCAAACTCAACGCTCAAGTCGCGCTAACCTACCTCCAACGGATGCAGCTTGAAGAAGCAGTCTTGTTCAGTGAGAAAGCGTTTGCGCATGATCCAAAAAACCGTACGAAACTCATCCCGAATCTGCACAACCAATTGGGACTCGCTTATGGCGCGCTCGTTGAAGGGGCTATGCTTGAAAACAGTGAAGAAGCAGAGACGCACTTTGAAAAGGCTGTTTCTCACTTCAAAGTCGTCATAGACACATACCCGAAGAGTCAAGCCTATGAACCCGCACAATACTATCTCGGTGTAACGTTTGCCATCAAAGGGAATTATGAAGATGCGATCGCGACGCTTGAGAAGTTATCCCACCATGCTAAGGACGAGAACATAAGACAGAACGCCGAAGCGATGCTGGAACGGGTCAAAGATTTGGCGAGGTCTCACTAACAATCCCCGGTAGGTGCGGTTTTATATCGCACCTACGGCATCAACTCGGAGATCTCCGCTGAGGTTAGAAATCGATACCCTCCAGACGGAAGATTGCCTAACCTCAAATTACCGATTCGGACCCGTTTCAAACGGATTACCGGATGCCCCACGGCTTTAAACATTAAACGTACCTGTCGTTTCTTCCCCTCGTGAATTACTATCTCAAATTTCGTTGTCGCGCTATCTTTACTTACTTTTAAACGTTTGACCTTCGCTGGTGCCGTTGTGCCGCTCGGAATCGTGACACCTTGACGCAACCGTTGAACCGCATCGTCGCTCGGCACACCCTTCACCCACACGAGATAAATTTTCTCTACTTCATGGCTCGGATGTAGCAACCGATAAGCAAAGTCTCCATCGTTTGTAAAAAGAAGAAGTCCTTCGGTCTCCAAGTCCAAGCGTCCGACAGGATAGAGGGTATCAGACAGATCTGCGACGAGATCCATGACGGTAGGTCGCCTGCGTTCATCGCGGCGCGTCGTTAGGTAGCCTGCGGGTTTGTTCAGCATCAGATAGATGTGTTCTGATAAGGGTTCAACCCGTTTCCCCTCGAATTCAACAGCATCGATGCCTATGTTAACTGGGTGTCCCGGAACCAAAACGGGTTCGCCGTTGACAGTGACGAAACCGGCTTGGATGCTCTTTTTCACCGACCGTCGAGAGGCGATTCCTGAGGTAGCAATATACTTTTCAAGTCTCATTTTGCTATTTCCCAACCCTTTTCCGTCGCAATGCGTCTAAGGTGTCGGTCCGGGTTGACGGCGACTGGATGTCCGAACAATTCCAGTTTGTATGCATCGGTGTGGTGATTTCCGTATGCATAAGAATCACTCAGGTCAAAACCGTGTTCAGTTACGAGTTGTTGGGCAAGTGTCGCTTTGTTTTCTGCGAAAGGATGCAGTCCGATGCGTTTTCCCGTAAACCTTCCATCGACCACCTCCAATTCGTGAGCGACCATCATATCGGTTTGAAAATGCTCATGAAATGGTTGGACGAGGAACGACAACGAACCCGACATGAGAATGACTGTTCGGCCTTCGGCGCGGTGGGCGTGAATCAATTCGGATATGTGGGGCGCGATACTTGCACGCAATGGGTCAACAAAGCAGCGGCGTGCAATCTCATGGATGTGATCTTCTTCTAAATCGCGGAGGTAAATTTTGTTAGATTTCGCTACTGACAGGGACTTAACCCTCAGAAAATTGGATGTCCACGCAAGCAAATTCGGTATAGGGATCTCACCGTGGTTCAGCAGATACGTCAGAAAAACCTGCTCTGAGGAGAGACGAATGATTGTGCCATCTAAGTCGAAGATGGCACATGTTTTGGATTCTGTCATGTCGTCTGCTGCCCCAACGCACGTCGATAGGCTTTGACAGCGGCTTCCAATCCGATATAGAGCGCATCCGCCATCAAATGATGCCCAATAGAAACTTCAAGGAGTCCCGTTAATTTCTGCATCAATGGTAAATTTTCAAGATTGAGATCGTGTCCTGCGTTGACACCAAGCCCTAAATCCACTGCTTTCACCGCCGCAGTTTCCAGCAACGCGAACTCGCCTTCGATTTCCGTCTTTGTCTCTGCCATCGCATAAGGGGCAGTATACAGTTCAATTCTGTCTGCGCCGATGTCATGCGTCCTTGCTATCTGTTCCACATCGGTTCCACTGAATAGGCTCACACGGATATCCGCATTTTTCAACGTTTCGATGATCGGTTTCAACATATCGCCATCTTTGCGGATATCCCAGACGGTGTGGCTCGTTATCTCGCCTGTGACAACAGGGACAAGCGTGCATTGCGTCGGTTTTGTGCGTAGTACCATGTCAATGAGATCGGGTCTCGGATCGCCTTCAATATTATATTCAGTGTTGGGGCTTTTTTGGGTATTGATTTCTGTTAACCGTTCGGCGATGTCCTGCACATCTGTAGGTCTGATATGCCGCTGATCCTCACGCGGGTGGACAGTAATCCCTTGCGCGCCAGCGGTGATACAGGTATCGACGGCGGTGAGCACATCCGGAATATCACCGCCTCGCGAATTTCGTAAGGTTGCGATTTTGTTGACGTTTACACTCAATGATATCATTTTTTCTCCATCAGAGGGGCTCGAAGGTCTTACGCTTTTTGAGCCACCATGTTCATAAGGATACCGAGAATTTTGTCACACTGTGCAATTGGGTAGATAGTCAAATCAACATGCACAGACTTTTCTGCCAATTTAAGGAATAGCCAATCTGTCCCTGAAGTGACAACGCCATAAATGCAAGGAATGTTATTTCCTTTTTTTTCATTAAAGCGTTGAGCGGCGAGCATCTCAGCGATGCATTGTCCGAGACCTCCGATCAAGTCTTCTTTCTTTGCTTCGACAAGGACGATGACGGGTGCATCTACCAGCAATTGCCCTGGAGATAGGCTGATTAGAAAATCGCAGATACCTGTCAAGTCGTTCTCAGCGTCAACACTGAAATCAATTCCAGAAAAGAGACTGATGCGGCTGTTTAAATGCTTGCGAAGTTCAAATAGCACGTCGGCGACAATCAGTTCTGAACGGGCTTTCTCTGTTCCAATGGTAGCAGCTAAGATCGCCTTTTCCGCTAATTCTGCTTTGAAATGTGGACGCGGTGCCACGGGCTCTATTTCAGAAAAGAGCCCGACCGATTCAACCTTTTCCAATTGAAAGGTTGACAATACCCCTTCTAATGTAAAGTTGCTATAAGCCATTTGTATCCCCCCTTTCGCGAATCGCAACGTGATTATTCAGACAAAACGCGATCTCTCCGTTCCTTCTATGGAAAAATTCCCAGTTGCATATAGGACTGTGCGATCCTATGAATCGCATTGATAAATGCCGCCGTTCGGTAATCCACAGTACCGTTTTTGCGGCTGTACTGTAGGCGGGTTTCACGTATCTCTTGATAGGCAGTTATCATTGTATCCTGAAGTCCGGAGTTTACGATATCCTCCTCATCGGCACCGTGTATCAACTCACGTTCATCTTCTGAGAACTTATAGCCAGTCGCTTTTTCAATAGCATGACGCATCGCGTGTTGGGTTTGGTCTTCAAAACGTTTGCCGAGCCTCCCCAATTGTACATGCGATAGATTCCGAAGCCACTCGAAATAGGAAACGGTAACACCCCCTGCGTTGAGGAAGGTGTCCGGTATAATCATAATCCCTCGTTTTTGGAGAATTTCATCGGCAGTTGGTGTTGTGGGTCCATTCGCAGCTTCAGCGATAATAGCGGCTTTGATTCGGGGCGCGTTTTCTGCTGTGATTTGATTTTCAAGCGCAGCGGGAATGAGAATATCACAGGCTAATTCCAGACCATCACTCGGATTCTCAATGCGTTCAGCACCCGGGTACCCTCGTATTGATCCGGTTTCCGCACGATACGCGGCGACTTTTTCGACATCAAATCCCTGTGGATCATAGATACCGCCGTTTCGCTCAATAATCCCAATGACGCTTGCATCCGCCTCCATCAGAAATTTGGCAGCATGGTAACCGACATTACCAAACCCTTGGATGATGATGCTTTTTCCGTGTAAACCAGGGGATAGCCCAAGCGGTTTCATATCCTCTGCAAACCTGCATGCTTCTTGTAAACCGAAGGCGACTCCGCGTCCAGTAGCACCTTTCCGCCCATGAATCCCGTTTTGTTCGATCGGCTTACCTGTTACACATGCGATAGCATTCAGTTTGTCAGGTGCCATTGTGATGTAGGTATCCAGGATCCACGCCATCTCAGTCTCACCAGTTCCGAAATCCGGTGCCGGCACATCTACCCCGGGTCCGATGTAATTTTTTTGGATCAGTTCATACGTGTAACGGCGGGTAATGCGCTCCAATTCGCTTTCGGAGTATTCGCGTCTATCCAGTTGAATACCACCTTTAGCACCGCCGAACGGCACGTCAACAAGCGCACACTTGTAGGTCATCAATGCCGCAAGTGCTATTATCTCGTCTTCGTTAACGAGGGTGCTGTAACGGATACCACCTTTCGTCGGAAGTTTATGATGGCTGTGTTCCGCTCGCCAGCCGTGTATGGTTTGGATAGTTCCATCGTCCCGTTTTATCGGAAATGTGAAATGGCACGAGCTATTACAAATCTTTATCTGCTCCAAAAGCCCGCGCGGATAGTCAGTGAATCGGGCAGCCTTGTCAAAATCCTTATTCACTTTCTGGAAAAATGAGAAGCCTTCTGCCATGATGCTCAACCTAAATGTAGGAACGGACGAGGCACAGAGACCTCGCCCTACAATAACCTAATGCTGGCGAGGTTCCGAACCTCGCCCTATGACGATGCGGTGTAAAAAATGCGTCTTAGAAAACCGGTCTACCGTTGTCGAATGAATTTTTGAAGACGTGCGTCTGCTTGAACTTCGCCGACGTACATATCGCCGTGCGAATCCAACCAGATCCCGTGCGGGCATGCCATAAATTCACCGGGGACAGAACTGCCGCGTTC
>JAAXHD010000215.1 GCA_012271015.1 Candidatus Poribacteria bacterium | reverse complement strand
AGGGAGTTTTGTCACACAATCAAATTCTCGTGAAAGTTATTTCTAAAAAATTTCAAAAACTGTGTGTTACAGTTCAGTTCCGTTTTTTTAATGAATGGCTATCAGCGGTCGGTTCAGTTTTTCTACGAAAAGGGTTGTAGGTTATAGGTTCGGTGAATCAACAGTATGAGGTTTCCCTTATGGGCTTCCCCGTCTGCGAAAAACCTTTAGGTTGTAAGTTAAGAGGTTATCATTTAGCGAGAGACTCTTAATTTATAACCAATAACCAAAAGTGGAGCGCAGCGGAACGAACCGATAACCAATATAAGGAGAGATATGATGCAATGGAATCTGAAAAGACTGCTTGTTGTGGTTACCGTGGCGTTGGTGGTATCATGGGATCCAATAATACAGGCGCAGCAAACAGAGATCTTGCAATCCGATATGCAAACGTTGCGTTGGAAAAATGGTGATGTCCTTCCCGGTCAGTTACTGGAAAGTGCGGTTGGGCAGATTCGCTGGGCATCCCCCTATTTTTCGGATGATCTGGTCGTTGATATTGGTGTACTGGATTCGATTGTTTTCCCAAAACAGTCTACACCCGCGATGGGGGCGTTTCGCGTCGGCACTGTAGCAGGGGATATCTGGATCGCTGACATAGTTGATTCGGATGAGGAGACCTTCCTCTTCTCCAGTGAGCGACACGGTCGGTTTCGAGTGAATCGTGAGGCAATCTATACCCTTGAACGTCGGGTGCACCCGAATCTGATCTTCGACGGTTCCCAACTGACGAATTGGGAATTACCCAAACGGGATGCGAACCAGCCCATATTGCTGTTTGGTAGGAATGCGCTACCGGATTGGTATGCGGATCGCGGTGGTCATCCACGGACAGATAAAGTCAAGTCAAAGATTTTTCACGCCCTTGACTGGCCCCAACGTTTTGAGATTGACTTGGAGTTAGCATCTGCGACGCGTCCACCGGGCTTTGTTTTCGCGCTTGGCAAAAATCTATATGAGGCATTGCGGTTGGAAACTTGGGTTAACGAACTCGTAGTCGTTCAAGGCACGCTGTTCGAACCTGTATTGACGATTCAGCCGGATCGGCGAAATTTCCGCTTGCGTCTTGCTTATGATGGGGACACCGATGTACTGGAGGTATTCGATTTTGCTGGCAACTTGCTGCTGAAATTGGACGAGGTCGGACAGACTGTTAAGGAATCCGGTCCCTATGTCCACAATCGAGGCCAAAATTTGACGGTGCGGCGGTTAAGGGTTTATCGGCAGCCTATTGGTTCCACAAAACAACAAGTCGATCCTTCCAAGCCGCGAGTTCACATGATGAATGGGCAAGTCGTTTATGGTAAGTTGTTTGTCGAAAAAGAAAGTACTTATGTTCTTGATGAAGATGGGAATCGGTATGACATCGACATCCAACAAATTGACCGTGTTGTTCAGCCGAGTGCGGCGTTCGTCGAAATGGAACAACCCGTTGCCTTGACATATCCCGACGGGGCGGTTTTGCGCGGCAAGATTGCACAGGTGAATCCAGAGAGTGTATTGTTACAGACTGCGTTCTCAAATGAACCGATAGAATGTGTGTTTGCGGGTGCTTCACTGCTTCGTGTGGAATTAAGCGGTCCCAAGAACCAGGGACAGATTGAAGACGAAGATAGATTATTTCACCCGTCGGGGAATCTCCGGGGGCGCGTGCTATTCGATGTGGAAGATAAGGAGAGCAAAATGAACGAAGTTCATCAGTCTCTCCCGTTCATTCGCTGGAAACCCATCGGTGCGTCGGAAGCCGTACGACTGGCGAAGGTTCGGAGAGCCCACATAGAACGCAACAATAGACGTGCCTCGAAGATGTATCCCTTCGACACGGCACAGTTTCGCCACATATTGCACCTGAAGAGCGGGGAGATCATTCCGTGTCAAATCTCGTCATACGATGCGATGAACGTTGGCTTCGAGTCTCCTTTTCTCAGCACACACCTTATGGATTCGACACATGTGAAAGCACTTGAATTTTCTGGTAGAACACACGCGAACTATACTGACAGGATACATTCTACAAACAGTAAAGGATCTTATACCGTTATTGGACACGGAAAAAATATCAAAATCGATGAGATTGAATGGAACATAGAAGGCAACGGTAAGGAACTTTGGGTAGAAGGGGACGAACTACCGAACTTAGAGGTGTTTTTGAAGGAAGGTGGCAAAGTAGATGTGGTAAAAGATGGCGAAGTAAAAATCATATTGAATGGTAGGAAACTGGAACTTAACAGCAACTCGCAAGATCATCAGTTAGACGTAAAATTGGAACGTGCGTTAACTGTTCCGCGTTTCAACCGCGACACGCCACCGGACCATATTCTCGTGGCGGAGAACGGGGATATGAAACGTGGGAAGTTGCTGGGTTTCAATGGAGAAACGATTCAGTTTGATTCTAAACTACGGCAGTTTTCCGTCCCTGTAGACCGTGTAGCACGGGTGGTCGATATTAGCAAAGAAGCCATCAGCAATCAGCAAAGAAGTCGTCCGTTAAAAGATGGAGTTGTTAAACCAAAGCCCTCTTTATCTTTAACTGATAACCGACGACTGACAACTGACAACTCCTCTGAGGTCTCTATCAGGTTAACCGATGGTTCAATTCTGATTTTTGAACCGCTTGAGATCAAAGACGATGCGTTGTTGGGACATTCGCCGATCTACGGAGGAATAACGGTCCCGATAGAAAGTATCCAGCACCTCTATCTTGGAGACACGACAATGGCGTTTGAGGCGGCATTTGCCGCATGGGTGGTGCGACCGGCGAAAGAGCCCGATTTTGGCGATAAGCCGTAGATAGTTATCAGTAAATTGATGGTCATTTTAAGCCCGAAGTGGGTCGCAAGATTTTCCTTAATCAAAAAGAGAGGATTTGATAGAATGGTTCACAAGAATTCTTAGCTGATAGAAGGAACACAAGGGGGGAATATAGATGAGCGTGAGAGCGGTTCTGATCGGTTTGGCACTCGTCATTATCCAGACAGCAATTACCCCCTATAACGACTACTATCTCCAAGGCACAGATATCGCCGGAAATCATTTTCCTTTGGGGACAGTGTTCACACTAATTTTTCTTACTCTGGTCGTCAATCCCATTCTGAAAAAAGTATTTCCCCGAGCGGTGCTAAATCCGGGCGAATTGATGACAGTCTGGGTTATGATGGTCATCAGTTCAGCGATTCCATCAAAAGGGATGATCGGGTATTTACTTCCCTATCTGGCGGCACCCGTCTATTTCGCGACACCTGAGAATGAATGGGCAGAAACGCTTCATCCGCACTTCCCTGGATGGTTAATTGTGTGGGATGAGCATGCGGTCACCGATTTCTATGAAGGAGAATCAATTGTCCCTTGGGGACTCTGGGCAAAGCCGCTCCTTGTTTGGACAGTTTTTATCTTATTGTTCTATTCGCTGACGATCTGCGTATCGATTGTGTTAAGGAAACAGTGGGTTGAGCGCGAAAGGTTCATCTTCCCGCTGGTGACTGTGCCTGTGGAGATGGTTCAGCAAACCTCAATGCACGCGGGTCTGAACAGTTTGTTCAGGAATCGGCTCGTGTGGGTCGGTTTTGGAATCGCTGCCTTCTTTCATCTACTCAACGGACTGCACGAGTATTTCCCAGCCCTTCCGCGTATTCCGAATCGGTATGATTTGTACACCCCATTCACGGAGCGTCCATGGATTGTGATGGGTTGGTGGCCCCAATTTCGGTTCTTTCTCTATTTCTCGGTTATCGGTATAACCTACTTTCTCGCCATGGAGGTGTCTTTCAGTTGCTGGTTTTTCTTCCTATTCTTCAAGTTACAGTACATCATCATCAACGCCTTCGCGATCCCAATCAGCCCATGGATCTCTGCCAGAGGACAGACAATGGCGGCATACGTGGTTATGGTTCTCGCCTTTCTACTTAACAGTCGGACCCATATCACAGATCTCCTGAAACGAACGTTTCTGGAGTCTTCTGATTCCACAACGATCGACGATTCTGATGAAGTATTGCCGTATAGATGGGCAGTTCTGGGAACAGTGTTTAGTTTCCTGTTGCTTGCGGGACTCTGTGTCTATGGGGGGATGTCGCTTTGGGTCGCGTGTAGCATTATTGTGCTGTTCCTGATTGCTTCTACAGCACTGTCGTGGATGGTCGTCAACGGTGGGATGCTACTGATCCAAGCACCGATGTATCCCGTAGAATACTTTGAAATTATTGCGGGTTCGAGAATCATTAACGCAAACAGTTTGGCATTCTTAGGATTCCAGCGGGTAATGATGCGAGATTGGGGCGGTATTTTGATGCCGAGCGTTCTACACGGCTTTAAGGCAGCGGATCCGGTTGGATTAAATCGAAGAAGCGTCCTTGGGGCGATGGTCCTGGCTATTGTTGTTGCTATCGTTGTCTCTTATGCGGCATCGTTGCCCTTGATTTATGAGAAAGGCGGCTTAAATTTGCAGAGGGGTCCCTTCGTCGGATCACCGAGATACTTCAATCATATCGTTTCACTGATTCAGTATCCGAAAGACGCGAAATTAGGGGAAGCGTACAGTATGCTTTTAGGAGCCGGAATCACTGGCTTTTTACTGATTATGCAGCGTCAATTTATGTGGTGGCAACTTCATCCGATTGGATATGTGATGGGTGCGGTTTATTCCTCCTATTTCCTCTGGTCTTGTATATGTATTGGCTGGTTTTTGAAGTATCTGGCACTGAAATCAGGTGGGATTGGATCCTATCGAAGACTTCGACCATTGTTTATGGGACTGATCATCGGTGAGTTTGGCATTGTGGGGCTTTGGATGATCATCGGGATGTTTACAAGCGTGAATTACCAAGGTGCCCTACCCGGATAATTTTTTCTACTTGTTTCTTGAGCGTCCGTGTAAACACTCATACCCAACGCTCGTTAAAAATACAAGGCACTCAAGGGTTTCCGTTCAGATTGCTAAGGAGGTAAACCATGAAGTTGACGCTTCCTAAATGTTTTTTAGCAGTATCAGCAGTTCTTTTGATCGTATTGGTAGTTCAGATATCAGCGGCTGATATGAAGATCGCCTTTACTTCAAACCGAGATGGTAATTCTGAAATCTATGTGATGAATACCAATGGAACAAACCCTGTCAGACTTACTGATAACCCTGCAGCAGACAGCAGTCCCACTTGGTCTCCAGACGGCAAGCGCATCGCTTTTACCTCGAACCCAAAGGGCGTTTACGATATCTATGCGATAAATGCTGATGGGACAAACCGTATCAATCTTACGCGAAACTCGTCAGGCGACTTTGGTGCTGATTGGTCTCCGGACGGAACGCAAATCGTCTACGGCTCAAACATAGGGAACGAAGAGATCTATACCATGGACGCCGATGGTGCTAATCCCAGGAATCTCTCACGGCATGCAAAAGCAGATCGTCACCCAGATTGGTCCCCGGATGGAACAAAAATAGTGTTCACCTCAGACCGGGACGGTGATCGTGAAATCTATGTGGTAAAAGCCGGAGGGGGTAGACCGATTCAACTGACGAAAAACCTGGAGCCGTGGGACAGGGCTGCTGATTGGTCTCCAGATGGCAAGCGCATTGCCTTCACTTCAGGCAGAGATGGTGATTTTGAAATCTATGTGATGGATGCCGATGGTTCTAACACCATTCAACTGACTCACAACCTATTTGCCTTTGATGATAATGCGGCATGGTCTCCAGACGGAACGAAAATCGCTTTCACGTCTGACCGAGAGGGTGAGGTTGACATCTATGTAATGGATGACGACGGTTCCAATCCTGTGAATCTCACTCATAATCAGCCTGGAAGGAATAGGGGTCCCGCTTGGCAGCCGATCCCCTTAGCGGTTTCACCAGAAGAAAAGTTGGTGACGTTGTGGGGAAACATCAAAAGCAAGCAGTAACCTTATCGGGAACGAGGTAGGGAACCGCGTTAGCAGAAAGCGATGTATGCCCAAAATACACCTGTCGCTGGAGTTTAGGCGATGCCAAAATGGTCAGACCCGGGCATGAGATGTTCCCTTGCAACGTCCGCGTCGATCTCGACACCGAGTCCTGGTTGCTCCGGTACTACAAACGCGCTATCCTGCATAAGCGGTTCGTCGGAAATTGCGAGATCCCATCGCCATTCAACCTGATCTGCGTGATATGGGAGTTCCATAACGATGAAATTCCGCACGGCGGTACAGACATGCGCCGTTGCCGTCATCCCGATTGGTGATGTGATATTGTGTGCCGCAAATGGGATGTAATAGAGGTCTGCCAGATCCGCAATCTTCTTCGCCTCAAGTATCCCGCCTGTTCCAGACACATCGACATGTAGCATATCGCAGGCTTGCGTCTGAATGAGTTCTCTAAAACCGTCTCGACGAAATAGGAATTCTCCGGTACAGATAGGAATAGAGGACGCGGCAGTGACTTTTGCCATCGCTTCGACGTTATCATTCGGCACAGGGTCCTCCAAGAACATTAAATCGAATGGTTCCAAACGTTCAGCAAGTTTCATCGCGGAATGCGTGCTGAATAGGCTGTGACAGTCAATACTGATGTCAATTCCATCACCAGCCGCTTCCCGCGCAGCAGCGACTAACGAGGTCATTTTCTGTAATTCCGCTGTACTGAGTTCCCTATTGACTGCATCCTGCTTGAGTTCGTTTGCAGAGTTATCGATATCGAATTTGATTGCTTGATAGCCGTCTGCAACGCCTTCTTTAGCGCGCTGTGCCCAGCCTTCCGGGGTGTTTCTTTTCCCATGTCCGACATCGGCATAGAGCCGAATACGCTCCCGATACTTTCCACCTAACAGTTGATAGACAGGTACGCCGAGGCTCTTTCCAAGCAGATCCCACAGTGCGGTCTCTATCCCACCGATAGCCGATAAACCCATTGCGTATCGGTTGCTGGCGGCACCAATCATTCGGTGGTAGAGGGGTTCTATATTTCTTGGGTCCGCACCGACGAGTGTCTTCTTAAATTGCAGGATAATTTCAGCGATTCCCGCACCAGGATGCGCCTCGCCTATCCCAGTCAATCCGTCATCCGTTTCGATCTGGACGTAGTTCCACTGTTTGTACCCCTTGAGTGTCATCGCTTTTACATCGGTGATTTTCATGTATGTTCCTTTTCGTATATGAAATCGGTTGAAAGAATCAGTAGGTATTACAGGTACAATCCAACTAAATTTGATTAGGACTTACGCATAAAACAGATATTGAAGGATGAAAGGATGGAATCCTCTGCCATATTTTGAAATCGCAGAGCCTCACAAGCAAACGAAGAAATCTTGCGTAAGTTTCCTATAATTTCACAGTTTTCATAGCAAATCGAGAAATCATTAAGTTTCACGAAAGACTATAAATCTATACCACGCTTGGGTTTTTGACGATTTTCGTCAAAGTTTGCTATGAAGTTGCTATGAAGTTTGCTATGAAAAGTTCGTGAGTCAAGTTTATAACGCGGTTGCATACGATAACAGGTCGAGAATCCTTGATTTCTATCAATGTTATCTTCGTTTTAAGAGCTCATCTAAAGGCGTGTGTTCACTCTCTTGAGGTAACTCCGAAACAATAGCACGTCCGTTCTGTTTGAAAAGTTTGTATGCCTTTGCATCCGGTGTAGAGGTAAGCACGCGGTAACGGTTTTCAACAATCTCAATCGCAGCGTTGTTGTCGCAGGCGATCCCGATACCACCCCGTTTTTCAATCATCTTCGAGAAGGCATCTTCCCGCTTTTCGTAATGATAATGGGGACAATATACAGCATTGATGCACCCCAACCCGCTCACACGGATGTAGTCCCACTCTAAACTACTGGAGAAGGAACGAGAGTCACTGCAACCGTATTTGAACCAGCAGATCGCGCCTGCGCTGAGACCTGACAGGACGATACCACGAGACACAGCTTCCACTAACACCGCATCCAACCCCAACCACCGCCATATTTTCATCATCCTGTAGGTATTTCCACCACCGACATAAATCAGATCTGAATCCAACACCAACGCTGACATTTTCTCAAATGCTGGAGGACTTTGAATTAGATTGAGGATGCGCGTTTGGCAACCGAAATGCTCACCGTAACACGTCTCAAAAGTCTCTGCGTATCCAGCCGCGTCGCCGCTGGCGGTCGGAATAAAGAGTGCCTTTGGTCGTGCTTTTCCAGTCAATTCAACGATGCGTCTGTCGATGTCAGCGGTTTCCAGCATTTTAAGTTCTCCACCACCGATTGCAACGATTTTTCTGGCTGTGTTCACCAAATCATCTCCGAAACGGTTCCTATGTGTGTTGGTTAGAAAAACTCAATTATGTTGCGTCTGCTAAGCATTCATGATAACATATCCCTTGAGATTGTGCAACAGCGACGGAAGGTTTTTAATTATTCCTTGCGGTTAGAGAGCGTGACGTTGAACTTTGAGGTTTCTTTCTGAAATCCGCTCTCCATTTCATTACGAGCTACGGGCTGAGTGATACAAGGAGATCAATTAATGGCAGATCAGAAAATTAAGACCGCTTATGAGCAGGACGGTTATGTGGTAGTTAGGGATCTTATCGATGGTAGGGATTTAGAGCCGATTCGCGACTTTATCAAGGCGAAGGTTGATACGTATAGCCGTGAGCTACATAGTGAAGGAAAGCTATCGTCGCGTTATGAAGACGAATCCTTTGAGCGACGCTACGCTGCGATCTGCGAAGAGTTGGATATACTACCCCGCAACTGGTCTTTTGGTATGTATGGACGTGAGTTTTACGACCTCTATAACCTCCCTGGCGTTCTGGATGTGCTTCGTCTTCTTTTAGGACCTGAAGTCTCGAATATAGGCACGCCTGCGTTACGGACGAAACTCCCGGGAAGCGTGATTACTTCGTTCCCATGGCACCAAGACAGCCAATATTTGGACCAGTCGACTATCGGGAAGAAGGAGAAACACACAGGCGGTCTCCACATGGTTACGGTATGGGTGCCGCTGGTGGAGGCGACAGTCGAAAATGGATGTTGCTGGGTGATTCCGGGTAGTCACCGTTGGGGTTTGCTGGACGGTGCGCGCGGTGCGGATTCAAACGTCCGGATGGAAGAAGATGTTGAGACACGTGGCACGCCGGTGCCTATTCCTCTCAAACCGGGTGGTGCTTTGTTCATGTCGAACCTCTGCGTACATACCAGCAAAGTGAACACGACGCGAAAATCCCGTTGGAGTATCGACTTCCGCTACTTTCCCACACCCGACCGAGCAGACTTGACTGCCGAAGCGCGCGAAGCCGCCGAATTCGTGAAAACTAAAGTTTTAAGGGGTCGTCGGGTGCCGCTTGTCGTTCTCACTGAAGGTCGTAAGCCGACGTGGAAAGAGTGGGACGCAGAGCATCGTAAATTGGATTGAATGGGTGTGAACCGAACGCTATTCAGGGAACTTCAGCTACCTTGAGTTGCTCGGTTTTGATGTCCGCAAGTACTACCCGCATTCCATGCTTCAGGCAGGCTTTCGCAATCCCCAGCCCAATTCCCTGAGCACCACCGGTTACAAACGTAGTTTTACCAGTTAAATCGTCCACGATCAAACCTCCAGTCTATCATTATTTTCGTCAATGTACCCAAGCCTAAAGACTTTGGCTTGTTAAGAGTCCATCAAACAATAGGAGTTGTCTGGTGTTCTCTAAGCCCGAGTCTCGTGCTTTGTTCGTGTTTCTCGCTTCATAGAGCTCGGGAACCCAACGCTCTCCACGATGGGCGCAAGCCGCCCGTAAGAGTATGTTTAACGCAGCATTGTGGTCTCGGTCTAAAGACGTGCCACAAAAACTACAATCAAAGGTGCGTATCGCCAGCGAGAGTTTCTTTGGCGATTTTTCACCGCAAGCCGAGCAAGTTTGCGAAGTCTCTTTGGGATTGACTCGGTGGAAATGGAAACCGTCTCTTTCGGCTATGTTTCCAGCCCACTGAAAGAACGTTCCCCAAGACGCGTCGCTGATGCTCTTGCTGAGGTGTTTGTTCTTTACCATGTTTGATACGCTTAAATCTTCTGACACTAAGACATTGTTTTTCTGGTGGTGGTAGAGTTTATAGACGAGTTTGCCGATAAAGTCCTTACGTTTGTTTGTCGTTCGTTCATGGTGCAATGCGAGTTTATGTTGCTGTTTTTTCCTTCGGTTGCTTCCTTTTTTTTTTCGGGAAAGGTCTTTAGAGTGTTTTCGGAGAAGTCCTTCTGCTTGACGATACCAACGAGGATTCTCCTCTTTTTCGCCTTCAGAAGTCGTCAAGTAATGCGCAATGCCAACGTCAACGGCGATTGCGTGTGTCGGTTCAACTTTCGGAGTGTCAGGTATCTCACAAGAGATATGGGCATACCAGCCACTTGCTTTCTTGACGAGTGTTACCTCTTTCGGGTCACCTTGTAGAGGACGGTGCATGCGTATCTTGACTTCGCCTAACTTCGGCACTTTTAAGCGATTGTGCCTAAAAGTAGTCTCTATTATTGGGTTCTCATGAATGCGTATCGTCTGCTTATCAGTGTTTTTCGTCTTTTGACGAACAACTTTGGTATATTTGCGAAGACTCCATGTCAGAGAACGCACACGCCTTTTATGGCGAGGATACCCTTTTTGGGTATCTCCGTTCTTACAACGTTTGCGGAACGCGGCAAAGGCTTTGTCGGTTCTTCGCAATGTGTGGTTCTGGAAATCTTGTGGCACGGCGCGGAAATCATCATATTTCTCACGGGCGGCTGTGAGAAGGGTTTGCTGGTCAGAGAGCGAAACAAAAATACCTTCCGTCTCATAGGCAACAAGCCTATCGTGGCGCGCAGAGTTCTGGAGTTCGCACAAGTGGTCAAACCACAATAACAATTTTTGTTCCTGTGTTTTCGTAGGATACATAGGGTAGACAAACGTTAATTTCATGGTATATCAGGTATCAGGCGTTTATCCCCTACCAAATGGGAGGAAACCAGCACGTTACCGAGGCGTAACGCGTCGTATGCTGGTCTCCAACCTGATACTCTCATTATACTACATTTCGGACTGAATGTCGAATATATTTTCACGTTCTGGTCCTTTCCAAGAGGGCGGTTTTTCCTCCCAAACCTAAAGGATTGGGAGGAAAAACCGACTATTCCCTTGATTTGCAATATAAGTCCACAAATTCTATTTTCGGATGGAGAAAAAGAGCAGGACTTACGCAAAATAAGGCATTCCGTCTCTTACGACGGTAGTGTCTGTAGACGTAAGTGTGAGTTAGCGATTCCCTACATAGCACAAACTGACAGTTTATGCTACAGTGCGTAAGTCCTAAAGAGGAGACAATTCCACGCATTTAGGAAGCGAAGGCAATCAAATCTATAAGCATCTGACGCATATCCGCCCGGTGAACGATCGAGTCAATGAATCCATGCTCCAGTAATGACTCTGCTTTTTGGAAGTTTTCGGGAAGTTCCTCACGGAGACTGGCAACGGCTAACGGACCCGCGAAGCCGATTCGTGCCCCCGGCTCAGCGACAATCACGTCACCGAGTGAGGTATAACTGGCTGTCGCACCACCAAACGTTGGATCGGTGACAACGGAGATATAAAAAACTCCAGATTTGGCATACTCAGCGCAAGCGGCAGCAGTTTTTGCCATCTGCATTAGAGCGAGCGTGCCTTCTTGCATTCGCATCCCGCCACTCACGGAGACTATCACTAACGGCAATTGATTTTCAAGGGCGCGCTCAATACATCGGGTAACTTTTTCGCCGATGACAGAGCCACACGTGCCTCCTATAAATCCGACATCTCCAATCGCAATGGCGGTTGGATACCCCCCGATATTCGCTATTCCGGAGAGCATTTCAGATTTGAGTCCCGTTTTAGCAACATCTCTCTCCAGTTTTTCAGGATATTCTGGGAATTCCAGTGAATCAATAGAGTAGAGGTTGGCATCGTATTCCTCAAAACTATCCGTGTCTATGATAAGGTTGAGTCGCTCATGAGCACTCATATAGTGATGGTAATCACAGTGTGGACAGACTTTGAAATTTTTAGCGAACATTTCTACTGCAAGTTGCGCATTGCAATTTCTACATGAAATTGTTTTTAAAGTTTCAGACACTTTTAATTTTACCTTGCGGAAGAACAACGCGAGATTGGGATTTGACACACCGCTCTTAAGCCCGTCCTCCACTACGTTACGGACTACATACTCTGTGCTAATTTCTTAACTGGGTATAGGCACGGGGACCACATTGTGATAAATCGTAATTATAGCCCTGCTACAGTGACCGACCCTTTGATCGGAACAAGGAAAATAGGCGAAGTGTTTTTGCTTGGGTATTTCTCCCAGGAAACCTCGCCCAATAAAAAAATGAGTTGTGAATTTCAGTGTTAACGTCCCGCTTTCAGACGACTCCAGGTTGTAGAGAGTTTCCCTGCGGCTTCAACAGCGAGTGCGTCCACGCCCTGCTCCATGAACGTATTGATCTCGTCCTCGCTCAGGGCACGATTCCAGAGACGGACCTCGTCAATAATGCCAGCGAAGACGTAGTTAAGACGCTCACAATCCTGTCCTATGCGCCACGGATCATCGTTGCCTTTGAGTTTACCGGGAACATCCCCATCAACTTCTTCTTTGCCGTCAATGTAGATTATGCCTTTCTTGGTGTCGTTGGTGAAAGCGATATGGATGAATTTCTCGGTGTCAGGCAAAGCGGTTGAAATGTCGTTGCGACCCGCTTCGGTTTCAAAACGGAGTTTGAAAGTGCCGCCTTCACTGAACAGTCCGTATTGGACTCTACCGCCACACCCACCGTGAACGGATTTACCGACAATCTGGCGTGTGCCGTTCCAATGTTCAGCGTTAACCCATGCCATAAACGTCATTGCATCCACATTCAGTTTGGGCGTGCTTTCAACAGTGACAAAAACATCGCTGCCTTCACCACCAAATTCCAACGCCTTCCCGAATTTGCCATCAACCCACTCCGGATTGTCAATTACACCGTGATGCTCGTTTCCGCTGAGATCTTCTGCTTCATCACCCTTGCCTTCGTCATAAGGGTGGTAAACGACCAAGCCGTCCAAAAACTCTTCTGGACCGATAGACATAGCGAAAGGTGCCACCACTAAAAGTAGTGTGATGGATAAACAAATAGTCATTTTCATCAGGTTTTCCTCCCTGTTAGGTAAAGATGAGGGATTTTCAATGAGAATAGGGTCTACAGGTTTCCTAAAACCTTGTAGATAACAATTTGGGTTATTATAACAAACAGAGAAACACCTGTCAAGAAAAAATGTTAGGCAGAAGGAGTCGGGATTCGGAGATCCCTCCTACAGCCGGAAATAGGGGATAGGCATCAGATGTTCAAACCGAGTTGATTGCTCAACTCCATCAGTCGTCTATTAATTCCCGTTTTATCAATTCGATTGCCATCTACAAATTCTTGGTATGGCGGCAACAGTCCGTCTGGGATCATGATTCGGGAATTCGCTTCTCGTAACGCTAACAATCCCATGAAAAGCTGCATTTCCGGTGAATAGTCGGGTATGAAGTCATCCAATGCTTGGCGGAGGTCGGCATCTGTGAGTGTTTCACGTTGATTGCGTCTCGCGATGTTATTTGCGCGTTGAACAATCATAAACAGGTCCCGTGAAGTCAATCCATCGGTTTCTGAATCTCCGACAAGTTCTCGGAAATTGAGTGGGTCGTCGGCTTGTCCTTGACAGAATATCTTTAAAATTTCTATTCTGCCTTCAGCGATTGGTGGCAGCAGGATTAATTTGGTGTCGAAAATACCATATCGTCGAAAAATCTGCGGCATTAGGTCTGGACGGCTTGATGCTCCGACCCATATCACTCTCCCGTGCAAAGATGGATCGCTAATAGCATTCACGAGGCTCTGTGGGAACGGTTGCTGTTCTTCTGGATGCGTTGCGGTTCGTGGCGATGCCTGTTCAATTTCATCAATAAAAACGACTGTCGGCGAAATACCACGGATGAAATTGACGGCGGCATTTAGATTCCGCTCATAGGTGTTTCCGTTCTCATTGATATTTACCGTTACCTCACCCACCTGACTGGCATAGCGGAGTTGGACAAACGTCATGTTTGCTTCGCCTGCGAGCAACTTCGCCGCGTAGACTTTACCGGTGCCGGGCGGACCCAAAAAAAGCATACCTCGCGGCACGCGCCGTAAATCCCGATGTCTCATCCCCTCCGCAATATCCTTAATTGTCCACATTGCATACCAGCCATCAGCAGAGGCATTCGTGTAGGTTTCACCGAGTTCAAGCACTCCGTGACTGAAAGTCTTAATGCTCTCACGTCGGTATTGCACAAGTGGTTCACCGCGCACCTTCTGTTGCGAAGACTCTGCCTGTTTCACAACATCGTGAATACCGAACAAATTGAGCCCAATTGTCTCGCCTGCCAAGGACTCTCTGTTAGGCTTGCTTCCAAGACTTGCCCGCGTTTGCGACGACAGATCCGAGATGTCATGGAGATATTCAATAAAATGGCGACGTTGCTCATAGTCTGGGAACGGGATTTCTATCAGCGGGATCTCTGGATTCACGGTGAGATTTGGATGGATGTCAAACGTGTTATGCGTGAGGAGCAGAATGATGTGTTTCCGCTTTCGGATTTCCAAGTCGGATGCCCAATTTTGCATCTGGTTGAAAAAGCGTTGCAGGTCATCGTTAGAAGCACTACCCAGGGAAGGGTCGTTTGGTGCAAGTTGCTCCAGAAAAGTGATAACCAATCCAACCCTCGCTCTGTCTTGCCGGAACAGATGATTCAATCTCTCCATCAGTTCATCAGAAGGTGCTGGATCTATGTGCATGAACGGGTCTTCGTGAGGTTTATCGAACGCCAGCGTAGTATTAATTCTTCGACGTGCGACCTGCGGATCGATGTCATGCTCATTGATATCTGCGTCTTCAGCTTCCCGAAAATGCCGAAGTGCCTGAAGCCATGTCGCTATACTCTGGAAATGAAAAGCACCCGTTTTCTCGTATCTCGGGACGACCTCCAACATTTTTTGGGTCGCTTGCCATCGCCCAATATTAGGTAAATGGATGCCTTGTGATGTATTATATCCCATGATGAGTTCACAGCCCAACACATTGAGTTGCTCCATGAGATATTCTGTAGTCGGCAAGTAGCCGTAAACATCGTCACGTAGCAAGTCTTGAACGTTAAAGTGGAGGAGAAATTGGTGTGCAGACCCGGCATCGTAGTGTCTTTTTATCTGTTCCCAAAACATCTTTTAATTTTACCTTGCGGATTTTTAATTTTACCTTGCGGGTCGATCAGGTAGGTCTGGTGGATGAAGGGCCTCTTCGTATATCCACCCTCCACTACGTTACAGGCTACGTCCTTAAGTTTAACAAAAACCTCCTAACTGAAAACTGATAACTGAAAACCGACAACCATAAAAAGAGGTAGGCGCGCTTGGGAAGCGCGCTTACAATGTTTTACTGTGCAATTTTGATGTTGACCCAAGTGGTGGCTAATTTCGCACGAGGATCAACAGACACGCCTAAGTCTTGTGCGCCGAGAATTTCGTCGGCACTCAAAGCACGGTTCCAGAGAGAAACCTCGTCTATCAAGCCTGCGAAGACATAATTGAGACGTTCACAATCCTGCCCGATCCGCCACGGATCGTCGTTGGCTTTCAGTTCACCCGGTACTTCGCCATCTACAACCGCTTCAGCGTTGATATAGATTGTTGCTGTTTCGCCGTCGTTGGTAAAAGCAACGTGAATCCATTCACCTGTCGGTGGAAGATCGGTTGAGATGTCGGCTCTGCCACCTTCGGTTTCAAAACGAAGTTTGAAAACCCCACCTTCGCTGAATAGACCGTATTGTGTTCTACCTGCACATCCACCGTGAACGGATTTGCCAACAATCTGGCGCGTGCCGGTCCAATGATCAGCGTTAATCCATGCGGCAAACGTACATTCGTTCACGTTCAAGAGGTCTGTGCTTTCAACGGTGACGAACGCGTCGCTGCCTTCACCGCCAAAGCGAAGGGCACCGCCGATTCTTCCGGAATCCCAGTCAGGATTGGAAATTTCACCATCGTGTCCGTTACCGCTCGCGTCTGCCGCGAGTGTGCCTTCTCCCTCATCGTAAGAATGATGTAGGACAAGCCCATCTGTGAGAGCCGCCAAGGCGAAGGGTGTGAGTAACATGGACAGTGCCACTGAGAAACACACAATCCCAAAGAATGAGAACTTGCGAGTCAATATTGTATTTTTCATGTCTTTGCCTCCTATCAAAAAATATACAACATTATAACAGAATTTACGCGATTCTGTCAAAGAAAAACAACTGCAAACCAGAAATACCCAGTTTTCGATGGTATTGAAAGGTTTGTCTGCCTTGAATCAAAAGTCGTGATTCAGAGATCTATCCTCTTTTATCTTGACAACCCAACGAAATTCTGCTATAGTGAAGTCCAGAAGTATCATACTGAAAGGGTCTATTAAACCTCAGTTTGACAAGAGAGCAGGACGGAAGGAAATTGAAACAGCACGCACGAAAAGCCAAAACATCAAAGATATGAGAAAAACACGGGGCGATTTGACCCGAGGGAGTCCCCTAAGACATCTGCTACGGCTGTCAGGACCGATAATACTCAGCTACATGCTTCAAGAGGCATTCAATATCGTCGATATGATCTTCGTTGGAAGGCTCGGTGCTGGCGCGATAGCGGCTGTTGGGGTGAGCGGAAACTTAATCCGATTGATCGGGGTTTTCTCGCTTGGCATTTCAACGGGAGCGGGGATTATGGTGGCGCAGTATCTCGGAGCAAGGAACCTCGCCCAAGCCGAGCACATCGCTATGCAGTCAATCCTGTTAGCCGTTTTTTTTTCTGTTGGTGTAACTCTCGTCGGCTACCCCTTGGCTGAACAAGGTTTACTCGCCGTCAGAATGGTGGATCCGGAGGTACTGAGGCTCGGCACGACTTACATGCATATCATTCTCGCCGGTATTAGTACAATGTTCGTATCGATGACGCTCGGCTCCGTCTTTCGCGCCGGTGGTGATACAATCACTCCGATGGTGGTGCTGATCTTCGCAACGTTGATTAACATCGTGCTTGATCCGTTATTGATTTTCGGTTTATGGGGATTCCCAAAACTCGGAGTCGCAGGTTCGGCGTATGCGACGCTTATCGGGCGCGGCGCGAGCGTGATTATTCTATTCTATCTCTGTTGGAGTGGACGTGCCCCGGTTTCATTTCGGAGCGTTCGGTATCAGGTAGATCTCGTGGAGATGCTTGACATTTTAAGGCTCGGTGTTTATAGTTCTATGCAAGGGTTTTGGCGGCATATTTCGCGACTCGGCTTCCTGTGGGTCATCGGACCCTATGGTAAGATGGTTGTCGCGGCATATACGATCTGCATGCGACTTCGGATCCTCGTCATGAATCCCGGTTTCGGCATTGCAAACGCAGTTGTTCCCTTAGTCGGACAGAATTTAGGTGCGAATCAGATAGAACGTGCCGAAAGATCAACACGAGTGGCGAACCTTTTAGGTGCCGCGATCATGACAGTCATCGGTGGAGTTTTCTTCCTTTTTCCACAGACATTCATCCGGATTTTCACATCGGAATCGAATGTTATTGAGATCGGGATCGTTTATCTACAATTTCTGTCCCCGACGTTCGGATTCATCGCCTTTTCCCTCATCTTAGGAAGAGCACTCAACGGTGCTGGAGATACCTTCTCTCCGATGGTGATTACACTTGCGGCACAGGTCGTCGTTGGTTTGGGACTCGTGATTCTACTTTCACACTTCATTGGGCTTAATGGCGTTTGGTCAGGAATCGCCCTCTCAAACGTTGTGCAAGGCATCGCGATGTGGCTCTGGTACAGTACTGGAAGGTGGAAGGCAATAAAACTTGTTAAAAAGAAACCAAAAGCGGCGTAGGACACAGGACAGCAAATGTATCCTACAAAAAATTCAGAAGGAGTTACCTAATGACGGAAACCTACAAAGGTTACGTAAATCCTCAACTGGTTATCTCTGCTGAGGAATTGAAAGGCACACTCGACGACCAAACGTTCTGCATCGTCGATACGCGACCGACGTATGAATATATACGCGGACACATCCCCGGTGCCCTTCATTTAGATTTGTTCGGTTTAAGCCTCATTGATACTCGGAAAGAGACGTATGATGCCTTTATGTGGATGATAGCATACCTGTTTCAACAACGCGGTCTTGATCCGAGTAAACCGATTGTATGGTATGAAGACATATCGGGAACGCGCGCCTCGCGGGGATTCTGGTTTTGCGAATACTTGGGGCATCCCGAAACCCGTCTATTGGATGGCGGTTTCAGGGCGTGGTTGTCAGCAAACGGACCTATTAGTACAGCGGGTGCTGAGCCACCGGAGGTGCCACCTTTTCCGATAAACCCTCAACACGATATCCACATGGACGCTGATGTGATTCGTGTTCTGCTAAACCGAAACGACTTTGTACCGCTTGATACACGCACCGACGATGAACACTACGGTAGAGTTGCCCGCGCAGAGCGAGCAGGTGCTATTCCCGGATCTATCCATATTGAGTGGCTCAATAACCTTGACGAAGCGGGGGCATTCAAGCCTGCTGATGAACTCCGGGAGATGTATGAAGCCGTGGGTATTACACCGGAGAAACAGGTAATGTGCTACTGACAGGGGGGCTACCGCTCTTCCCAAGCCTATTTGGTGTTGCGGCTCTTGGGTTATCCAAAAGTGAGCAACTACATAGGTTCGTGGAAAGAGTGGGGTGACCGGCTGGATCTGCCGGTCGAGATTCCACAAGCTTAGCGGATTACGGGGCTACGCCGTTAAATCCCAGATTTGCGCCGCAGTCCCACCCAAAATTCGTTCCTGATCGTTATCTGTCAGGAATGGAAGCCCTTCGCGAATGAGTTGGAGTTCCTGCGCTAAAGAGGGCCAGTTGTGTTTTTCTCTGTGATGACCGGGATAGCCTGTTCCCCATATCGTCCGTTCTGCTCCGAAAACCGATAACAACTTCTCAATAAACGGATGCACATCTGCGTAAGGAAACGCTTGGTGTGAACGTCCAGCAACATCCGATAGTTTCAAGTGGACGTTGTCATAACGTGCAAGTTCCACAATCGGTTGAAACGCCGCTTCCTCGGCATCTACTTGTGGGTATCCCATGTGATCAAGAATAAGTCTCAGATGCGGATACCGTTGTGCGATGACGGCAACCTGATCCGCAAACGCAGCGCGTAGGTGAAATTGGATGATCGCATCCAACGCCGCTATCTCTTCCCACATCGGTCCATTCTGTTGGGTGAGTAAAATCTTTTCATCGAGATAGTACATCGGATGGAAGCGGAACCCTACTAAGCCTCGCTCTTTTATCCAATAGCGGACCTGCTCAGCGTTGTTTGGATCTTGTGGGTCGATTAAGCCGTGTCCGATAAACCGATCTGGAAAACGTTCTACCGAATCCGCGATGTAGCCATTATCCCAAGTGGACCAACTCGTCTGCACGAGGACTGTCCAGTCTACATCGTGCGCGTCCATCTCTGATAGGAGTTCGTCGGCAGTGCCGGGTTCATCTGGATAGGAATTCCAACTCGGTGCGGTGGGCCCGACAGGATACTTCGGGGGATCAATTTCCCAGACATGGACATGGGTATCTACAATCATGGTACACTCCTTAACCTATCGTGAATTCAACGTAAAAATAGCAGAATGCTATCGGAATATCTGGGCTTTGGGGTGCAAGGAACCCTTGTAGCGCAAACTTTAAGTTTGCGTAGTTCATGGCACAAACTAAGCAATATTGGGTATTAAATATGCACATTGTCTGTCGATGATGGGCGGGGAAACCCTGAGGGAAACACCCAAGCAAAAATCCCCTACGGGGTCGAGACCTAACGGAGAATCAAAAAAACGGCAATTTATTATTCAATATTGCTTAAATGAAGTTTAAATAACGTGAGTTTGATAATTAAACGTAGGTTGGGTTG
>JAAXHD010000279.1:3854-7341 GCA_012271015.1 Candidatus Poribacteria bacterium | reverse complement strand
CAACTCCATGCGTCACAAAGGCGCGGGATATCCTTGAAGCCGCTGGCTATGAAGTCCTCGTCTTTCACGCAACTGGTACCGGTGGGCAAGCGATGGAAGACCTTGTCAAAGGGGGGTTCCTCGCTGGGGTATTAGACGTGACAACAACCGAGCTGGCTGACGAATTGGTCGGTGGGGTCCTCAGTGCCGGTCCCGATCGGTTGGAAGCCGCAGGAGAATTTGGACTGCCTCAAGTTGTCGCTCCAGGCGCGCTGGATATGGTGAATTTCGGTCCGCCTGATACAGTGCCAGAACAGTTCAGCGACCGGTTGTTCTATCAGCACAATCCGACAGTGACACTCATGCGAACGACCGCTAAAGAAACCGCCGAACTCGGACGCATCATGGCGAGTAAACTCAGCGAAGCGCAGGGACCTACAACAGTTATTATCCCGACACAGGGTGTATCAGCGATCGACAAAACGGGGCAACCTTTTGATTCTCCCGAAGCACGAGTTGCATGGATCGAGAATTTGAAGGCACACATCGGGGATAATGTTACGGTTATTGAGATGGACGCTCACATTAACGACGACGAGTTCGCAACGAAACTCGTAGAAACGTTGTTAGAAAGTATTCAATGAAACCTGCGTTATTACTCCGTAAGGAAAAATTAAAAAATGGCAAGAACCTATCGGACACTTACCGAAGCAGATGTTAACCACTTCATTGAGAAGGGACATGTTATCCTGAAAGACTGCTTTCCGCGTGAACTGGCGGAAGAATGGCGCGCCTTCGCTTTTAAACGGCTCGGTTATGACCCAGACGATCCGACGACTTGGGAGGAACCCCGGATTCATCTGCCCTCTATGAACAGAGTACTGATTGAGGATGTTGCACCGAGGGCGTGGGATGCCATTTGTGATCTGCTCGGTGGTGAAAATAGGATTGTCAATTTTTGGGGCGACTCAAAGCCGGGATGGGGCGATGGTTTTATTATTAACTTCGCATTAGGCGCAGACGCGCCATGGCAACCGCCTTCTCCAGATGTCGGTGGGTGGCATAAAGATGGCGATTTCTTCCGTCATTTCTTAGATAGCCCAGAGCAAGGTTTGCTTACAATCGTCGTCTGGTCGGATATCTACCCAGAAAGCGGCGGGACGTTTGTGGCGTGCGATTCAGTCCAGCATGTCGCACAACGGTTGTATGAACATCCAGAAGGATTGTTGCCTGGCGGTTTTGGTCAACTCATTGACAAATGCCAAGATTTTGTGGAAATCACTGGGAACGCAGGCGATGTTGTGCTACTGCACCCGTTCGTCTTACACGCCGCTTCGCAGAATCCTTCGGGACGCGCCCGTTTCATCACAAACCCGCCAGTTTCCCTCAAGGAACCGATGAATTTCAATCGTGAAAATCCGGACGATTTCTCACCGGTAGAGTTAGCGGTGCTGCACGGATTAGGGAAAGACCGATTGGACTTTAAACCGACGGCACCGCGGGAACGTTTAGTCCCAGAACGCGTCAAGCGTCAGCAGAAGATACTCGAAGAGCAGAAAAAGCGACTCGAAGCCGATTCCAATAGGTGACGGGAAGACAACGCGCGGTTCTCAATGCGCAGGTTCCTCGTGTTGCGCATACAATCTGACTTCTCGGATCACAATGTCCTCAAAGGGCACTTTAATTTTCTGCGTCAAGGGTTCTCGTTCAGCGTGTGCTAAATCCCGATGCGCATGAAAAGTCAGTCGAAGCCAACGCACGGGTCTGTCAATATTGATGCGGATGACTGCCCCATTCTCGGATCTCGCGATTTTATGGCTTCTGATAGGATCAAAGAGATGCTCCGACTTCCCGAGGTGTTGAATCTCTGCGGCCGTTGTGTGTACCAAAAGTCGGTAAATGGTTGAAACGGGATGTACCTCGATGTAGGCGATAGGGGTCAGCGTGTTCAGTTGGATCCACGCCTCAGCCTTGTTTCTGCCTTCCAACCAGTCGCCATACCGTCTCGAAGTCGTTATGCTCCGCTGTGTTATCCCGCCGATGTAATCCTTTTCAATCACACCCTTTACCTTGAGGATACCGGTTGTGGCGAGGTTGCCATCAACAAGTCTCGGATACGCCTCACAGGAAAGGTGCCTCGCTTCTATCCGTCTTGGAAATGTCTGACTTAAGGGTGCACAACTGATGAGGAAAAGACAGGTCAGACATCCGATCAACACAAATGGGGTTGTTGTGAAAATGCGATTCATTTTTCTATCTCCTTTTCTCGTAGGTCCACGAAGTTCCTTTTTTACGATATGCTAATTGTGCAGCTGAAAATTGATTAGATACTAATATTTGCTACTATGGCTCTATTACATCCTATTTTAACGGAAAAAGCCAAAGTTAAAATAAGAAACTTTCACTGTTTGATAGGATCACGTTCTTGGCGTTTCAGTAGCCGTGATTCAGTCAGAGATGGCTGGAATCAACACATCCTGAAACCCTGCCTTCAATCGCGCCCATTGTGTCGCGATTTTCTCACTCGCCGAAACAGATAGGCTATTGTGTGGGGTCCAGTCCATCCCCCAATTATCGCTCGGATGGGGAGTGAGATTCGTTATCTCCCCAGTGCTCAACCGGTATTTATAGATTTTGTAGATGTTCCCTGAACCCTTCGGCACTCCCGCAAAGAGCACGGCATCCCCGTCATCTGCCCAGCACACTTCATTGATTTTCCAACCTTTCGGTGTATCCAGCACTTTCAGATACCGGGTCCTCACGTTCACTATAAGGATGGAGTCGGCAGCCCACTTGTTGCCGAGAAACTCTTGTTCACTGTAGAGAATGTATTTACCGTCTGGGGACCATTTTGCAAAACTACTCACCATGATGGAAGTTCCGAAGCGTCCTTTGCGGAGCCGCCGGAGGAGTGGACGAATATTTTTGCCATCGGCATTCATTATGTAGATATGTCGTCCCTCGGATCCTTCGTGTTCAAAAGCAATATACCTTCCATCTGGCGACCAATCGGGTGCGGATGCGAACCCCAATCGTGTTAATTGTCGCACTTCACGGGTCGCTATCTCCATCCGATGGAGTTCCCAATTCCCATCCCGCGTGCTTGAAAACACAAGATGTGTGCCATCGGGAGACCAACACTTGCTTGTATCAAGGGCAGGATGCTGGGTTAGATTTCGTTCACCTGTGCCATCAGCATTTATGATAAAGATGTCTATCTGTTGGGGGCGGAGATGGTTTTCTGAATTGAGGTCCATATCGAAGGCGATCTGTCTGCCATCAGGAGACCAAGCGGGGAGCCCTTTTGCCAAACGCGTGTCTGTGAGTCTACGGATATTGCTACCATCATCGTTCATCACATAGATATCGCTTTTTCCATCCCGGTCTGATTGGAAAACGATGTTTGCCCCAGCGAACGTGGTCCCTATCAAAAAGAAGCCTGTCACTATCCAAAGTTTACACATTTTTAATGCCCTCCTTATCTAAGACAGTTCAGTGGATTACAACC
>JAAXHD010000279.1:0-3841 GCA_012271015.1 Candidatus Poribacteria bacterium | reverse complement strand
GTTTTAAATGATCCTACAATCTACTAAAATAGTCCCTACTGATGCTTAAATTTATACTCTCTACAGATGCCCCAGGAGGGGCCGCCGGTAACACGAAGCACAGTGTAAGTTTTCAGAATATAGTCTCTATTGCGCCGGACATTGTGTAGAGACGCAGTCCGTGTCTCATAGTGCCATTCCGTCTCACCCGGCTTCACAGTATGAGGTCCAAACTCACGGGTCGCATCAGCAACGATGATGTTATCATTCGCATCGTCTATCACAACGACGTAGCTACATTCATACTTATACTCTACGACATGGTCCGTCCGATTTTCAATCGTTACACGATGACTGCTTTGCGTGTAGGAGTTCATCTGGTAATCCAAATCATAGACTTCAACGATGCCCAAGATATTCTCTTGCACACCAGTTGAGGGGTCGTCACAGGGGTTCGCCCACATGGGTGAATCTAAACCGAACAGGGTTAATCCCAGAAGGGCTAAGATGGTCATCAAACTCAGGGTTCTCATTTCAACATCTCCTTTTGACTCGGTAGGAGGAGTCTCCGTTTTCGCAGAAGCCCTGATTTGTAAGCATTAGGCTTCGGCTCCTACACTCTTGAAAGGTTTCAAAAGTGAAACTCGGATTTTTCACCCTTATCAAGGGTATCTCTTACCCTATGCGTTAATATAGACATGAAACTGAAAAAGGTAAGACTAAGTTTACGTTTTTCGCTGTTAGTAACGAGAAATCTCTTTCTCCGGTTTACATCGAAACGCGTAGAATCACCAAAGTTGCCACTCACAGAAAAACAGAGGTATTCAGCCTATTGACCGCCACAACTTCCTTTCCAATACCCAACTCGCTAACTCCCGAAAAATGAATGCCCCTATCGCAACGATAGGGGCATTTAGATCGGATGACGAAAATAGATCGACACTCCAGCGAACAGCGAGTGCCGAATATAAGGACTCGTATAACTTAGGCATCAAACTGATGTCGACTCTGACGGCATGCCGTGCCTTTACCCCGAATCACATCCGCTTGCTGCCACGTATCAACAGCACCAAAAATAGTATCACTCTCACCAAGGCGTTGCTTCAGTTCAGATTTTGTGAACCATTCACAACGGTTATTAGCGAGGGCATCGATGTCTAAGTTTTCATCCGAAAAGCCGTAGATACGACAGATACCGTTTTCCTCTTCAACATCCTCAATATAAGACATCCAAGATACATCTAAACCGAACTGTGTTTGGGTGAGTTCTTGAAGTGAACCGATCCGTGCGCCGACATCCCAACCGACACCTTTCTCTTCTTCCCAACCTTCACCTCCCGGCAATTCCCAAGAATTTGTTTCGGCATCGCGGTGGAGCAAGAATTTCGATTCCTGACTCGATGAATCCTCAACCAGCAGACGCGTTGTTGCAATCGGCCTGTCAAAGCAAACGGGAATGAGACGCTTTCCATCGTCGCTCAATGCGTCCAACGCGGTGGGATTGTAAGGGTAATATCCCGCGGCGGGTGGCGCGTCTATTGCACAATATTTATTGAAAATCCCGCACCGATCTTCAGTTGTAGTGCCAGGAGGTGCTTCGTGCCAGACATGCTCGTTGACGACAAGCAAGTCCCCCGCTTTGAGTTCGGGATCGATGAAAGGCGGTAACTGTTCGGGATCGGGACGGGTGAGGTCTAAGATGTGTGCATCCGGATCAATCACCTGCGTCAATTTGTGTGATTTGGGAGACACGAGAAAGGGGCCGTACGCCGTATCGAAATCAGTCAGTGGGATGATGGCGAATACCCAGTTCATCGATGAACCGACAGGTCGCCAGCGTTTGTAGTCGCAATGCGCTCTACCCCCTTTATCGCCGGGGGTCCGAAGATACGCAACATAGGCAGTGAGATGTGCGGGTTGACCGAGTGCAGATTCCACGGCACCGATAACCGTCGGGTGTTCGGCAATCTCGGTGAGTCCGGGATCGGCGAGACGGTTGCCACTCACCGTATATTTCGCTGGCTCAGGATATTTAAGCGTCGATGGATATGCATCGCGTTTCACCTGTTTTTGGACGACACGCCGAAGTTCATCCGCTTCCTTCGCGGACAAGGCATTGCGTACGATTACGTAGCCGTTCTCATGGTAGTCGGCGATCTGCTGATCGTTGAGAGTTAGGGTTATTGCTCTGTCCATCATGCAACCTCCTTTACTTTAATAATAACCTAAAGACGCAGGGTAGGCACACGACCTACCCCCACACACTTCAAACACCTACAACAGTTGGGTAACAATTTGAATTTTTCACAGCAATTTCTGGAAACTCGCCAGACTCGGATGTTCCAAAACGGATGCGACTTCTGTCCAAGCCTCCTGGCTATTCTCATGTGACATGTCGGGTGTGAAACCGAAGTCAAGATAAACTTTGATTGCTGGAATACGTCCGGTTGACGTGCCGAGAAAACAGCGTTCGTGGGATCGTTTCAAACGCTCCATCGCTACGGTCATCATCGGTTTGGAAAGTCCATGTCCTTGGTAGTCCGGATGAATCACAACCCAGTGGATCTGTCCCCACACTTCTCCATCTCTATCTTGCCACCACGCCGTGATTGTGCCTATTTCCTCGCCTGTATCCGTCGTCAGATAAAAACTCCTATCCTCCATCACTGAAAGGTGACGTTTAAACTCGCGATCGAAAAGTTCATCATCAATTTCAGCGTACGGCTCCCCCGCTTGCAGAATCCGCGTCCAGATATGTCCCTCATTCCAACGATAATTTCGGATTGCAAACCCCTCTGGAATCGAGAATTGCGGGATGTTTTCCATGTTCTCACGAATCATTCTGACACTATAGTTCTTCATATTAGGTGTGGGAGTGCGGAAGATAGAACTCTGAAAGACTGTTTTTATTGACCGTAATATAGCATACACCCCAGAAAAACCGCAAGAATATTTTGACGCAGTGCCATCTCGAAAAGATATCTGTTCGATAGGTGAGGTTTCCTGGGGGAAATGCCCTGGCAAAAACACCTCGCTCATTTACGGTGTATTCGTAATTGTAAAATCTACTACAATTTCAGAGTATTCAGAGTAAACTGAGCAGCTGATGGATTTCAGAGAGGCACTTGAACCCAAGCTACAACTGGATTTTAGATGGTTTTCATTGAAAGTTCTCGGAAGTCTACTCTGAAAATTTTATAAGTAAGAAGATCGCGACCGGGAGGTCGCTCCTACAGAAAAATAGCGATAGATAGTTAGGAGTCGGGATTCGGAGATACTTCCTACGGAAGAATATGAAAGTTTGATAATAAACATTTCGGAAAGGGTCTTTGTAACCCTTTGAAAACGTAGTTGTGGTATAGGGTTAGAGCGATTTGGGGAGCATTCCATTTTTTGGCATTTACTATGAAATTTTGAAATTGGGGACCCGCTCTGATCCATTGAAAACATAGTCGTGGCCTGGGTTTATCGCTTGTCTGGAAAATTAATGCTTTTTGGGTTTACTATGAAAGTATTGTTTTGTTGAATTTTTTAAAACATATTGATATATTTATGTATCCTATCGCACAGTTTTTCCCTGCCCCTTCACATTATTGTTTGAATCTCGGATTTACGCGGATTGCGCGGCTGACGCGGATTTTAAAAACTCCGCCCCCACAGTCGGCGAGGCGTTCCTCTGGGCTCGCGAATTATCTTGTGAAACCGACAATTGAATGCCGCTGCGACTGCACAAAATGTAATTGCTTTTCCGACAGGTTGCGTGATATGATATATCTATCATGAAGAAATCGCCTGCCCTCATTCCAATTTATACCATAGGTTACGGAAGCCGTTCCATTGCGGAATTCATCGAAGTGCTACA
>JAAXHD010000157.1:1226-5919 GCA_012271015.1 Candidatus Poribacteria bacterium | reverse complement strand
AAACTTATTTTCGGAATCTACTATAACACTTGGTGTCAACTTAAAAATATCTGGCGACGTAATAGGATAACAACAATAATTGAGAGGAAAATGTAAAGTACTGTAAAACCGATAAACGGAACAACAAGGTTCGGCATTGGGGTTACCGCCTCTGCCGTGCGCATGTAATTATAGATAATCCACGGTTGTCGTCCGACTTCCGTGACCGTCCAACCGGCTTCAATGGCGATAAACCCAAGTGGTGCGCAGAACGTGACCAATCGAAGATACCAGCGTTGCGTTGGCAAACTTTTGTGTTTCCACGCCAGCCAGCCACCGAGAACACCAGTGATAATCAAAACCATCCCACACGCGACCATAATCTGAAACGCGAAATGCACGATTGTCACAGGCGGACGATCTTCGCGTGGCACCGCCTTGAGTCCCATAATCTCAGCGTTGAAGTCAGAATGTGCAAGAAAACTGAGTGCCTTTGGAATCTCAAGCGCATATCGGGTTTCCTCAGTGTCCTCGTTAGGGATACCGCCGATGCGTAAGGGCGCGCCGCGTTCGGTTTCCCACTGCGCTTCCATCGCCGCGAGTTTGACAGGTTGGTGCTTCGCAAGTTTTTTTGCACTGATGTCTCCCGAAATCGGCTGGAGGAGCGCGAACACACTGCCGACACTCAAGGCGATAGCGAACGCTCGGCGATGGAAAAGGTTATCCGGATCGCGTCTGAGAAAATAGGCGTGGATGCCAGCCACTGCGAACCCGACGGTCAGGAACGCCGCGATGGTCATGTGAAGGGTTTGACTGAACGACGACGGATTCAACATCGCCGCAATCGGATCGACGTTTGTCACTTCACCATTAACAACCGAAAACCCGGCAGGTGTGTTCATCCAAGCATTCGCGGTGACAACGAAGATGCCGGACAAGGTACCGCCGAGCAGGACCATCACACCAGCGAACCAGTGTGCGTATTTTGGAATACGGTCCCAACCGTAGAGGTAAAGCCCCAAGAAGATCGCCTCCAGGAAGAACGCAAACCCCTCCAACGAGAACGGCATGCCGATGATAGGACCGGCGTAAGCCATGAAATTGGGCCACAACAAACCGAGTTCAAAAGACAAAACGGTGCCAGAGACCGCGCCAACAGCGAACATAATCGCAGTCCCTTTTGCCCACCGCTTCGCAAGCGTCAGGTAGACCTCTTCCCGCGTTTTGAGCCATAACCCTTCGGCAATCACCATCAACAACGGCATCGCTATCCCGATGACTGCAAAAATAATGTGAAACGCGAGTGACATCGCCATCTGTGCGCGTGCTGCCAACAAATCCGTCATGAGAGAAACCTCCGTTAGGCACCAGCTGCACACCGGTGAGTGGGTCAGAAACCCACCCTATCTATTACAGTAAAGCCCGCAATTACCTATACACATTTTACAGTTGGCGAGGTTAGGAAACCTCGCCAGCGATGCGGGAGTAGGCTCAGTGCGGTTTGGTGAAAAACCCCACCGTAGTTTAAGCACCCCACGATTCAAGCCCAAGCAGCTTTTTCCCTAAAGGACTCAATTCGGCTGTTTTACCCTGGTGGTGCTCTTTCTCTTTTGTCTCTCTTCCGAGTCCCGTTAAACGTTCACGCCACCCTTTAATCCGGGACTCAGCATTGCCATTCTCTGGTGCTGGTGACATCGTGATGTATTGCGCCATCCGCGGACGCTCAGCGGAATTCGGACTACTGCCGTGCGGCAATGCGCTATGCCAGATCACCAGATCCCCGGCTTTCCCTGCAACTGGCACCGCTTCGGCTTGATAGTCTCGCACGACTTCCCGCGGATTCGCGTCATCAGGCAAGTCCTTCAACCATTCTTCCAATTTCCGATGAAACCCCGGAATACAAGTGAATGCGCCTTGATTCCCAGGGGTATCCGCCAGATATAAAACCCCTTGCACCTTTAAGCGCACCGGCATATTGTCCAACGACATATCCCAATGCAAATAGGGACCGGTGAACTCATAATCCGGACGTTCAGGCGGGTTCATACTTGCCCGATCAAAACTCACCCAGAGTTTCTCAGTATCCCAAATCTCCGAGAACGCCTGATGTACACGAGGATATTGGCGATTGTCCCATAAGGCTTGGTGTTGATAAATCTCGACCATGATGCTTCGGCGCGGTGGATCCGGATACCAACTGTCTGGATCCTCACGGTCCATTTCAAGAAAATCCCAGACCGCCTGTTCCGCGGCGCGGCAATTCTCAAGCGGGACAGCCTCTGGCACAACAACGTAACCGTTCTCTTCCCAAAATTCTAAGGCTTCTGCGTCAAAAACTGGCATGAGTCTCTCCTTATCTATCGCTTCAGTTTTGAGGTACTCTGTAAACAGAGAAAGGTCTTGACTACTCAATGTAGTGTTAAGAATATCACAAAAGATTGCGAAAATCAAACTTTTCGACGATAGGCGCGCATCACCCAATATTTAAAAATTTCCTTGCAATCGATTGAACCTTGTGCTAAAGTACGGATACTCCGACCCAGAAAATTGAGTGAATATTGAGACGAAGGAGCAGCACAATGCTTAAAGCAGGATTTATCGGTGCAGGGGGACGCAGTCAAGGCGCACATTATCCCAGCGTGAATCGGCTGGAAGATGATGTCGAGATGCTCGGAGCCTGTGAACTCGACGAGGAGAAACTCGCACAAGTTGCCCAAAAATATGAGTTTCCGCACACCTTCACAGACCATAGGAAGATGTTGGATACCTTAGACTTAGACATCGTTTATTGTGTGATGAACGAGAAGTGGATTTTGCAACCCGCCCTGGATTGCCTGAACGCAGGCAAGCATCTGTTCATCGAAAAACCACCGGGGGCAAATAGCGACGAAACGCAACAACTTCTTGAGGCGGCAGTCGCCAACGATGTCTATTGTATGGTAGGGTTTCAGCGCAGATATGCCGCTGTTACGCGCGAAGCCATGCGACGTGTCGCAGAAAAGGGACCTGTCACATTAGCCGTCACCACCTTTAACAAACAAATGATCGGGCAGAACCGAGAATTTACGACAACGCTTTGGAACGATGTTTGCCACGTCGTCGATTTACTCCGCTATATGGCAGGTGGTGAACCAGTGGAAGTCACAGCGCATCGCGACACATTTGCTGCGGAACAACGCAATTTCTACACCGCCTTCGTCCGTTTCGATAACAACGTCACAGGCGTGCTTTTTGGGAGTCGCGCATCAGGTGGACGCGTCCTGCGTTCCGAATTGCACGGTGTCGGCATCGGCTGCTACATGAAAATCCCAGAAGAAATCGAAATTCATGAGGACAACAACAAAAGTGTTATGGGAGGTTGGGAAGTTGACGGTGTCGACGAGCGCGACACACCGAACTATGAAGGTGTGCTGACCATGCATCGCCATTTCGCCGATTGTGTCCGCAACCGGCAAGTCCCGCTGACAGACCTCCGTGATGTTATACATTCTATTCGTTTTGTTGACCAGATAGAGGGCCCGCTACCGGATTAACAGATTCGTGTCCTTGGATAAACATCACACATTGGAGATTTAACCTATGCTTGACGAACGCCATCTACAACACCAGATTACTGACAAGCAACTCCGCGAGCTAAACGAAAACGGGCATTTTACCGTTGAAGGTGCGCTTCCGCCAGATCTCGTCGAACGGCTTGAAACAAAGGTAGACACCATCTACCAGAACCATCTTGACGCTGGCTACGATCCATATAGCAAGAATCAACTCACTGAGCATAACAACTTCTTCTATCCGAATTTTCTCGGCACAGACCAAGTTTTCGTGAATATTTTAGATTGGTATAAAACGTTCCCGAAGGTCTGGGGAATCTTGGGATGGAATATCTACTCCTACCACAGCCATTTCATCATCACGCCGCCGCGACCCGACGAGGTCCGTGGGAAACCGACGCCACTCGGCTGGCATCAGGACAGTGGACGCGTCAACTTTGAGATCGAAAGTTCACCGAGACCTCGCTTGTCCATAAAAGTCGTCTACTGGCTGTCCGACTGTTCCGAAACGGGACGTGGGAATTTCTACGTCATACCCGGAAGCCATCTCTGGGATAAACTCGATCGACCCGAAGACGGTTCGATGCCGGACGGCGCAACGCCCATCTGCTGCAAACCCGGTGATGCAGTCTTCTTCGACCGACGGCTATGGCACGCCCGTAGTGAAAACGATTCAGACATCACCCGAAAGGGACTCTTTTACGGATACGGCTACCGATGGCTACGGAGTAAGGACGACATGACCATACCCGCAGAGATGTTTGAGCGGAACGATCCAATTCGACAGCAGTTGCTCGGTGGTGGTACCAACGCAAACGGGCATTTTACACCCAAAGATGCAGATGTGCCGCTGAAGGTATGGCTTGAAGAAAAAGGTATCATTTCCAACTGAAATGACGAGGTTACTGAAGCACAAAACGGTGCGATGCTAAACGCAAATTTACTTGACACCTATAGCAAAATAGCGTATAATTTCATTAACAACGTATCTAACGGAGGCATAACGCGATGTTTCAAACGCGGCTGAATGCAAGCGTCTGGGCTGTTATCCTCATAACAGCGATTTTGATTCCAGCAGCTTCAGGGGAGGAAGCAGTGACAACGCCAAACACACTAAAAGTCGGCATGGTCGCCCCCGATTTCACACTGAAAGACGAAGAAGG
>JAAXHD010000157.1:0-1119 GCA_012271015.1 Candidatus Poribacteria bacterium | reverse complement strand
GTCAGTGTTGATTCTGTCGAATCGCATAAGCGGTTTCGGACAGAACAGAAATTCGGATTCTCACTCTTAGCCGACACCGAATTTGAGGTGAGCAACCAGTACAGTGGTATCATTGAAAGCTTTAACGCCTCAAAACGGACAACTTTCATCATCGATAAAGCGGGGTACATCCGTGCCATTGATACAGATGTCAATGTCAAAACGCACGGTGAAGATCTCGCTGTATTGCTTAAGGAAGTCCTACCAAAGATAGAGGTCGGGCAACCCGCTCCAGATTTTATTGCAACCGATGGAACCGGTAAAACGCATCAATTAAGCCAATTGCATCAGGAAAAGAACGTCGTCTTAGCATTCTATCCACGCGATTTTGGGCGTGGCTGAACGGCTCAAGTTTGCTCACTCCGTGATGAGTCGAGTCATTTTGCGAAATACGATGCCCAAGTTTTTGGGATTACAGCGAATGATGCGGATTCGCATCAAAAATTTTCGGAAGAAAATCAGTTGAACTTCCCGCTTTTGGTAGACACCGGACGCAATCTCGCACTCCTCTTCGGTGCGACGAATGCCCCAGATGGAAAAATCCAACGGTTAGCCGTTATTATTGATAAAACAGGGAAGATTCTTGAAATTGATAAAGAGGTTAACGCAAGCACACACGGGGCAGACTTAGTTGATTTCTTCAAAACTCTCGATTAAAAAACCAAAGGACCCTGAAAATCCTAGGTCCCGTATAGAATTAACCAGAAACCTGCCCGAAACGTAGTGGAGGGCAGCCCAGATTCAATCGTTTAAAAAATTGATGGAGCATAGCGACTTATCGACAATTCCGGCTCGCATCGCGTGGGGCACCTCCGTTCTCTTCAGCCCATTTTTGGTCCCAATCGCAACCGCTGTTGGCGTCATCCAAAAACATGCGGCTCCCCAAGACGCACTCCGCTGGCTGGTAATTGTTGTCTTATTTGTTACCGTGCTACCGGTACTCTCGATTGCAGCGATGGTCCGGTATGCTAAAGTAAGCGATCTGCACTTGCATAACAGGGAAGAACGACTCTTACCTCTATGCTGTACACTTGTCAGTATGATTGTAGGGACTGTCCTATTGCACCAACTCGGTGCGGC
>JAAXHD010000283.1 GCA_012271015.1 Candidatus Poribacteria bacterium | reverse complement strand
TGTTGAACAAGGGGCGCATCTCGTCGCTATCAACGATGCAGCAGAACAGGAATGGCTCCTTGAAGTCTTTGGACGAGAAAACTATTGGATTGGACTGACCGACGCTTCAAAGGTGGGGAGTCCACACTGGGATAACGGCGAACCTGTCACGTATACCAACTGGAGTCAACCGGAAAAGACTGCTGGCGGTGAAGGAGCGGGTCAAGCCGATGAAGCGAACCAAAATTACACTGTTCTCATCGGATTGGCGGGGAAATGGCAAGAGGCACGCCAAGGCAGTCCCCTCGCACGCTTGACTCAACGAGCGATTCTGGAAAAAGAGCGTTTCACCGTTGGAACACCTGAATGAGACAACGACTCGGGTTTTCTTTCTGAGTAATACCGAAAACGCAGCCTGCAACATCGGCGCAGGCGGATGTGAGAGAAACATTCAATGAATCAATTGCTCCATTTAACGCCTTGCGAATAATTAAAAATTGAAAGGCGTTAGGCGAGTCAAGACACGAAGAGGTATTGACATGAACCGGACCTATGTTACACCAAAGTTAGTAGTATTTGCCTTGATACTTTCCTTTCTCGTGACAGGCATTGAAGCTGCGGCAGGGGAGTTTAGCGGGCTTTCGGGGAAAGTCGTCGATTTAGAAGGGAACGCCATCCCTGGCTTTACACTTGCTGTTCGACCCGTCCAACTGCACGACGGTTTTCTGGAACCCGAGCGAGGTAACCCAACCGCTTTATTCAACGGGGAAACGGATTCAACGGGAGCTTTCACTATCAGCGATATCCAGCCGGGTCTCGTTCAGTTAATCGCAATTCCAGCCCCCTTGCTTGATGCTTTTGAAATGTTTGACCCAGAGAAATTTCCGCCAGAAGGAGCGATTCCACCCGAATTGATGAGTCGGGGCGGACTTAAGCCGGATCAGAAGATTCTCTCTATTCAGGTTGGAAAAGTTACTTTCTTCAATATAGGAGATCACCACTTTTCTGAGGGACTCACATTCGCGCTCGAACCCGGTGTGATTCTTGAAGATGTCGAAGTTACCGTCAAGCAACGGCTTCGGATTCGGGGACGTGTTGTTTACGCCGATGGTACACCTCTCGCCAACGCTGAAGCGGATCTCACAATGGAACAGAGTCATGAAACCCGTCCGAATCACGGTGGTAGCCTTAGCACCAACTTTTTTACGGATGCCGGGGGTTACTTTACGGAATATGTGGAGGAACCTGGGTTCTATACACTCTCTGTAGAGTATAACGACCTTTCAGCAGGCGTGGGTCCCTTTCTGCTCAAGGACGGCGTGCAGCCTGAGGAGGTTGTCTTAACCCTTGAAGGTAAACCGGATCCCGTTGAACCCATTTCTGATAACATTCCGGTCCCCGGTGACATTAAGTTTCGTCAGCCACCCGTACCGCCGCCAGCAAAAAGCGTCTGGATCATTAATCCCACGAATGGGCACGCTTACAAAAAAGTTCATTGTGAAGACTGGCAGGATGCTCAACACAAGGCTGTTGCGGAAGGCGCGCACCTCGTCTCTATCAACGACGAAGCGGAACAACATTGGCTTGAAGTCATCTTTACGCACAAGCCTTTTTGGATCGGGCTCACCGATGTGGAAAAAGAGGGAGAATGGCGGTGGGATAGCGGCGAACCCGTTACTTACACCAACTGGGCAACCCATCCAAGTTTCCCTGATAGACTTCCAGATGCCGAAAAGGACTATGTCGTGGTTACCTTTAGGCAGGGCGGGTGGCAGTCCGCTGGTCCTGAGAGTCCGCTCTGGCGCATGGCACGATGGGCGGTCATTGAGAAGGATGGATTGGTTTCTACGATAGGTGAGTAAGTTGTCTTTATACGCCTTTCTAAGGAGATAAGAGCGATGAAACGTTTGTATTTCAGAAGGGAAATCCTCACATTGCTCATTGGAATTGTAGTACTTTTCCTCGAAAAAGCGGATATATTTGAGAGCTCCCCTGCCCAAGAGAAGTGATAGGAATAGCAAAGGAACATAAAAATTGCGTGTGGTCGCCTTATGCGAGCAGGTTTCCGCAATAGGTGCAAGCGTTCAACTTGACATCCCCCTTAAACGTTTCACGTTCAGGAGTTAGGTAGGTCTCGTAATTCGTAACGCAGTTTGTGTTTTCACAAGTATGTGTAGAAGTGGCAATGTCTCGCTCTGGAGGTTGTGTCAAGATAAGTTGCTCCAATCCGACAAGGCTTGCAATCAGTGCCATCCGAACCGGGACTGCGTTCGCGGATTGCTCGAAATAGGCGGCGCGGGGATCGTCATCTAATTCATAAGCGAGTTCGTTGACACGCGGAAGTGGGTGCATAATCATCGCATCGGATTTGGCATTCTTCATGACGGCTGCGTTTAACAGATAGCTTCCACGTACGGCAGCGGCATCCATATTCGGCGGGAGTCGCTCCTCTTGAAGTCGGTTGACGTAGATGACATCGAGTCTATCAATCACTTCTGTAATGCTTTCTACCTCAAGCGGTATCTGCCCGTGGCACTGTTCCAATTGCGCGAGTACCCACGGTGGCATTTGTAGCGGTTTCGGCGCGATGTGAATCAGGTTCCCACCGAATCGCGCGACTGCAAGGGCAAAGGAGTGTGCCGCCCGTCCAAACTGAAGATCGCCACAGATGCCAATGGTTAACCCCTCTATCTTCGATTTTCGCTGTATAATGGTATAAAGATCCGCGAGTGCCTGCGTCGGATGTGTATGGCTTCCATCACCACCGTTAATGACTGGGATATGTGTATGCTGTGCAATGACGCGCGCCGCACCTGCCCAGTTGTGCCGAACGACAATGAGATCGGCATAGTTCGTCACCATCCGAGCAGTGTCGGCGAGAGTTTCCCCTTTGGTGACAGAAGTCGCTTGTGGATCGGCGAAGCCGAGAGTGCCGCCGTTGAGGCGTCCCATCGCACTTTCAAATGAAAGTCGGGTCCGAGTGCTCGGTTCATAAAAGAGGGTTGCCAGCAATTTACTTCGACAAATCCCTGCCCATGTTTCCAATTGCGACTGCATGCCTGACGCGAGTCGAAAGATTTGTTCAATCTCAAAATTCGACAAATCGTCGAGTGTTACCAGATGCCGCATGTTCCTCCTCTGAGTGCCTGTTATAAACCTGCCTTATCCTTAGCGTCTACCAGTTTTTTCAAAAACAATTATGAATCGACTTGCAAACTACCGACCAATTCCTTAATTGATACCATATCCGCATTTTTGAGGTAGGCGTGGATGCCTTTTACTACCTCTATTGATGCCTGCGGGTTGACGAAGTTCGCAGTCCCGACTGCCACGGCGGATGATCCAGCGATGAAGAATTCCACAGCGTCTGTCGCAGTCATAATGCCTCCCATTCCAACGATAGGGATAGAGACACTTTTGTAAACCTCCCAGACCAATCTTAATGCCACCGGCTTTATTGCAGGACCTGAGAGTCCACCTGTCACGTTTGCGAGTTCCGGTCGCCGTGTTTCTGCGTTAATCGCCATGCCGAGGAGCGTGTTGATAGCGGAGAGGGCGTTCGCACCGGCATCCTCAACAGCACGAGCGATCAGCGTAATATCTGTGACGTTTGGGGATAATTTCACCAGTATCGGTAAGTGGGTTTTCGCTCGGACCTCTTTGACGAGTTGGTGTGCGAGTGTTGCATCAACACCGAAACTCATACCACCACAGTCTAAGTTCGGACAGGAAATGTTGAGCTCTATACCAGCAACACCCTCTGCCCTGTTCAGTTTCTCAGTTACGATGAGGTATTCTTCGACCGTTTTGCCACAGACGTTGACAATCACTGGCACATCAAAATCACGCAGATAGGGTAGTTTCTCCGAGATAAAACCGCCTACACCGACATTCTGGAGTCCGATGGCGTTCAGCATACCGGACGGAGTTTCCATGATGCGTTGCATCGGATTGCCGGGCCACGGCAC
>JAAXHD010000047.1 GCA_012271015.1 Candidatus Poribacteria bacterium | reverse complement strand
AAGAAAATCGCTTTACTGACTGCCGAGAGTGGAAGCCACTCCACTTAGTACTTGATTTTCACCTCTGCCCAAGTGGTCGCCATCTTGTCAGCAGGATCAACCCCTAAGGCTGCATGCATACCGTCCAACATCGTTTCAATGTCGGCTTGCTCCAAAGCGACATCGAAGATTACAACCTCGTCAATAGTCGCTGCACCAAAGCGTGCGCCCCCGCAGCAGTCATCAAATCCGATATTGACGGGACCGCTATCGGCATCAAGAGGATTTTTGGCGATATCCATTGTGCTCGCCTCTTCTGCATCAATATAGATGGCCCACTTACCGGTCTTACTATCAAAAGTAGTCGTGTACATGTGCCACTTGGTAATATCTTTGGTACCAACATTACCGTCATTCCAACCGCCAGGTTTATTCCAGCAGCCTCCGTTGCAGATGGGCCAAGCAATATTTTTCGTTCCTTGGTTGGGATGGATGATATAAGCGTTCCGTTTTTCAACCATCCAGCCGTGTTGGTTCCAAGTATCACCTGCGCTCTTCGCCCAAGCTGAGACTGTGATTGCTTTCGTTGGGTTATCATGCTCGGCGATCCGAACGAAAGCACCTTTCCCATCAAACTCAAGTGCTTGCCCAAACTGCCCCTTAACCCATTTCGGTTTACCTTCAAACTCACCGTCCAGTCCACCGCCGGTCTCGTCGGTAGCGACATTTCCTTTGCCTTCATCAAAAAGCCACATCCCCATAATAGTATCAGGGTCGATTTCGGCAGGGGCGGTGGAGACAAACAATACACCCACTCCAAAAAGACTGAAACACACGAGGACTAAACTCACAAGCAAAAGCTTGCTGCCAGAAATAATACTGAAATTCACTTTTACCTCCTGCTCAATACTACGAATTCAAGGACTTTATATACAGAACCGTACGACTTATACGGACACCACAACTGTGCATAAGCATAAATCGCTGCTAAAACATCACATACATTTATCATATCAAATTCACAGGCGCATGTCAAGGAAAAATTGAAATTCAAGGCGACTTTAATTTCTCTAAAAAGGTTCTGCGCACGATTGATGTCACCATGTGTCAGTTCTTCTCTCATACGAAAATTATGAACTCAATCTGAGTGGTGGACTCATGCGGCAGGCACTGATCCGAAGAGGTCATGTCAGTTCATTGACGCGAGGAACTACATTAAAAAAACCGTTGACACGAAAGGAATCTTCATCTATAATGTTTTTATACACCCATCTCAATGTGAAGCGTAGGAAAGTATGAAGGGAATAGGATTTATCTCTTTACTCTTGGTCTTTGGTATTCTGCCCGTCTCTGGGCAGATCTCAAATAACACCCTGCAAGCCTTAGACTCGCAACAACCCCATTTTAAACATGGAAAACCAGCGAGAGGTGTTCTTATTGCACAAGCCGTAACAGCACAGAATTTGGAAGGGGAAACCTCTGAAGCATCTACAAAGCAAAGTGATGTTACCGATTCGGAGAACGGGGAAGAAACCACCGGAGACGGACTCGCTCAGTCGGAAAAGACACGGCGGATATTCAAGATTATTAACGACTATCAGTTAGCAGAGGATGAGGTGCTAACAACACTCGTTATCATTGCGGCAGACGCAAAATTACAAGGGCGCGTAGCCGGCAACGCATTGGTAATCGGCGGAGACGTTCAACTGTCGCCAGAGGCGCAAGTAAACGGAACGCTTCACATCATCGGCGGACAGATTGCGGGGAATACACAAGGCGTAACCAACCTTCAAGTCAGCAATGACTGGCAGATGGTACCCGCTGCGGTACATCTTGTAATGTATCCACACGCTTTCTGGGGGTCTTTCACGAATTTTCGCCTAACATTCGTGAAGTTTGGCATCTTCCTTTTGATGTACCTGTTGATAGTAGTTATACTCTCACAACCGATAAACGAGGTAAGTGCTCTTTTCGCGAGGAGACCTATCGGTAGTATACTCTTTGGCATCCTGATGTTAACCATGATACCGCTTCTCCTTACGCTGCTGACCTTGTCAATCATCGGTGCGCCGTTCATGCTATTGATCCTTTCGCTCTTGGTTCCCTTGGCAATCTGTGGTAAGGCAGCGATCTTCCTGACGCTCGGTAGTACCCTCTTTTCAGGGCGATGGAGACCGCTCGCAGTTATATTTGGTTATATCCTCTATTTCATGGCAACATCCCTGCCGTATATTGACTGGGTGGCGTTCCTCCTTGTTAACAACATTGCTATTGGACTCTGCTTGCTAAGCGGCATCCGTATGATACGTTCGCAAGAACCGCGTAGAAACATCACCCCCTTCCCAGTAACGGGTGGGAACCCCGGTTAGAAAGGATATAGTTAGCATGCAGTTAGCGTCCCCTCTCTTCCTTAGTTTGTTCATCGTAGTCCCACTACTGATAATCGCTTTGCCGTGGCTCCGTGGACAAACAAGCGTTCCGGTCGTGCGTTTCTCTGACTTCAAACACGGGTTCGCCGCGGGTATTCAGCAGATGCAGGATACACTTTCGGTAAAAGCACTGCCGATGCTCAGAATAGCCCGATTTACTGTTCTTGCGCTCCTCATTGTCACCCTTGCCCGTCCGCAACTGTCCCAAAGCCGTGAACATAAATTCACCGAAGGCATTGATATTCTCTTAGTACTCGACATCTCGGAGAGCATGCGGGCAGAGGATTTTGAAGGGTCTAATCGCATCCAAACCGCTAAATCAGTCGTTAACGATTTTCTGACGCACCGCCAAAATGATCACATCGGTTTAGTTGTTTTTGCCGGTGAAAGTTTTACGCTCTGTCCTCTAACGTCGGATTACTCGGTGTTAGTCGAATTGCTCCGCGATATAGAGATCGGGCAGTTGGAGGATGGCACAGCTATCGGCGATGCGCTTGCAACTGCTACCCATCGGTTACGCACCTCGAAATCGAAAACGCAGATTGTTATTCTCTTAACCGACGGTGAAAACAACGCTGGTAGCATTGAACCCGGAACTGCGGCTGCCTTTGCACAATCCTTCGAGATTAAGGTCTACACCATCGGTATGGGAAAAGAGGGGGGGGCACGCATTCCTTACGCTGATACAACCTTTGGCAAACGCTATCGCGAGGTTCTAACCTACCTCGACGAGGATACCCTAAAACAGATCGCCAACATAACAGGAGGTCGCTATTTTCGTGCCACAGACACGCAATCGCTGAAACAAATCTACGCAGAAATTGATCGCTTTGAAAAGACGAAATTTGAGACCATCAACGTCGTTGCCCATAAGGAGTTGATGGCATACTTCCTCATACCCGCAGTGCTCCTATTGGGAACCGAGATATTATTGAGCAACACAGTGTTACGGAAAATCCCTTAGAAGGGTTATCGGTTAACGGTTATCGGAAAAGGCGTTACCGGTTATCAGTTAACAGTTAAAAAGTTTTCATTAAAAGGGATAACAGTGATGCAAGCCTGCAACAACGGCGCAGGTGACCCTTAAGCGAAAACTCGTATTGAACCCACCACGTGATTTAACGCCTTGCGAATCATTAAAAAAATGGAAAATATTATTGCATGTAATTTGGGAAGCTACCGACAGTTTCGTGCCGGAGCGTATGCCCACTTAGCGGAAATCGGTTTAACGAACGTGGAAATCGGTGTGCCTACACCTGACTCTGTCGATGCCCTCTGTACGGAATTGAACACACACGGACTCACTGCTACCAGTCTACTCGGCAGTTGTGACGTCCAGTCCGAAACGGTCGTATCAGATTTTCAGACGACGCTGGACATCGCTGATCAGATGGGAGTGAAGATTATTTTTGCCAGTGTGCATGCGGGGGACACCGATCTGAATGTGGTCTATGATCGACTTCGCGCCATCGGTGAAAACGCTGCACCCGCAGGTATTAAAGTGTGCCTGGAAACACATCCAGACATAGCACATAACGGCGACATCGCACTTAAAACGATGCAAGCCGTGAATCATCCGAATATATGCATCAACTTCGACACCGGCAACGTCTACTATTACAATCACAATGTGACGGCTGTTACGGAAGTTCAGAAGGTCATCGGACACGTCGGTGCTGTCCATTTGAAGGATACAAACGGCGGTTATCGGACGTGGAATTTCCCGACACTCGGTGAAGGCGTTGTCGATTTTAAAGTGGTATTTCAGACCTTGAACGACGCGGGTTTCTACGGTCCCTTCACAATGGAATTGGAAGGCGTTGAGGGCGAAGATATTGATGAAACAGGTGCCAAGGCACGGGTCGCAGATTCGCTGCAACACCTAAAAAATATCGGCGTTCTTTAATTTTATCTTGCGGTTCGATGAGGAGGCTTGGATTTTTGACGTGCCTCTCCGTAGAGTCTGCTTCGCAGTGAGAACTATTACATTACGGACTACGTTTTCTTGACGATAAACAGGAGCAACAAAATGGATACGAATCTTTGTGTTATTCGACTCAGTGAAGGGGAGCGCATCGGCGATGCGCTCGGAAAAGTCTTAGGTACGCCAGACATGACAACGATTGGGGCTTTCGCCGTTTCAAAAGAAAATCCTACCGAACTTCACTTTCATGATTTCGACGAGTACTGGTATTTCACGGAAGGCATGACGACTGTGACGCTCCGAACCCCCGATGGAGAGTCCGAATCCTACCGCATCGGTCCTGGAGATTTGGTCGTCACGCCCAAAGGGGTAGAGCATGGACATACCCCAGACGATGTTGTTAAAGGGGTACAGTGGGTGAGCGTAATTCCCCCTGACGCCCGCCGTGGACATTTGCATCGAGAATTATAGGCATACCCGTTGTGTCGTAGCAAGGAATGTACAATATGAATACGGCAATCCTCACCAAAAATGAGATCAAACAAACGCTTCTCAGCCACCAGACCACACTGAGGACTTATGGTGTGAAACGCCTTGGACTTTTCGGATCCTATGTTAAAGACACTGCTCACAGCGAGAGTGACATCGATCTGCTTGTAGAACTTGAGGAACTGTCATTTGACCGGTATATGGAACTCCGTATTTTTCTCGAAGATCTATTTCAGAAGAAGATTGACCTTGTCATCGCTGATTCGCTCAAGCCACGCTTGCGACCACGCATCGAAAAGGAAATTGAGTATGTCGCAGGACTTTGACATCTATCTTGAGGATATATTAGAGGCAATAGATAGGATTCAAGAATATGTACAGGATGTTACACGCGAAGCCTTTGAGACGGATCGGATGCGGATTGACGCAGTCATCCGAAACCTTGAAGTCATTGGTGAAGCCGTTAAACAGGTGCCTGATTCCGTTCGAGAAAAGTATCCAAGTGTTACATGGCGGAAGATTGCTGGGTTGAGAGACATTCTCATTCACAAATATTTTGATGTCAACCTTGAGATTGTCTGGGGTGTGGTGCAATCAAATATTCCAATTTTGAAGACAGAAATCCAACACATCCTCAAGGAGAAAAGCGAATAATTCTATAGCGCATGCTTATTAAGAAAGGCGAGATTATGTCAATACAAGAAAATCCGTTGCCATTGCGACGCTTAGGACGAACAGAATTAGAGGTTACGTGCCTCGGTATGGGAGGCGCGGGAGTCGGCAGAGGGGATGTTACCGATGATGAGGCAATTGAAGCCGTCCACCGAGCCATAGATTTAGGGATAAATTATCTTGACACCGCACCGCTCTACGGGGAGAGTGAAAGACGGGTAGGGCTCGCACTCGCCGACGGTTGGCGTGAGAAGATTTACCTCGCCACGAAGATAGGAACGCACCCTGAATGGCGTGGCGATTTTAGTGCCTCGGGGACGCGTCGAAGTGTCGAAAATAGTCTGCGACTGTTGGGGACAGACTATCTCGATGTCTGCTTAGTGCATGATCCAGACAACATGGATCCCGTCGTGGCAAAAGACGGTGCATTCGACGAACTCCAACGGATGCGCGAGGAGGGATTGCTTAAGTTTATCGGACTCGGGGTTCGACAGCACGAATTTCACAAAATCGCCATCGAAACAGGTGTCGTCGACGTGATTTTAACATATTTGGATTACACGCTCCTGAGTCAAACCGCAAACGATTGGTTGATACCCCTTGCCGCTAAAAACGACATCGGGATTATCAACGGAAGTCCCATCGCAATGGGATTGCTTTCAGGAATTGAGCCAGATGTATCCGCCGAAAGGATGCACTTAGACACATCCGATGCTGAAAAGGCACATCGACTCTATCAGTGGGCAACCGACAATAATCTGAATCTTCTGAATCTTGCCATTCAATTCTGTTTTCGTCAACCTCGCATCGCAATGAGTCTGACGGGTTCCAAGAATGCCACGGAAGTAGCGCAGAATTTCGCCGCCGCCACGGCCCCGGTTCCCAACGATGTATGGGAACAACTACAAGAATACTTGTAGGAAATACTAAAAACAACAGCGTCTACGTCTCCACGCTAAAGCATAGAGTTTTGACACTGAAGAATTGGATAAAACCAAAGTTTGGGCAATTTTTCGTAAGTGTTTTGTTTCAGTTTATACTTGTATTTATTACAATAACGTGAGTTTGATAAATCCTTGAAAGTTTTTGTATAAAGAGAACCCCTTTGGTATAATGAGGTTATCTATACTCTCTCACCAAAAGGAGTTCTCTGATGAGTATCCTAACACTTTTCTGTAAAATTGACGACTTTTTTTAGCATACGCAGTCTATCTGGCACGCCATTCGCTTGCGGATGAGAAATCCACTGAAACCCGCGGGCGTCCACGAAGTTTACACCCCAGTGAAGTGATGACGCTCCTTATTGCGTTCCACCCAAGCCGGTATCGGACCTTCAAACACTTTTATGAAAAACACGGCTGTCTCTATTGGCGTGCCGAGTTTCCGAACCTGGTGAGTTCTTCTCGTTTCGTTCAGCTGAAGCAAGAGGTATTGACGCTTTTGACGCTTTATCTTGATGCCCACTTGGGTGAATGTCGCGGTATCTCCTTCGTGGATTCAACACGTTTGCGCGTCTGTGACAATCAGCGGACCTCATCCCATCGGGACTTTGCAGCACAGGCTGGACGCTCGAAAACTTCACTTGATTATCAATGAGCGGGGCGATCTCTTAGGGTTTCAGGTGCCCCCGGGGCATACCGATGACCGTCCACTTTGGGAGGTGTCTGCGGATAGGTGCTTCGGAACCCTCCCTGGCACCTCATTTAATCGTGAATAGATTTTTTCAGTCTGCCCCAGAGGGTCGTTTGCTGCTCGGCAGTCGGAGACACAGAGAGAAACGCCTCCGGCACCCACGCGGGAAGAATATCTCTTGCAGGGTGCTTTGTGAGTTGACCCGTTTCGATGCCATCAGGACTCACAAGGTGAATGTTTGAATCTCGATTTGGGTTGCCCCACGGACTTTTAACTTCTAATTCATGGGCGATCCATTGGCCATTTGGCGACCACGCAGGAATGCCCGCCCAGGTATTGTCCCGTGTGATTCTCCGATTGTTTTGCCCTTCATCTGTCATGATGTAAATGCCGACCCCCGCAAGATCGGTCATTTTATAGGCAATCTGTTTTCCATCAGGCGACCAGGTCGGCTGGCCTCCCCCGAATCTCCTGTCTATAACGCGTCTGATTCCGTTCCCATTGGACTTCATCACAAAGAGGTCGTTTCCTTCTTTTCTGTTAGAATAGAAAAGAATTCGATCTCCATCGGGCGACCACTTCGGAAACCTATTGTATCCGGTGTCTGTTAGTTGCTGCGAGACTCCGCTATTGACATTGATTTTGTAAATGTTAGTATCAGCTGTTGGAATGTTGGCTCTGGACGTAAAGGCGATCCACTGTCCATCGGGCGACCAATCGGGGTCAAAATCTAATTTTGACCCCAGATGTTTCGTGAAGGGGCGGAGTTCGTTGCGATTTCTATTCATCAGATAAATTCTGGGCGTGCCATCTCGATCGGAAACAAAAGCCATCCACCGTCCGTCGGGTAAGAATGCAGGGTACCAATCAAGGGCGGGGTGGTTCGTGAGGTTCTGAAGACTTTTCCTTTTTGTATTCATGATGTAAATTTCATAGTTCCCCTCTCGCGCGGAAGTGAAGGCGATATGTGTCGAATCAGACGCGTGCCCACGAAGAGAGTGCGCAAACAAGACGCACGCGAGTCCCGCTGTGAGGAACATAAACTGACGTTTCATTTTACAGGCTCCATGATTGAAATATATTCACCGAGAAATCGTATGATTTATGAGTTTGATATTAGCATTAGCAAATACCATGCCAACGCGAAACGCCTATTTCGGCGTGAGTTCCCGACATTCACCAAAGAATTGCATCAAAATCTGAACACTCTTGTGCAACCCCTGAACGATTTTTGGATGTCCCTGTTGTGTGCGACCCATATCCTATCATTTAGAGGGGATTCTCTTGCATCAACGATTCGCAATGCCCGATGGGATGGAAATATGAGGGTGACGGCGATAAGAACTCTCATCAACCTCATATTTCCTGTTAGACCAGTGGAATAAAAATCCTGCTGATTTTTAGGTCAGCAGCTGGAATGTCTCTCACCACACTTGCCAACAAGAGATACCTGGTCTGTTGTCCGGCATAGCCTGGCAATTATAGTCGCCCACAGCACAGTAACCCGCAGCCCAGCAACCACAACACCAAGGATAGATAGATTTTCGCTATATTTTAGGTGTATTTTCGCATTTTTTGAAAAAATTACAATAAACATTCAAAATCTGCTATAATCTACTCAACCTCGAAAGCAACTATGATAACACGCCCCAGAATGTGAGGGATGCCGTTGTGGACATACGATGTGTATCGGAGGAAGCATTCACCATCTACTCCATACGGTAGCGACGTGCCGCTCTCTCAAGGAAAGAACGCCCCCTCGCCTTCAAGACGACTGGAGGTAAGGCGTGAGAAGTCCTTGGAGCTGGAGGCGTGCGTTGCGCAGATGTGTTTTGATCGTCCCTTCAGAACGGTTCAGAAGGCTGGCAATCGCTTTGATAGGCATCTCGTGATGGTAGTATAAGAGAAACACACGAAGACGCATTGCGGGAAGTTCGGCGATGGAGGCTCGGAGGTTCAGACGCAGTTCGGCACGCAACAGGGCACGGCTCGGACACGCAGAGGTTGAGAGGAGACGGCTCGGGTCAATGAGGTGCAGGGGTTCGGTGTCGGTGTCGTGCTTCTGCTGTCGGAAGAAGTCTATACAGACGTTTTCAGCGATGCGGTAAAGCCAGGACGAGAAGGCTGCGTCCGCTCGGAAACTTTTGATGCCACGATATGCCTTTAACCAGACCTCTTGGGTTAAGTCTTTGGCGACTTCTGGGTCTCTGACACGCACGTGGATGTGCGTATAGATGCGCGGGTGGTATTTGCGCACGAGGGGACCAAAGGCGTCGGTGTCGCCGTGTTGGGTGTGGTCAATCAAATGGCTTTCGTCAAAATCAAACACTGTTGTCTGTTCCTTTCATTTCAGCAAGGGGGACGTGTTGAGGGTGAGGGTTCTTTGTGTTCCCAATGTTTCAAGCGTGACCTGTTTGGGTTGGATGTCGATGACAGTGGTGTCGGAGTCAAGGGCATCGCCGATCGTGACCGTGTCGGTGCTTCCCGCAGGGGTCTTTTGTAGGATCGCCTGTGCTTTGTGCTTTCCCGCCGTTGGGAGGCGTGTGCCGAGCAAGCGATAGGGTTCTCTGGGGCGTGGGGGTGTCCAGCCGAGCAGACGAAACAGGTTGTTGTCGACAATCGTGGGGTAGAAATCGGTTTTCTGAAAGTCTCTCTGCGTCTCCTGCGGTGTTGATAACGGTTTGCGGAAGACTCGGGGAGAGACGCGGAGAGTCGTCTCGGTCCGTGTTTCGGTTTTCGGTTGCGTCGAGTCGGCTGTCTGTACGCGACGCGTCCCGAAGAACCCGAAACTCACAAAACCCAACACACACATGCTGATGAAGACAATCGTTTTTAGGGCTTCGTGGACATGAGAGGTTCCTAAGAAAAAAGAAGAAAGGAAGCCCGCGCAGCAGGCAAACACTCACTGTTAGGAATGCGAGGATCAGACTCCCTTGTTCAAAGACAGGTCTTTGAAAAACGGTCGCGCTCGCGAGGCTCATGAAGGTCAGCATTTTCAGGACACCGTAAAGCCCTCGACTCATGCGTGATCGGGTCAGGGTGTATGTCCATCCATTTTCGGGGTAACCTTGTGTCCGTTGCAAGGTATCTGTGAGAACGCCGCGTGCCATAACCGCTATAGGCATCCAAAGGGGGATCCCCTCTTCCACCGTGAAGTAGAGCCAAAAGGTATTTTCAACAATCCTATCGCCGAGGGTGTCGAGTAAAGCACCTGTTTCGGATGTCTCGTTGCGGCTGCGGGCGATATAACCATCCAGGGCATCAAGACCGAAGATCAGCGAGATGCTGAAAATCAGGGCGATGTCGAGGGTCGGTTGTCGTCCAAAGAGGACGACAACGCCAAAAGTTAAGAACGTGCGAAAAAGGGTGATGATGTTTGCGAACATGTTTATTGGAGTTGTAAATGAATATCTATTTCTCGGAAGCCTGTTTTTAGATATTTCACATCGGTCTGGATGTCAGGCGGATACCGAAGTTCCCACACCTTCACGCGGGCGACGGCAAAATCTTTATGTGGATAGACGGGAACAAACGCATTACTTAAGTTGCCATGTAGAAACGATCGACTTGGGTCCTTTCCCGTGAGCATCAGGTGCGTTGCACCGTGGGTTTTTAGGAATGCCAACGCCTCGCTTTCGGATGTGGCGTTATGAACGTGTTGATCGTAGAGAAGTATCCAGTTTTGGAGGTAGGTATCTTGGTCGGTGATGGTTTTGACCTGACCAAGCACGTTGAGTTGACTGCCATAAGTCCAGTGTGCCGCGACGATGGCGGTGTTCGGGAGTGCTGTTTTCATCCAGAACAGCACCATTGCGACCTTCAATGAAGGCGTTGCGGAGCGCATCTGTTCGGCGGTAGACCGGGCGCGATAGGTATGTGTGTATTTCACTGGCAGCACCAGCAGAAGTATCAAAAGTATCACAGCACCCCCTATTTTGAACTGGAGGGGCGTAAAGCCTTGTCGAAACGCATCTGGGACATACCAACGACGGAGTTTCTCACTCAGATAGACTGTGATGGCTTCTATCAAGGTTGCGGTACCGAATGCAAAGGCAACACCGATAAAGAAATCGTAGCGTTTTGCGTCACGAGCCAGAGCGACCCAGAAGATAAACCAGACGGTGAAGGCAATCACTGAGTCATCTTTTTTCGCGTGTGTCTGCTGTTGGTAGGCAAGCCACAAGAAAACTACGGCACACACTGCAAGTGTGAGACCAAAAAGCACGTTGCCAACGGCTTCACCCCAAACGCGATCCCCTTGTTCTCGGAAAAACGTGAACACCGTAAAAACTGCGAATGCGATTGTCAAGAGAAACCGTGCTCTATGTTCCCAGTCCGAAAATGTGAGGACGACGAAACCAATACTCCCAAGAATAAAGACCCCGCCGTAGCGGTAAACCCAATATACGTACGTCGGATTCTGGAGTTCCGTCATCGCTTGCATGAGCACGCTTGGGCTTATAGGGACAGTGGTACTCGCAAAGGTCTGATGTTGCGAGAGAACATAGCCGAGGGCAAGTGTGATACTTCCAGTTGTTAATCCCAGGGACAGAGTGCGGGCATGGAGACAGAGATTGTCAACTTTTGACAACAGCAGGGATCGAATTGCGCGCATCGCCAAAAGGACAATAGGTGGTATGAGTAAGAACGCTGCAAGGTGTTCCGCAAAACCGTAGCCGTTCCGATAGGCAGGGGACGCGAAAAAGAGTGTCGGAACGAAGAAGCACGCCCACAAGGCATAAAGTCCTAATCCTTCCTCTGTCTCCGTCGAGAGAAACCGATAGACTTCAACAACAATGATGACGCTCAAGAACACGCCAAAACCTTCCCAAGACAGACCACCGAGAAAGGTAAAAAGCCCGCTGAGAAGTGTCCAGAAGAACCGCAGCCACGGACGTTCAGCCCGTAAAGACATCAGATAGGTAACGACGGTAAGGATACCGAGCATCAGACAAAATGCGTCACGGTCGCCGAAACCTGCCGTCGAGCGTTCAATACTACCGGGCAGTGTCGCTAAGATGAGACCAACGGTGACCGAAAAGAACCGTCCGTAAACGTGGGAAAGAAAGAGGCAGAGCGCGCCGAGCCCGATACAAAAGCAGACAACAGGCATATACAGGGAAACGTGGTAAAGTGAGATATTTGGGAACACCCACGCCAACGCTTTATGGGTGTAAGCAAGCACATAACCGTAGAGGTTCAATGTCTGCCCTAAATCTCTACCGAGTGGTAGCCAGCGGTGCATATCACGATCGGGGAGTTTTCCGTGTTCGGAGATGAGCGATGCCTGCCAATAGTAAAAGTAGCCATCTGTTTCTGTGAACTGTCCATCGGGGATCCGGTCACTGCCTTGGACGCGCAGCCAGAAGGCGATCATCACAACTACGCAAAACAACACAGATCCGCTTATGTGCTTTATCACTTTTACCTACCCTCAGCGGCGGCGATTCGCTTTCTCTATTCGATGATGCGGCAGACAAAGATGGCTTGCTTTCTTAGAAGCACTCTAAAATCGCCTGTTTTCAGAGATGCCTCAAATTCTTTCAGCAGTAAAAAGAAAATGTGATATAATATGATATAATCGGTTTGGTCAGGATAACTCATGGTTATACCTTCTTTATTTTTTTCTTAGAGAAGAGTATAACCTTTATCTATCCTGACTCAATTCAATTATGAACACCCTTCGTATATGGAGCTCAGATGCCTATAATGAGGAGGGGACCTTTAGGCTTTTGGCTCTTTCTTTGATGATCCACCGCGGAAGAATAGAAGCACCAAGAAAAGAACTATAATCATGAGGTTTATAAGAATACCTAACCCCTCATAGGTTACCCAGTTGGGAAGCTTCGCGGCAATAACGCCACAGGCCACCGAGATCGCAAAAAAGAGTAGAAAGTAGAAAATCTCCTGTATAATATGGAGGGGCTTCTCAGGGGTATTGCGGTATGCCAACCACGACATTCCGTACCACACCAATAGCATCACGCCTAAGAAAAATAACTCGTCAGTTTCGACCCCGTTATACACAAGCATACCGCCGATAAAGAATAGGATTGTCCCAACAAGTCTGGCTCTTTCATGTTTCTGTTTATCCGGGGAGAGAAATCTCAATCGCATATATCACCTTCCTAAACTGCCTGGAGACTCAAGAAATGGAAAAAAAAAGAGAAAAAAAGAAATCAAAACTGATCGCGTGGCTTACAAGTATCTTGGAACTGATTTGGGAACTACTCGCTATGAAATAAAAACCGCCAAAAACAGCGTATAATAGAGCAGCGTTTTTGGCGTTGTTACGATGGCTAAAGGTCAGTTACTACAACCGCCAGAACTACTACCAGGACAGACATGAACGCCCGTCATCGCACAGATTACGCACATCGGGGAGACATCCTTGAGGTCATTGATGCCGTCTTCGATCTCGTCTTTGATAGTTGATGCTGTCTCTTTAATCCAATTCCAAGCATCCTCGACTTTCTGTGGTGAACCTGGGTCTTCTACAAATTTCTGCGCCTGCCTTTGTACTCTGGGATCTAAGAGCCAGCCCAAAGCATCCGCCGGTTGCGGAAGACAAAAAGAGAGAGTACCCACAATCAAAAGACACGCTACTGTTTTCGTAAGCATTGTTCTCACCTTTCGGCCGGTATAGTGAAAGGTGAGGAGGTCAGGTTACCAGCCTGTAAAAAAAAAGACCCCCTCATAATCACGGCTGGTAACCTTGTTTTGTATACAACTTATTTCGGGGAATTGCTTCGGGAAGGCAAAATTGAGGTTTATTGCGTTCTTTGGCAATCCTCTGGTTATTGCATAAGGTGCTAACCGAAAAATCAAACAAACTGCATCCAGTCTGTGATATAATTTCGGTTAGTGCTGTCATACTCAGACTATGGCAGTGCCGCGCTGATAGGTGATGTTACCACCCTCGGCGCACCTCAAAATCTTTGAGAGGCAGCCACCTCCAAAAACGACTTTATCAAGACGGACAAAAATCGTCAACGAAAAAAGAAAAATCATACAGGGGCACTCTTGAATCGCAGGTTCACTCCCGATTTTTTGGCGTAAATAACACACCGAGACGCTCACGGACGACTTTTCGTATCTTGTTCCGTCGAGACTTCACGGTGTTTTGCGAGATCTTTAGCACGGCCGCTGACTCAGCCT
>JAAXHD010000377.1 GCA_012271015.1 Candidatus Poribacteria bacterium | reverse complement strand
GACACTGAACTCAAAAATGGGACCGGTATCAATTGCGCGGTGCAATCAGACGGAACCAAGCGCGACAATGCGGGTGAACGGCAAAACCTTCAGGTAATTCCACTCAACAACCGTAGCGACTTGCACAAAGCCTTACCCTTCCATCCGAGAGTCATCTCCGCTGTTCAGCAACTGATTGGAGATGAATTCATGTTAGAACTGGATCAGGCATTCTGGAAACCGCCGAAGGTTGGTATCGGTACGAGTTGGCACCAAGACAACGCCTATTTCAAAATCGCAGACCCGTTGCGCGGTACAGCAATGTGGATCGCCATCCATGACGCAAGCGTCGAGAACGGTTGCATGCACGTCATACCGGGTAGCCATCGGGAGAGTTACGAGCACTATCGCGACCCGTTGAGCGACCACCATATTCGGTGCGATCCGCCCGAAGAACGCGCCGTTCCGATCGAGCTAAAAGCAGGTGGTGTTCTCTTTTTCTGTTATGGCGTAGCACACTGCACCAAGTCAAACCTCACTGATAAGGAGCGTGCAGGCGTGGCACTCCATTTCCTCCACAATGACTTCGGTGGTCAGGAGCTTTGGGAAAATAACAACGCAAGCAAACCGATGCTTAGGGGTCCCCTTGCAACCGGCGGAGAATCCGAGTTCGGCGAGAAATTTGAAGGTAGATGGGAAGAACTCATGAACGCCGTGCTTGCCTCTGATTCGTCAGATCGATAATTACAGAATTCAGAGAAAACTGAGCGCACACCGTAGGTTGGGTTGAACGAATGGACCCCGAAAAATCAGACATAGACGATCAACTTCAAAATCCAAGAGGTTCCTGAACGTTCCAAAGTCCGAGTGAAACCCAACGATGTGTTTCCTCTCAAAGCGGTGGGTTTGTTGGGTTTCGCTTTATCTGTTTACAAAAAACGAGTAGTGGTACGTTAGAGTTCCGGTAGCAACAAAGGGGAGTGAGTTTTACCGCTCAACCCAACCTACGGTTCCCCGATGGTTGATTGCTACGGAAAACCGTCCTAAAGTTTAGTAAGGTGATAAAAATGAGATGTCTATTTTACTACCCTTTATTTCTTGTTCTGGTGTTTATGTTAGCAGGATCTGCTACGGCGGCTCTCACTGACGATCTTGTCGTTCACTTCACATTCGACAAGGTCAAGGGCAAGCGGATCTTTGATGAATCTCGGAACGGTCTGGATGCCCGGATTATCAAACATACTAAATTTGTTGAGGGTAAATACGGGAAGGCAATCCGTATCACCAATGAGACTGAAGATTGTGTGAATATTCCGTCCACAGATGCTCTGGAAATTAGTGAAGAGATTACGATGATGGCATGGGTGTACCACGAAAACTGGATGGAGAGTACTTTTCAATGGCTTGATAAAGACTGTTATAGCGGAGCCTCCAATAGGTCATACGGCATGGCACTCTTCAATAGGGAGAACATTCATAGTTCGGGAATCGGGATTATCTTAGGCGGCGAACACCAGCGACGCTTCATCATTCGGAAAGACATGACGAATAAAACGTGGCATCATATTGTAGCAACCGGCAGCGGCACAAGTGTAAAACTCTATCTTGACGGGGAAGTCGTCAACTCGGATGGACGCCTCCCACCTGCATTTCAGTTTCGCTTTAATGGTATAAATGACGAGGATTTGCGGATTGGTTGTGCGAAAAATAAACCGCAGTACGCATTTGAAGGCGGTTCCATCGATGAAGTCGCGATATGGAGTCGTGTCCTGAGTGATGATGAAATTAGAAGTGCTATGCGGGGTCCCCTGCTCGCTGTCTCGCCGAAGGATAAGATCGCCACAACGTGGGGCAATATTAAGCGAAAGGCATTTTAGGTGTCTGAATCGCAAATTTCGCGGATTATAGGGCATCTGAGCCGCAATAAAAACACGTTGCATGTTTCACGGGTCCCGTGATATACTCTACTTACTTCCTTAGGACTTACGCACGTCGCTCTTTTGTAGCATAAACTGTTAGTTTGTGCCATTGCACGTGTGAGGTTTTTAGCGAATCGCAATCGAGTGGATCGTTCTATGGTTAAAATTGCGTAAGTCCTGCTTCCGAACAAGCAAATTCACATTTTTGATGTAAGGGGACCGCACAGGAGGAGACACAAAATGAAAAAGCTATTTGGTTATGCCGTGCTACTCAGCACGTTGATGTTTTTAGCGATAGGATACGCCACAGCAGATCTCGCCGAAGGACTCGTCCTTTATTTCACGTTTGACAACGTCAAAGGTAAGGTGATTGTTGACGACTCCGGCAACGGGCTGGACGCAGATATCATCGCCAATACCGATATTGTGAAGGGCAAGTACGGGGATGCGATTCGTATTACAGGTATCGGCGCGGATTGTGTCAACGTGCCAGCTGCCGATGACCTGAAAATCACGGGTGAAATCACGATGGCGGCTTGGATCAATCAGGACTCTTGGGCAACGGATGCACAGTGGTTCGACAAAAACTGCCATAACGGGGGTGAGCATTCTTCCTACGGCATCGGTGCTTTCAACGGCGGTAAAAATTTTAACATGTTCTTGGGGACCGGCAACAGTAGACCGACCCTCAGCCAGCCGCATGCCCTGGATACGAAGAAATGGCAACACGTCGTTGGAACTTATGACGGGACAACCATGAAAGTCTATGTTGATGGCGAAGTCGCCGCGGAAAAAGATGAAAAATTTGATTTCAAAGGCACCAACGATCAGGATTTGCGGATCGGATGCTCCAAAGATCGTCCGAATTATACCTTTGAGAACGGTTCTATTGATGAGGCGGCAGTCTGGCGACGTGCGCTCAGCGAGGACGAAATCAACGAAATAATGAACGAAGGCTTCCTCGCAGTCTCGCCTCTCGATAAAACAACAACGACGTGGGGGAGCATTAAGTCAAGAACCGGGACATACTAAACGCGGTCACACACAGAAATTCAACGGCACAGGCATCACCCTGAATAAGGGACCGATACCTGTGCTTTCTGCTATAAAATAGGGGAAACCGAGAAAATGACAAAAATCGGAATCGTTGGTATCGGATTCATGGGCATGATTCATTACTACGCCATTCAGCGTATTACCGGTGCCGAAGTGGTTGCCATCTGCACACGAGATCCAAAGAAACTTGCTGGTGATTGGACGGGCATTCAAGGGAATTTTGGACCCCGAGGTGGTATGGAGGATCTCTCAAACGTCCGAAAGTATAGCGAGATTGACGAACTCCTCGCCGATGAGGAGGTTGAACTGGTCGACATTTGCCTGCCGACACACCTACACAAACCGGTGAGTATGGCATCCCTCGAAGCAGGAAAACATACGCTCGTTGAGAAACCGATTTCTATCTCTATTGACGATGCCAATGAACTCGTTGAACTCGAGAACAAGATCGGCACAGCACGGAAAGCAGCCAATGAAAGTCCCTGTTTTCTGATGGTCGCACATGTGCTACCTTTCTTTGCTGAATACGCCTATGCAAAACGGGTGGTAGAAGAGGGAAAATACGGTCAACTCCTCGGTGCGCATTTCAAGCGCATTATCTCCAAACCCAGTTGGTCCCGAGATGTCGCCGACATCGAAAAGAGCGGTGGTCCCGGCATCGATTTACACATCCACGACACCCATTTCATCCAGCTGCTCTGTGGTGTTCCTGACGCAGTCTTCTCACAAGGCAAAATCGCCAGCGGTAATTATGTCGATTACCTGACGACTCAATACATCTATAATGATAAGGAACTTTCTGTGAGTTGTTCATCGGGCGCGGTCTCGCAACGTGGACGCGCTTTCTCGCACGGGTTTGAAATCTACCTCGAAAAAGCCACGCTACTTTACGACTTTTCGACATTAGCAGGTGAAGCCTCTACCGCAGTGCCGCTGACACTCCTGAACGATGAAGGTGAAGTTGAACAGGTCGATTTAGGGGAGATCGACCCGATCGATGCCTTCACTGGTGAACTTCAATACGCCATTGATGCGATCGACTGGGAAGACGAACCGATGGCACTATCGGGTGTCGGTGCGAGGGACGCGTTGCTACTTTGCTATAAAGAGGCAGAATCGGTCAAAACCGGTAAGATTATCCCGATTTCTTAGTCCCATGATGCTTATCGATCCTCCTAAACAATGACTTCTTTCTATTCCGTTAGCAATATCGGCGAACTCTATGTTCCTGTTGAATGTCGGGACGCGGTCTTTGCGCGCGCACGCGCAAAACTGTTCGTGCATCAAGAATTAGGACACCTCAATCGGGTCTTCACACACATCCGTCACGGTGGTGTTGCTATTGTGGAGGGAAAGTGGGAACAGATTACGGCACTGATGGACTATATCCAACGCCATAAACAAGATTTGATCCAACAACCACAGCGCGATACCGGAACACGAAATCGGAGAGATTCGCATCAGAGATCTACAAGCGGTGTGCTGAAAGAAGCCTTAGCGCGACTGATGTGTTGGGCAGATGCAGATGGAATTTTACAGGCTGAATCCGCGCCCGTTCTACCGTATCTGTTGGAACTCGCTGGCGAACCAGCAGAAGCCAACCAAGGAAAACCCTTTCTTCTATCCTTCACAAAGATCCAACAAATTCAACACGCTTTGACGGACACCTACCCAATCAGTGCCCTCAACGCCTCTCTTGTCGCCTCCGAAAACGTCCTTGCGCCGCGTTCGCAAGAGACGATTGCATGCTTTCAGGAAGCACTCCAACACGTCCGTCAATCGGTCCCCGCTACCGTCGCTGACATCGGATGTGGAAGTGGGTGTTTGACTTTGCTGGCACAGCAGGAATTAGGCGAACAGATTGAACTGTACGCCTCCGATCTACTCCCTGAAGCGGTCGCGACAACGAAACTCAACCTACAACGGCTTTTCCCAGATTCAGATCCTGTTCACGTTATGCCCGCTGGCGACCTGTTTGTCCCATTTTCTTCGCATCAATTTGACGTGATTATTTTTAATGCACCGTGGGTCGTTGCCCGTGGACGCAATCGTGCGGAACTCGCTATCCACGACGAAAAGCAGGAAACGGTGAAACGTTTTTTTGCGCAGGTCTCAAATTTCCTGAAACCTGATGGGACTATTTTGTTGGGGTACGCGGATGCCTCAGGACCTAAGGCGATCGAGAATTTGGAAACAATCATCGCTGACGCTGGTTTTAAAGAAGGAGCCCTCTTTAAAAGGCGGATTGCGACGCATCGGTCAAAACGGAAATGGGAGCAGATTCGGGTGTATGTGCTACACCGGCAGTAGATGCCTTAATTGGGTTTCTTCAATGTGCCCCAGAGTGTTGAAAGTTTGTCTTTTGGGTTAACCGCCTGAAATTCGGTATCGAACGCTTCAACGGCATGTGAGAACCTCTGTCCCCGTATGAAACCACCAAGCATATAAATTACACCATTGACCGCGACTGCTGGAGCGATTTTGGACACGGGTAATTGTTCACAACTGCCGTATCAACCCACATGCGTTTGGTTGGCATGCTGGCATACTTTTTCCACCGCTCTGTCAACGGATCATAGGCTTCAACGAGATCAGTGGCGACTCTGAGATCGCGTTGTTTATCGAAAATCGCGCCACCGATGACGTATATTTTTCCATCAACAACGGCTGTTCTAAATCCACGGCGAAGCGTTGGCATGTCCCGCGTTCTTGACCATGTATTGGTTCGCGTGTTGTAAACTTCAACGGTTTTATGGTCTTTCTCTCCGCGGATCTTTCCCCGACTGTATCCACCGAATACATAGATGTCGCGAGCAAAAACCGCAGCCTGTGCAGTGATTCGGGGTGTTGGCATATCCGGGGCTTTCCCCCACGCCCCGGTACGCGTGTCATAAACTTCTACCGTTGGAACTGCAGACCAACCCGGTCCTGACTTGTTACTATACGGCACACCCCCGATGATATAAATTTTACCGTCAACGACAGCCGTCGCGGTCCCATTCCTGGATGTCGGTACTTCGGTTTGCTGCACCCAATTAGCCTCACTACTCTCTATAACTATAACAACGAACAGGATAACAAGAAGGGATTGGAAGTTTCGGCGGTTAAGCATAAACATAGGGTCTCCTTTCCATACGGATAACAAGCAAATGCGGGTTTTGGTTAAATAATGGTAGGCGAATTATCGGAAACCCATTTAACCCTATAGTTCTATATTACTTGTCAAAATAGTAACATCTTTGAGAGAAATAGGCAAGAAAAAGCTCCCGCATCTTTTTTAATTTCTTCGGATAGGCCTTAAAATGATCAACACACCGGAGGCGTCTAGGGAACTGTTATGGTATATAGGAGAAGGATTCTTTGCCGCGTCTAAATATTGCCTTCTGGTTGACAAACAACCGAGAAAATGGTATGCTCAAGGAAATATTTACGTGGAGGTTGTAGACTTGAGCACACCCAAAAGCCCTAACAAGGATGATTTGGAAGATGCCTTGGGTAAAGCACTCCGGATATACAGGAATTGCATGCGTCCTTTCATTGTTCGTCATTTGAGGAAGGTTCCCGGGGAGAAGCCTGAAGGTTTGATTGACAGAGCTTTATCAGATCAACAATCAGATCAGTTTTGGACAACATTAGATAAAGGGGATGATATTGAATCCGCGATTGACTTTAGTTACTTCCCAGCAATTATCCAAAGAAACTGGTTAATCGAACAAAATAGGCAAAACTATGGTTTTAACCAGCAATTCGACGCGGATATGACTTTTCAGAGCAGGTTGTGGTTGATAAGAGAGGGACGAAATATTGGAGAGCATGAAGATACAAAAGTAGACTCCGAATTTGTTCGAACACATTTGTTTCTTATTGGCGAAGTACTCAACAAAATCAACGAATCTGACCGCCAAAGTGAGGTGGAAAAGATTCGGGATGAACTCTTTTCTGATGACACGAAGGAACGTCTCGCGGAAGCAGAAGAACGCTTAAAAGAGATGGAAGCAGAAAATGCTAAATATAAAAAATCTCTCTTGGAAACAAAGGAACGCTTGACAGACGCGGAATCAAAAAATAGCAAATACGAAAAAGACACCGCAGAACTCTCAAAACAGGTCGATGAGAAAGAAAATCGCATGAAAAAATTACTAAAGCAGCAGAAGGAGGCGAAAGCACAAAATGAGAAATCTAAATCGGTGTCAACCTGCTTTTACACTAAAAAAAGATACTTATCTACATCTCATCTATAATAGTGAACAAGATATGGAAGGGTTAGTTCAAAAGTATCCGGATAGAGAAGTGCTGGAAAAGCTGTACCCAGAATTGACAAAACTCGCAGAAACAAACGGTAATTTCATTAAGATTGAAAATCTCTATCGCAAATTGGACATAGCAAAACTTAGTATTGAGACAGGTCTCGCTATCTTTGAAGATTTACAATTGCTTGAGCGAAATGGAAATGGTATAAAACTCTTGCCACCCGCCGGGAAACAACTGGACGAATCAGAGATCTATCGTAAAGGGGAAAAACTGAAAAAGGAAACAGAGGATTTTCAAATATTTCAACACAATCATTCCATCGAGCAAATTTGGGAAAAGATGCTGGAGGCATTGAATGTAGATAGCGAACAAATATTACGCGAGAGCAGCATTCATAAGATGCCCTTGAGAGTCTCTGAAACAGAAGGAGACTATCTCAAGGATTCCCAGACCCAACCTGAACAATCTATAGAGGTAGCGGTGTCTCAGACTACTAAGGGAAAGGCCCGAGAGAAAAAGCCGAGCATCGCCGAACGCTACACTTCAGAAACAACCGAGGCTGACCGCGATGAACTGGCGGTGAAGATTGCCAAGATTCGCATAAACGCTACAGGATCCAAGCCCATAGCGTGGCACAAGATTCGGGAAAAGTTCGGATTGAAGAACGACGAGTTCCACAAGGTCATTCGACTTTCCGCAGGCTACCGCAAGGCGGTGATCGATCGTATCAAACAACTCAAATCTCGCCCGGAAGGGTGGGAATACTCAGGTAAACTCGAGGTCCTCACAGGGATCGAGTTGTCCAAGTCCGAGTTGTCATAATTCAAATTCTATGTATCTAATCCCGAATAACGGACACTGGTGTTCCATCCTGTAATCGGTGTTGTTCACCAACAATCACCAATGTTCCTTTTAAAAGTCTCGCGGTAACCTCTATCTCACCTCCATAAACAGCACCAACGCTTACCTGTTCCCGGCGTGCCGCGTTCCCTTCAACGGTAAAGATAGTTCCACTTCCATTCTGGATGTGCAAGACTGAATGCAACGGAAGGAGTTGGACGTTTTTCCGATCACCTGTTTTTATAGAAACCGTGATTGTACCCCCCGGTCTCAGACCGCCATTGTGAGCGAGTGTCCCGACAGAATTCGGGACGCTGGCATGGACAAGCACCGTATTATTTTCACGGTTGACCGTGGGACTGATAAAATCAATCGAACCGATGATATTCCGAATGCCGGCATCCGTAGAGATCAGAACAAGTTCACCGCTGTGAATGCGACGCGCATCGGTGACAGGCATACTCCAAATAGCTTTGAGAACCTTAACTCCGATAACTGTGAATACTGGTTTTCCCGTAGGTGAGGAGGCGGATCCCGCATAATCTCCCATGTTTAAGTGACGTGTGGCAATAACGCCATCAATTGGAGATTTAATAGTCGCGGCACTCACCTGTTCTTGTGCGAGTTTGAGTTGCTCTTCAGTTTGACTCACTGACGCTCTCGCGATTTCAATCTCTTGCTCCCAAGACTTGGCTTCCACCAATCTCTGCGCCGCAGTAAGGTCGGCTTGCGCTTGGGTCGCCTTTGATTCTGCTGTAGCGATCTCGCGCTCCCAACTGCGGATCTCCACCAACTTCTGAGCAACACCTAATTCCGCCTTTGCCTTCTCCACGGAAGGGTGTGTTGAGCCTTCCTCAAACTGTCTTGCTGTAACCTGTGCTTCCTCTAAACGGGTTTCTGCCAATCTCAAGCGCTTTTCTACCGATTCAAAATTGCTATCACTGATAAGCTGCTTCTCGTGGAGCGATTTATTTCGATCATAATCCGCTTTAGCGTCATCGCGCTCTACCCTCGCGCGCTCCAAACTCTGTTCTGCATTCGTTTTCGATTTCTCAATTGTCTCCACGGCGGCTTGGTATGCCGCTTCTGCCTGCACGAGCTGGTTACGGATACGCATTTCAGCAAGCGATTGCGTTTCTACAAGGTTCGATTGCGCTGTCATTAATCTCTCTTGTGCGACCGCCAACTGTGATTCCACATCCGCTTGGGCGTTTGCTTCCGTTGACGTGAGTCGGGATTGCGCACTGCTTAATGCCGATTCTGCCCGTATTACGGCAAGTGCGGCTTCTCTTGAATCTGTCTCCGCAATTATATCATCTTTCGCCACGCTTTGCCCAACGACGGCGTTCAAGGCAACAACCTTCCCCGGAGCATTGGCAAACACCTTCACTTCAGCGTGTGGTTCTAAATGCCCGGTGTACTGCTTTGTGAAAACAATCGTTCCGCGTCTCGCTGTCACAACCGGCACAGCAATCGGCGATGCCGCCTCTTGGGCAATCACGCTCCCGGCACTGAAAGAAAAAACAATCGCGAGAACACTCAGCAGAAGCGGTTGTCGTGGGGTGTTCGTCCGCTTTAACGTTGGTATCTTTGCACAGATCGCAGTGTACGCTTTTAAAATATGTCTATTAACCATTTTTAAGTTTGTCCTTAAAATCTTTTGTGAACTTTTGCATCTTTGGGTGAATCACAAACTGGCAGTACGGCTGGTTTGGATTCAGTTGAAAATAATTTTGATGGTAATCCTCGGCAGGATAAAAGACATCAATCGGGGTGATTTCCGTAACAATCGGAGCATCCCACACATCGGATGCGTCCATCTCGGCTTTAGATTTTTCTGCTATCTGTTGTTGCGCTTCCGTGTGATAGAAAATCGCTGAACGGTATTGGGTACCAACATCCGCCCCCTGCCGATTTAAGGTTGTTGGATCATGTGTGTGCCAAAAAACTTCCAATAATTCTTCGTAAGGAATAACATCTGAATCGAACTGGATATGAGCCACTTCGGCGTGTCCTGTCATTCCCATACACACCGCTTGATACGTTGGATTGACGGTGGTACCGCCGGTGTACCCTGAGACGACCGTATGAACACCTTCCACTTCCAGAAAGACTGCCTCAACACACCAAAAACAACCTGCTCCAAACGTCGCTGTCTCTAATTTCATTTTTTTATTCACGGTTTTCGCCATGGAGCGAACCCCGTGACTCTCCTTTAATAACGTAACTTGTAATACGTAACTTGAATTCGCCGGTGAAGTTTCAAATTTTGTGTATAGTTTCCAAAAAGGGTGTGTAAATATTTCGTCGAAGGTCGCGATTCGGAGATCGCTCCTACCTTATGTTTCTTGTAGGAGGGAACTCCGATTCCCGACTCCTACCTTATGTTTCTTGTAGGAGGGTGGAAATTGAGAAAATTGAGGAAATACGCAAAAACACCCTACGGGGTTGAAGAGGAATAGGTGAAAATCGGTGTTAGAAACACCATCCACAAGAGAAGGCAGAAGTCTAATGCCAAAAACTTTACACGCCCGTTTTCAAGGATGGCAACTTGCAGAAAGTCGAGAACTATGTTATACTCATAACCGATGAAACGCTTTTTTTTACCCCTCATTCTCTTGTGTCTGACCGCATGTGAGTCGCAGGAACAACAGATCAAAACGCTTGTCAACCAACTTGGTGACAGAGCGGCTGTGCGTCGCACCGAAGCCGCCGAAACCTTAGTCAAGATAGGACCTGAAGCGGTCGATGCACTCATCCACGGGTTATCCGATGAAAATCCACAGATTCGTGAGATGTCGGCGTGGACACTCAGCGAAATCAGAACTCCTGCTGCCCGCATTGTGCCTGCGCTCATCTCCGTGCTCACAGACCCCGATGAAAACATCCGCGTCGTCGGTTCAGTTGCTCTCCAAAATGTAGGTACACCTGCCGTGCCGTATCTCATCGATGCTCTAACAGCAGATGAGGCGGAGATTCGGTTGAATGCCGCTTACGCGTTAGGTGAAATCGGCACACCACTTGACACGATTTTGCCTGCCCTCATCAACACACTTACGGATCCGGAATGGAACGTCCGTCGTCTTGTTGTGCGCGCCTTGGCTACAATCGGCACTCCAGCGGTTGATTCGCTTATTGTGGCACTGCATTCACCTAATTCGGATCTCCGGCGTATGGCAGAACGCGCTTTGAACGATGTCGGCACCCCACAAGCCCGTAAGGCAATTGCGGATGCAAAGAAAGGATTGGCAGATCGCTGAGGCTATTCAGTCGAAACTTTCTTTCCTTCCATTCGGAGACACTCATCCCAATACGAGACAGCATACGTCTTCACAGGCTCAGGTTGGTGCGCCTGTTCGAGATATTGCGCTATCCAATCAAGTAGCTGTTGGCGGAGTGATCGACGAATCTCGCCATCCACATAAGCCAATTTATAGAAATCTTGACGTGTGTCGGCATCCAACTGAAAATCGACTTGGCGATAGAGTACCAGATTGACTATCAATCCGAGTGTGAGGTGTTCAATAGGGTTGGGGAAGATACTGAGTGGTGGATCCAATGCGAACAGGTTATCCAGTGGCAAGGCTTCTATGTAGTGGCATCGATTCTCGATGCATGCCAACTGCTGGTCGATTATATTGACCTCAGCCAAATGGATAAGTGCTCTCGGGACATTCGTATCTCTGATAGTTATTTGATGGGACCGAATAGTAGTTCTGTAAGTCAACAACGCCTTTAAGAATTCAAATTCCGCTTGCGTATAAATCTGGATACCTTCTGTTTCCAAATCAGTATTAGTAGCACCGAGAGCACGTTCCCCATCCCTATCAGAGGGTAGAATCACACCGTGTTCTAAAAGATGCCGCGCTCTGTCTAATAACTTTCCTGTCAGCGTGTTCCCGATTTGGAAAAATTTGACGACTCGGTTTTTACAGAGGAGTCGAACCGCTTTGTCAAAATCGCCCTTGCTGCCATACTCCAATCCAAGACTGGTGAGCGTGAAAGCTGTCTGAATCTGCGTCCGTAGCCCAGATTGATCGGAAAGGTCTGTCGTCTTCATTGTAATGAGTTTGTGCGCGATAGCGGCTATATTCTGATAGAGCGTATCCGCCCGTTCAGGAGGGATACCACCGAAGGTGTCTCCGTGCGCTAAGGCTTGTGCGAGGAACAGTCGCCTGTCAAGTTGCGCCTCGGCGACGAGAGAAAACCTATTCGTCTGTGCCATTGTCGTCCTCATCGTCATCAAGCGTAAGTGACTCTAAATCGACCTTCTCTATGAGGTCCGCCTCAGTAATGTCAATACCGGCTTCTTTATCACGTGCTGCGACGCGCGCAGCCCGATCAGCTTGGACAGCATCGAAAGCGGCGGCGAGTTCAGCCTCAACATTGCCTTCTGTATCAATCGCAAAGAGTTCCCTGATGAACGTTCTAAAGATCTCATCATCTGCTTCCCAGATAGCATTACAAATCGCCCGCGCGCGTTCATCTGCGTAATCAATTGCGGGTGAACTCGGATCAAGATACCCAGCTTCAAGAAGCATACCGCTGTGGAGATCTTGAAGCGTGACGCGACCGTGGAGAAGTGCTGCCAATAAACGGATGTCAAGTTCCCTGAGCAACCGTCCAAGATCGTCTCGTTCACACTCAGAAAGTTCAAAAAGCCAGAGGTCCAATGACTCTTCATCAAGCTTGCCATCGCGCCAGACGGCAATGTCCAGCAGTTCCTCAAATTGCTCATTTGAGAGACTGGGCAATAGGACTGAAGCGAGTCCTGTGCCGAGCATCGTGTCCAAGACTTGGAGTACATCCTCGGTAGGACTTGCCTGGATGAGCTCGGTGCAATCCGGCACGAGATAATAGAGTTTCTCTCGAGACTTCGGGTTGCGAGTTGCGCTGAGAATATCTAACTGCTGTTGCTTCTCGTAACTTTGAAAGAGTTGCTCCGCTTGCCGCGTCGGTAGGGACAGTAACTTCTTACTTTCGGAGTGCGGGGCTGTCGTTTTTGGGCTGTTCATGCAGACTCCTCCATCATGAGACGGGTTTTAATATTGAAGCGCATAAAGTTCTGATAACGAATGTCACCTCTATCACTGCCTCAAAAACTATTTCTTACAAAATCGAGATTCTTTGCTGCCGACGCAACCGGATCATCTTTACCGGGTGTTTCCAAGACAAACCAACTATCGTATCCAACGGCATGCGCGGCATCGAAGACTGCGGGGAAGTCAACGTCGCCTTCACCGGCGTGATTACCGCCGGTATCCTTGATGTGCATCTGTGAGATTGCACTGCCCAAACTCCGAATTTCAGAGGGTGAATCGTAGCCGAATCCTGTGGCGTTCCCCATATCGTAATAAACGCCTACGGCTGACGAACCAACGTTATCAATAATCTGTTGATGTTGCTCCGCACTTAAAGTGGATTCAATAGCAAGGAAAACACCTTGTTTCTCAGCGGTTTCAGCAACCGCTTTCAATCCATCAATGAACCGTGGCGCGTTGATATGCTCCTCCTCAATCTGACCGTTCCCGAAAAACGGCACCAGAATCACCTTCGCACCGAGTTGAGGACACGTCTCTGCGAGATACTGCAATTTTGCGATTCCCTCGGTCCGCGTGCTATCAGTCGGATGCATAAACGAATATGCGGTGAACCCCCCCGGTGACAGTGAAGATACCTCCATGCCAGCGGCTTCTGCCAAACTGTTCACCTTATCAATCCCGCCATCCTGCCAGAGCAGGTGTTCGCGGTAGTCGACTCCCATACAAATTTCAACCCCATCAAACCCGATCTCTTTCGCCTTCTGAAACGATTCCTGAAAAGAAACGGGCAACATCCCGTCCCGAATACCTACCTTCATAGACAACCTCCTAAAGGACATAATTTGTAATTCAGAGTGCCCTTCACATCAATTCTGATTTTAACATAGTTTTCGCACGAATTGCAAGGAGATATGCTTTTTTTTACATCACACTGTTAATATACGAAACTACACGAAAAAAGTTGATTTTTTTCCAATCAATGTGTTAATATATTTTAGACGAATCATCTGTACGGACGCCCAAAAGTCATTTGAGGACGAAAGGACCTCATTGGATACCGAAAAGTGTCGTCCTGTACGAAAAAATAGAAAGGATATTTTAATGAAACAGATTACGTGTATAACTACCATTTTGTTCCTATCCGTATGCCTCATCCCCGGCGTTTTCGCGCAGACCTTGATGAGCGACGAATTCACTGGAACCGGTCAAGACCTTCAATCCTTTTGGCAGGTCAAAGACAGTGATAAGAGTCCTTGGGAACTCAAGGACGGACTGCTCGTTGCCGAGGCAGGCTTCGACCAGAACTTGTGGGGAGACGATACCACCACACGTTTCTATCAGGTCACGGATCAGGACCAATTCGACATAGAGACATCAATGGTTGTCGACTACGCTGATGCTTGCACTGTTGCTGGCATTGTCGTGTATTCTGCAACGACGAAGGATCACCAGAACCGCGATGGCCAGTGGGTGACCTTGAAATTGTGGGGTCGTGGTGCCGCACAAAATAACAACGCAGTGCTCCAGTATCAGCGCCGTCAAAATGACGATTCCGCTTTGGGATATGTTGGTACACAACCCGACTATATGCCCGATCAAGGTGTTATTCCTGTTGAGTTGCGTGTCAAGCGCGATGGCGACGAATATGAGTCATGGTTCAAGCCGAATGCGGAAGGCGACTGGGTCTCGGTCGGTAAAGCGACCAACGAACTCGAAGAACCCCTTGAGGTCGGCATCTATGTCGGCATTTGCGAGGGCCAAGGTGCCGGTAAGATGACCGTCACTTTTGACTACTTCCGAGAAGCGTCAAGTCCGGCAACGCCGGTTGATCCGCGTGGCCGACTCGCCGTTACGTGGGGTGATCTGAAAGGACAGTAATAGCAACGAACGCTATCTACAACGTCTACGAATCGCTGGCGGCTACAATGCCGCCAGTTCCTTTAGGAGGGCAAAGCTTGAAACAAGCGGTTATTTTATTCTGTATCGGCTTTGTGATGCTTTACGGCATAACTTCCACACAAGCCGCCGACTCTCTTGGAGACCCCTTCGATGGAAACGCCTTGAAGAATCCGAATTGGAAATGGAAGACTTCCGACGAAGAAGGCGTTGAACCGAAAGAGTGGGATATGGGCAAAACAAAAGCCGGATGGCTTCACATCAAAGGTGAATTGAACCGCAATCTCTGGCCCGACGACACGACAAATCGGCTCTATCAGGAACACGAAGGGGACTTCGATATAGAAACGCATCTCTTTATGGATTACGAAGATGCCTGTGTCGTCGCGGGTGTTGTTGCGTACTCGCCGACAACGAAGGATCATCAAGGTCGTGAAGGCGAATGGGTGACGATTAAGCTCTGGGGTCGAGGTCCGGCGCAAAACAACAACGCCGTTATCCAATATCAGAAACGGCAATTCGATGGCGGTGAAGGCCTGGTCGGTGTTGTTCCCGGTTTCCAAGATCCGGTGGGTGCAATGGCACTTTACATGCGCCTCCGCCGCGAGAAAGATACCTTTACGGCGTGGTGGAAACGGAAAGCCAAGGATACATGGATCGATATCGGCGAAACCGAACAGGAGTTCGATGAACCGCTGGAAGTCGGCATCTACGCTGGTATCTGTGACGGTAAAGGTAAACAGATCGCACAGTTCGAGTACTTTGAAGACCTTCTCGTCCCATTTGATGTCTCACCTCGTGCAAAGTTGCCGATTGCTTGGGGGGACTTGAAACGAAGGCATAATATACCGGAGCCTCGTTAGTTATGAACGTGACCTTAAATTGGCTTAAAAACTACATCAATTTTGAATTTTCTTCAAGAGAACTTGCCGATCGGTTAACGATGCTGGGTGTTGAGGTTGAATCTATCAAACAACTCGGTGCCGAGCTCGAAGGTGTAATTGTGGGGAGTGTTACCTCAATCCGACCACACCCAAACGCCGATAAACTTGTTCTCTGTCAGGTAGATACAGGTGGGACAGAGGCACTTCAGATTGTTTGTGGTGCCCCGAATGCCCGTGAGGGGATGCTTGCGCCTGTTGCGACAATCGGCGTAACGCTCCCTGTCGGTTTGACAATTAAACGCGCAAAGCTGCGCGGCGAGACCTCGGAAGGGATGCTCTGCTCTGAAAAAGAGTTGGGACTCTCTGAGGATGCCGCCGGTTTGATGGAATTATCGACGGATATACCCGTTGGGACCCCCCTTTCAAGGGCACTTGGATTGGACGATGTCGTGTTTGAACTCGAGATTACACCCAACCGTCCCGATTGCCTCAGCCTGATCGGTATTGCTCGCGAAGTCCGAGCGGAAACCGGAAATCCTTTAAAACTACCTACTGTTGACCTACAGGAAAGTAACATCAACGTCCGAGACTTAACGTCCGTTACAATTGACGCGCCAGATCTTTGTCCGCGTTACGCCGCACGCGTCATTCAAGGTGTTAAGGTGACAGAATCCCCAGCGTGGTTACAACAGCACCTTGCGTCCGTCGGTATAGGCGTTATTAACAACATTGTCGATATCACGAACTTCGTTTTGATGGAGTATGGACAACCGCTCCATGCCTTTGATTATGACAAGCTGGCAGAGAACCGTATTGTTGTTCGTCGCGCAACGGAAGGTGAACAAATAACAACTCTCGACGAAGTTGAACGCGAACTCACACCTGATATGCTTGTCATCGCTGATGCCGAAAAATCTGTCGCACTCGCTGGAATTATGGGCGGCTACGACTCCGAAATTACGGAAACGACCTGTGATGTCCTACTGGAGAGTGCCTATTTCAATCCATCGAGTGTTCGTGCGACCGCAAAGGCGTTGGGAATCAGTACGGAAGCTTCCTATAGATTTGAGCGCGGTACCGATCCGGGTGTCGTCCTCGCTGCCCTCGACCGAGCGGCACAACTCATTGCCGAATTAGCAGGTGGTACTGTCTGTGAAGGCACCGTTGATGTCTATCCGGGGCAGCAACCATTGACTCAGATTCAACTGCGTCCTGAACGTGTCAATTTTGTCTTAGGGACGATGCTTGAAGCCGCAGAGATGGTGCAGATTTTCAACCGTCTCGGTTTCGACGTGGACACTACCGGCGAGGTCTATCAAGTCACTGTGCCGACGTTCAGGTCCGATGTTACCCGAGAAATCGACCTGATCGAGGAAATTGCGCGGGTCCACGGCTACGATAATATCCCGACGACACTCCCGAAAGGCGATATTCCTGTACCGGCACCGAATTCAAAGACAGAAGTCCGCAGGTGTATTAAACATTTTCTTCTCGCGGCTGGAATGATGGAGGCAGTGAACTATAGTTTCTGCGATCCCAACTGTTTTGATAAGATCCGGTTGAATGCAAACGACCCACTTCGTAACACTTTGCAACTCCGTAATCCATTGAGTCCAGAGATGTCAGTGCTACGCACAACATTAACGCCAAGTCTGCTCGAAAACGCACAGCATAACCGTAATCATCAAATAGACAGTATTGCGCTCTTTGAAACTGGAAGTGTATTCGTCCACGATGGTGAAGAGAAAGAGCCAGAACGCGTTGCGGGTGTCCTTGCTGGGCAGATTGGGGAAGGGGTCTATAGCGATCCATACCGACCTCCAGATTTCTTTGACATCAAAGGACTTGTAGAGGGGATGCTTGAGGCGTGTGGTGTTGTTGATTGGACGCTACAAAAGACCGACGTTCCCACCTTCCATCCGGGTAGGAACGCGGAAGTGCTGATGGGCGATAAACGGATCGGTGTCTTCGGCGAGGCGCATCCAGAGGTGCTCGAAAATTACGATTTACCGTATAAGGCGTATCTCTTTGAGTTCGACCTTGAAGGCTTAGCGGATACCGCTACATTCGCCAAACGTTTTGAACCGATTTCCATTTATCCAAAAGTAGCGCGCGACCTTGCAATCGTTGTAGATAAGGAGATACTGTCAGATATGCCGACAGAACTTATCTATACGACGGGTGGAGATTCAGTAGACTCGGTGCGTCTGTTTGATGTCTATGAAGGTGAACAAGTTCCGGAGGGTAAGAAGAGTCTCGCTTATACCATCACCTATCATTCTGCGACCGCAACGTTAACAGATAAAGCGGTCAATGCCCTTCACGACAAGGTTGTGAAACGTCTCAATCAGGAATTGAGTGCCGAATTACGGATGTAGAATGCTACTATGGATAGGACGTATAGACTGGCTACATGGATTCTTGATGACTTTTCATGTCCAGATCTCCGTTGGAATTAACCGAAAACCATCGTGAAACGAAGTGGAACGATGACCAGATTTAATAGTTTAAAAGATGCCCATCGGGTAAAGAATCTGTTTTCAGTCATTGCGCGCCACTACGACTTCCTTAATACCCTTTTAAGTCTCAGACGCGACAGAAGTTGGCGGCATGAAACGGTCAAAGCAAGCGGTGTTGACTTAGGTAGTAAGGTCCTGGATGTCTGCACAGGGACAGGTGAACTCGCCCTTGCGTATGCTGACAAGATTGGAGCAGAAGGTTTTGTGATTGCCTCAGACTTCTGTTTTGAGATGCTGGTCATCGGCGATGAAAAGGTGGAACGCAAGGAACGAGGGACAGGCACCAAATTTCTGGCAGCGGATACCCTTATCCTTCCCTTTTTAGACGATACTTTTGACGTTGTCTCTGTCGGTTTCGGTATCCGAAATGTTTCTGATCTGGAGATGGGGATAAGCGAAATGGCACGTGTTGCGGCACCCGGCGGTAGGGTCGTTATTTTGGAGTTTACGCAACCCGTGAATCCACTATTTCGGAGCCTCTACTATTTCTACTTCACCAAGATCCTACCTTTTGTTGGAAACCTTATCTCTCGGAGCAAAGACGACGCTTACGGGTATCTCCCGCGTTCGGTCATGAAGTTCCCGAATTGCGATGCGTTGAAAGCCATTATGGAGCAGTGTGGACTGACAGATGTCCAGTTCCGTCGAAAAACATTCGGTATCGTTTCGATTCATGTCGGAAAGAAACCTATACACTATTCTTAGCCAACCGTTCCACATGTGCTACAACGGATTCTGATACCCCTTCCAAACTATAACCACCCTCCAACGCAGAGACGACGCGACCCGATGCGGTTTCCTCGGCAAGTTCGAGAATTAGGTCTGTTAGCGTGGAAAATCCGTCTGCTGTGAGTTCAGTTCCGGCGAGTGGGTCAAGGTAGTGGGCATCAAATCCTGCAGAAATTAAGATTACCTCAGGTGAGAAATCTTTTAAGGCAGGGATGAGCACATCCGTAAAGACGGCGGCATACTCGTCATCACCGCTCCCCGCGGGCACCGGTATGTTCAGGGTTGTACCACGCGATTTCCCGTTTCCACGTTCATAACTTGAACCCGTGCCGGGGTAGAGCGGTGATTGATGGATAGAAAAAAAGAAGACCGTTTCATCTTCATAGAAAATATCTTGTGTACCGTTTCCGTGGTGGACATCCCAATCCACAATCGCGACCTTTCCAACCCCGTGTTCGCGTTGAAGATAACGAGCGGCAATTGCGATGTTGTTGAACAAGCAAAACCCCATACTCCGGTTCTGGGTCGCGTGATGTCCAGGCGGGCGCACCATAGCAAAGGCGTTCTTCACTGTTCCCGTTACGACCGCATCTGCGATACGTAGCACGCCCCCTGTGGAAAGTTTAGCTATATCAAACGAAGCCTGTACGACAGTGGTGTCGTAGGAGAGGGGCATTTCTGCTTCGCAGTATTGCTGAATGTGTTCGGGGTAGGTCGGTTCGTGTGCATAGCAGAGTTGTGCGATGCTCGCGGGTGTCGGTTCAATGAGGTGTAGCTGTTCCAAAACATCGCTTTCCTGAAGTGCGGCTAAACTTGCGCGTAGCCGATCGGGTCGTTCCGGGTGATTCGGACCGGTGTCGTGGTTAAGGTAGTCTGGATGATAGGCGAACCCTGTTTTTTGTGTCATTTACGTCTCTTTGCCAAAATAAAAAAGTTGACCTCAGCATTCAAATATAATAAAATATATTTTAGCATTATAGGAACTATTATTCTAATCCGTAATACTTTCAGTAATTTCCTAGTTACTATATCACAGAGTCAAGGTAAATCAAATCAAAATATCCATAAAGGGAGATTTCTATGGATTTAAGGAAAATATCCTGCCAAATAGAGGAAAAACTATTGGAAATCTTTTCGGAAGACCTAACCTCAGGGTTGGCTGCCCGCGAAGATTCCCGGGCATTTGGAGCAATGGTTGAAGAAAAGATAGCAGATAACTGGAAACAGATATGTGCGGATCTTGGACTTTCATCGCTAAAACGCCCTGGAAAACGCAGTATCTTTGATTTTGCTTTGCAGTCTAATGATAAAATTACTGGACTTGATGTGAAAACAAAAGATTTAGATTCAGCTCGGTACTCTGATGGCGGAATTTACTCTGTGCGTAATATATTGAAATTTCTTTCACAGGATAATGGAATGTTACTTATTGCCGAACTAGGACATAATAAATTATCTAATCAAAGCGATAAACGTAACATTACGTGAGTTTGATAATTAAACGTAGG
>JAAXHD010000437.1 GCA_012271015.1 Candidatus Poribacteria bacterium | reverse complement strand
CTCCCAACCCGTCCGATGAACGGATAACAGATATGATAGAGGACGAGGCAACCTCGCCCCTACGGTGGCCGCATATCCTAACGTTTGGAATAATGAACCACTCTCATATAATCTATGCATGATGAGATAACAAAATTTTGCCAAGAAAAACCTCACTGAACATTATATCACTTTCCTATGACATCGGCAACAGAAACAGAACGTTTGACCATGACTATTTAGTTTTCGATTTTTTAGTTCAATTTTGCCCCCAGGCCCGGTAGGTTCGGTTTCCTAACCGAACCGGGCTTGAAAAAGAAAAATCAAAAATTTAGAGAATCCGATAATTTATCTAAAACTAAATAGCCCTGAACGTTTGACCTAATTTGGACTCATATTGTAGAACTTATTGCCTAATCCGCTCAGATTCTAACGTCAACCACTCGCCATACGCCCGCGGCATCTCTGCTGGTGGTTCTAAGCCGGACTCCTCACGCCATCGTAACAACGGATGTCGCCGATCAGATTGTGGCAGATCAACGCGCGTGCCATACGCAGCGGATTCAAAGATCCCCATCATCATCTCAATAATATGTCGTCCCTCAGTGCCGCTGCAGGTATGCGGTCTGCCTTCATCCAAAGCATTGACATAATCCTCTACGAACCAGTAATCCGATTCCGAAGCACTGCCTTTGGGGTCGTAGTGTTCAGGGTAGATCAGTTCCACCGTCTCCCACTGGTCGTGTGTGCTGTCAGGGAGATAGTGTGGGGTCGGTAGCCACCATGCACCGCCGCTTTTCCAGAAGAGTCGTCCCTCGGTGCCGTAAAGTTCCATAGAATACGCGCCCGTGTCCATCTTGGGAAACCGGTGTTGTAGGAGCGTCCCGGTGACGTTGCCTTCATATTGGAGCGTTGCGGTGATGTATTCACCTGCGATGGTTCCCATACCGCTCGGTGATGGCGCGACATCCACAGGCGTGATCGACTTCCCGCCTGTCGTTAGGTGTGCAACGACACTTTCGCAGCGTTTCCCGAAATGCAACATATTGTTGAGCATGTGTGTGCCGATGTTCATCAAACCGTAGCCACCGTAGTAGCCTTTGCCGCTGCCGTACATATAGCGCAATTCACCGATTTTTCCAGCATCAAAAGCACGCGCGAGTGCCTGCATAGATGCCCCGACTCTGCCTTGGTGATGCACCGCGACCTGTACGCCTTTCTCCGCCGCTTTAGCGATAACGGCATCCGCTTGCACGAGGTCTATACACATCGGTTTTTCGACTTCAATATTGACTCCGTGTTCCAGCACGCGCATACACAGATCGTAATGAAATTCCGTGCCGGTGGGGATCGCAACGATGTCAGGTTGCGTCTGCTCGATCATCTCGTCTAAATCGGTGAACCGCGCTGCGACGTTGACTTCCTCACCGAGAGTGTTCAGACGTTCCTCAATCAAGTCGCAGAGTGCGACAATCTCGGTGCGTGGATGCGCATGATATGCGCGTGCCGCGGCTGTCCCACGCCCTCTACATCCTAAGATTCCGACCCGATATGTTCCCATGGTTGTCTCCTTTCTCACGCTTGAGTGTCCTCATGTCCATCTGCCTACGCTGTTGATGTTTGCCATTGTATCATAATTCGTTTAACGGGTCAATGCGTTTGATTTTTCTATTTTTCTTGACTTGATTACCCAAATCTGTTATCTTTTCGTTAAAGAAAGTAAAGGTTATCTTTGGACTTTTTTTATTTATCCTTACACATTAATCCAATGACATATTAATTCAATGGCTATTTCTCGAATTCAGTCTTTTCGCACAAGGACATTCCGAATGTCTTTAGTGCTTTGAACTATTCAGAACTTACGCATTTTTCCATGATAATGAACGTATAACGCACTGCAGGCGGGGTTTGAAACCCCGCCTGCAATGGGGGCTGCGTAAGTTCTACTATTAAACGGAGTTGGTCGTGAATAGCTTGATGAAATTTGCATTTATCTTATTTCTATCTTTCTTCTCCACTTTTATTCAACCTTCTGTAGCGTTCGAGCGGATAGAAACTTATACGGTCGCTGACGGTCTTGTAGGTCCTATAGTTCCAGTTATTTTTCAGGACAGCCGCGGTGCGCTTTGGTTTGGTTCAGATAGAGGTGGTGTCAGTCGCTTTGATGGCAAAGATTTTGTGCCTTACACGGCTTCCGCGATCACTTCGGAGGAGATGTCAACATCTGTTGTTCAAGCTGGGGCACTCCTCGGACGGACGCGACAAATCGTTGAGGATAAGTGGGGACATATCTGGTTTCTCACGCGAGATGACTCAGCAAAAACGGGGCAAGTCAGCCGTTTTGATGGCGTTTCAATCACACTGATCGGAACCGGTAACTTACTATTTGTTGATAGCTTCGGCGACGTGTGGGTTAGTGAAAATCAGTGGCTAACGAAGTACGTTACCTCAGGTGTCCAAAAACCGCCACAACAAGCACATCGGAAGGAAATTGAGAGTGAAGTACCAGCGTTGGCAACGGAAACCTTAACAATAAACGTTATTTTTCAAAGCAGAGATGGCGTGCTCTGGCTTGGTGGCAGTGACGGCATACAGGAAAAAAGCAGTGTAATTTTAAGTTTTCGTGAGCGTCATCAGGCAGACGTAGAACCCAGTAATGATGAAATAGCAGACGGCACACCACGTCCGCAAGCGGATATTGGATTCACGCACCATAATACGGCACATCTTAATGCAGTGAGTGCCGTTGAAGTAGGCACAGAAGATGCCTCTGGAAATCTTTGGTTCGGTGGTTATAATCTTCTCCTGAAGTTTGATGGGGAAACCTTTGAGCAGATGCTCCCTCTACATTCAGAAGAAAGCGATACCGGGCGGTATAGATCGCCGAAGCGAGTCTCAATCCAGCGTGATACAAAAGAGCGGCTCTGGTTCAGCGATGGTCGCATCACAAGGTGGTGGGACGGTTCACAACTGCAGATCCCTGAAAACGCGCAAGAGACGCTTGAAATTGAGGACGCATGGGGTAACCTATGGTTCACGAATGCGAGCGGTGAGGTCCACCAATATGACGCGACGCTTAAGTTAATGCCTTATAGTGCCAACGGCGGATTCGGGCTTGACAGGGTTCGTGCGATTTTTGAAGCGATTAACGGTGATCTGTGGTTCGGGCATGATAACGGCGTGACAGTCTTTAACCCGAGACCTGCAATTCAGAATCATGGTACCGGCATCGGGAGTAGGGTTAGGGGAAAATCGCGTTTCCCATTTTGGACAGATATCGTCAAAATATTTGAGGTCGATGAACACATCTGGTTCGTCAACAAACCCATATTCAGCGAAAACGCTACGCGATACACGTTTTTCCGCTACGGAGACGAACGCTTCGATCAGATTTCTATCCTTATCAAACTAAAGACGGAACGTCTCAGGAGACGGTCTGCTAAGAATCCTGATCTATTTTTTATTGAAGACGAACACTGGTGGATAGCCTTTGGTGGTCATATTTTCAAAGTGGACGCGTCAGGATTGTTATGGCTTACAGACCGATTCCAGAAAATTCCGTTTCACACAAACTTTGAAATCGATCATGCCCCATCCCCGATAAACGGCTTTCACACAGATTTGAACGGCAAATTATGGGTGCTTTTTGAGAACGGAAGGGTACAGTCCTATCCAAAAACGATTGGACCCTCAACATCTGTAAATATTGAGCCGGAGACGCTTCCACATCTGATTAAAGTAACAAAGATGCTGGAAACGCCATCAGGTGCTAAATGGTTTTTCAATGCTGTGACAGGAAAGTTGATACGTTGGAATGTCCCTGAACCGCATAGACCTATTGTACTCAGGGGCAACTCTAATGCTGCACCACTCGCAGTGTGGCAGCACGAAAAAGAGATGTATGGAAAAGCCACGTTTCTCTTCCCAAATGCGCTGAAGACATATCTTGACAAGGAGTTAATCACAACGAGTGACATTGAACTCGCGCCAGTAAACGCGTCCTTAGTTTCGCAAAAAGGCGTTCTCTGGCTCGCGACATCTCACGGTGCAGTCCGTTATGATGGGAAAAGACTCATAACCTATACAAGTAAAAATACATCTCGAAATTCCAGAAAAGAGGGATTTCTTGTTGACGATGTACGCGATGTAATGGAGGATAGCAGCGGCAGTATATGGTTCGCAACAAAGGGGGGTGGCACCGTCCGATACGATGGTGAAACCTTCGATTCCCTCACGACCAGAGATGGGCTGGTGCATAATAATATCTCGAAAATTTATGAATCTTCTAACAAAGATATTTGGTTCGCCACTGAGGGCGGCGTTACACAATATACACCCGCACGCGGTGGACTCCCCTTCCATCGGCTTACTGCCCTAAAGACTGATAAAGCCTATACTGAACTCTCATCAAGCATCACCCTACCGGCACGCGGAAACAAACATATCAACTTCTATGTTCGTGGGATCAGTTCGCTCCGAGAACGGCTCTCCTATGAATTTAAAATAATCGGACTGGATAGTCCTGGGTGGACGAGACTTTCAGCAGAGGAATTCTCACTTTTGCCGACTGGCTCCGGCATTCCATCTAACAGATGGTTTTCCGCATCCGGATTGGCAACGCAGCAAGCCACACATAACAGTGGGGTCCAACAGGCACTTCAAATCCAAGACGGTATTCTATGCGTACGTTATACGGGTCTCAAAGCGGGGACTTATAGCTTCATCGTTAAGGCTTTCCGCGAGGATTGGCCCTACACGCAGCCACCCGCCGTAGCCGATTTTAGTATCCCCTCACCGTTCTGGATCCGATGGCGGACATATCTCCCTACATTCATATTTGTAGTTGTTGTGCTTACGCTCATCGGTCGCCTGTTTGTTAATCGAAGGCAGACGATGCAACTTCGGAACGAGATGCTGGAAAAAGAGGAGGCGGAAATACAGCGAATCCGTGCGGAGTTAGACGAGGCGCAAAACATTCAAATGTCACTACTCCCCACAGAATCACCAGATACAACAGGGTTTGATATTGCTGGACTGTCGGCACCCGCGACACAGGTGGGCGGCGATTTTTACGATTACTTGACGGTCGCAAATGGACAAACCGCTATTGCTGTCGCCGACGCTGCAGGCAAAGGCTTACGCGGCGCAATGAATGCCGTGCTCACGAACGGAATGCTACACGAAGTTGCCAGACTCAGATCTAATGCTGATGCCATCCTTACCGACCTCAACGCCGGATTAGCACCCCGAATGTACGGACCCAGTTTTATTGCCCTCAACTTAGCGATCCTGAATGAATCCGAGAAACGGGTTGACTACGCCAACGGAGGACAACCGTACCCCATCCTCAAAAGAGGTAGTGAAGTCATTGAAATTGAAAACAGTGATCTGCCGCTCGGTAGTATGAGAAGCGTCCAATATGAATCTACTGCTTTTGATTTAATTGAAGGCGATATGCTTATCTTCCACTCCGATGGTCTCATTGAAGCCCTCAATGCTAACGAAGATATGTACGGCGTTGAACGTTTAAAAGCAGTAATTTCCGAAATACCAAATGAACATACCGCTATGGAAGTGATTCAACATATCGTTGAAGACGTTCATAACTTCGTCAAGGAAGCAGAACAGTACGATGATTTAACGCTTGTTGTTATCAAACGCATCGCCACATCTGAGTAGAAGTATTAGCGTCAAACGTGTAGACAGATGGGAAGTGAAATGTTCTGAAAGCGGTCTACTTTCGGCGGGATAGGTACTCAGATAGCGCGTAGTCGAAAGGCGTGGCGGTATCCATCTGCACATAGTCAATCTGGCTTGCACCGCATCCGCGACGATAACTCTGGATAAATCCGTTCAGTTTCTCAAGATAGTCCGCTTTCAAGGTATCGGCTTGTGTTGAAAGCGTCTCTCCAGTCTCCATATCCCGAAAAACGACGGAGCCAGTATACGGGAAGGTAAGTTCGGCAGGGTCAAGCAGGTGAAAGACGATGACTTCATGTTTCTGGTGCCGGAGATGCTTCAGTGCGGAGATAACGTGCGAGGGTTCATCAAGCAAATCCGAAATAACGATAACTAAACCGCGTCGCACAATCCGTTTGGCGAGTTCATGGAAAAGTCCACTGAGTTCTGTTTCTTGACCCGGCGTTGCGTTTTCCAGTGCGGACATAATCGCGCGGAGATGCGTTGCAGCCCCTCTCGGTGGAATATATTGCGTAATATCCGTATCAAAGAGTGCCAACCCGACAGAATCGCGTTGCTTCAGCATGAGGTAGGTGAGCGTCGCCGCAAGGTAACAACCGTATTCAAACTTCGTCAGTGCTTCTTCTCCGTGTTTATAGTTCATCGAGGCACTGGTATCAAGGAGGATGTATGCGCGGAGGTTCGTCTCCTCCTCAAACTTTTTGACGTAGTACCGATCAGATTTTCCGAAGACCTTCCAATCAATATAACGGATTTCATCGCCGGGCATATACTGCCGATGCTCTGCGAATTCGACGCTGAAGCCTTGATACGGACTTTTGTGCAGACCCGTGACGAACCCTTCAACGACAAGCCTCGCGACAAGTTCCATCCCGCCAATCCGAGAGAGTGCTACTGGATCTAAATATTTATGAGATGTTTGCATGTTTTTTCTTTCAAAAATTAGTCGAAAACAGCGACTGACACGGGACGTTTCGACGCGACAGTCTGGCGATCCCGCTTAATACGTTCGATTTCTTTTAAGGTCTGGGCAGTTAAATATCCCTCGCCGCAATTTGGGCAATGGATAGTAGGCACATTTTCGATGACGAGAAGTGACTCACCTTTGCCATAACTTCGCGAAACATAACGTTGGTGCGCCCCCTCTTTTCCACAAATATCACACTTCATTTTTTTACTCTTTGCGATTTTATTGGTTGCATTCACGATCCTCGTGGACGATGTCGTTAATAAAATATAAACGCTCGTCTTCGGTCATCGCGTCCCAATCCAATCCGCGTTCGGCACACAGCTGTCTAACTTTTGATTCGGCATACTTCATCCGTTCTGCTTGTCCAGCGCGTGCCTCCTTTGCAAGTGCACGAACAACCAAGAATTTTTCTTCCGGCGGCATTTGCTGAATCAGATCAATAATCTGTTCAGTTGTTAATTCAAGTGTCAAATTCATACAAGTCATCTCCTTAATCTTACCTCCCAATTATAACAAAGATTGTCCTGAATATCAACCGAAATGCAAAACGTCCAAAAATTAGTTTGCATTTTAGGCACTCACTTTGTGTATAATTGTAACCTAAGTTGCCACCTATGTAGCACAAACTTCATAAAGTTTAAGAAAATAAATCGGTAACCCTATATTTTCCCCAGGTCCGGTAGGTTCGGTTTCCTAACCGAACCGGGCTTCCTAAAAATTACCGAATTAAAAAATTAATCTTCATCCAGTTTGTGTCATAACGGCGCAAACTGGAAGTTTACGCTACAAAATATTGGCTAATCATTAGCATGTTTTCACTAAAGACGGAGTTTCCATGTCTAAAACTTATAGGTAGCAACTTGGGTTAATTGTAATGTAAAACACTTACGGCAAAGAGAGGATGCGTTTAAATGGGAAATCCAGTTGTACATTTTGAAATCGGTGGAGAAGATGTCGAAAGGCTAACTGATTTTTACAGTTCAGCATTTGAATGGGAGATTACACCCTTAGCAGATCAATTGTATATTGCAGATCCGGGATCAGATAAGGGGATACAAGGGCATCTATTTCAAGTGACCGAAGAAACGGATTCTACAAACAAGGTCATCATCTATGTGGAGGTCGATGACATACAGGCGTGTCTATCACAAGTAGAAAATCTCGGCGGT
>JAAXHD010000161.1 GCA_012271015.1 Candidatus Poribacteria bacterium | reverse complement strand
CGAAGTTCTCAAGCTTACTGATAGCAGTTCTAATATGTCCTTTTCGACGATAGCACTGGGCTATCTGGTAAGTCGCACGCGTCAGATACTCGTTTTTATCACCGAGGGCAATGACAGCATTGAACTTTTTAATGGCTGTATTATACCATTTCCGACCCTGATAACTTCGACCGATGAGATACAGGGCATGTGCACGTAGATTCAAATCCACAGTCTTAGGAATTAATTCCAGGTTCGCCACGGCAATTTTCCACTGTTTGTGAGAAAAGGATACTAAGCCACAATTAAGTCGGTCTGTTGAGGTGAGTTTTAGAGTTTTATTCGCTCTCGCAAGCTGTCTCAGTCGACTGAGTGCGTCACGAGCAACGCTCTTTGAATGGTTCTCCGTAATGAGTTCGCGATAGGTGTTGAATGCCGTAGGAATGTTACCGAGTTCCTCATTACAGCGTGCTAAAGCAAAACTTACCTCTCTCGCATAGCGAGGCTGCTCAACGAGTTCAACCAATACAGACTTCGCGGACGCGTACTGCTTCGCTTCCAGATAAAGTTGTGCTAAAGCCCACTTCGCCGCCACGAGGTAAAAACTTGTGGGATAATCGTTGACGAGTTGCGTATACCACTTTATCGCTCGCGTCCTGTTGTTCATACCTTCGTAAAGTCGTGCTAAGCGGTAGACGGCATAATCTGCCAGCGGATAACTCACCGAAGCGACTCGCGCGTAGTGCCCAATTGCCTTCGGACGGTTGCGAAGTTTTTCATAGTTATAGCCGAGGGTATGATGAATCTCACGCTTTTTCGGCTCAGACAGGTCGGTTTGCAGTAAAGCCTCGAGTTTCAAAGCCGCTTTTTTGCGGTTCCCTTTATCAATCAGGGCGAAGGCTTCTTGCCATGCGGCACTATGTTCTTCATCACCTGAAGCCGGCACCCCGATAACGAAGCATCCGTAAGCCAGCACGAGCAAGCTTGAAAATAACTTTCGGATTATGGTGGAATATGATGCAGTTCCCGAACCCGGTTTATTGTTGGATTGAATTCGGTTTCTGCCAAAAGACTTAATATATTTCATTGCGCCTTTTTTTCGGTCCTCCTCATGTGAGTTCCTGTGGATTTATCTGAAATAAGCATAGATTTTTCCGGATGCTTTTATCATAATTGAATTGTAACGTCTCCTGAAGACGAAAAGCAACAAAAAAATGGACAATGACATTCTGTCTCGCGAATTCCAGAAATCGCTTGCCAAATTGGAGTCTGTTACGCTATACTTAATAGGAACTTAACCCACTGAAAGGAGATATAGTAATGGAGATTGTAGCATTAGGGAAAACGGGTTTAAATGTTTCACGGCTTTCGATCGGAACCGGATCGAATGGCTGGAATGGTCGCTCAAATCAGACAGATTTAGGATTTGAGGCTTTACGCGATTTACTGTTGTTCTCACACGAAAAAGGCGTAACCTTTTGGGATTCCGCAGATCAGTACGGGAGCCATCCGCATGTCAAAGCGGCACTTCAAGAGGTCCCACGCGAGAGTGTCACGGTCACTACAAAGACAACCTCCCGCACGCGAGAAACTGTAGAAGCAGACGTGAAGAGATTTCTAAAAGAAATAGGTTCTGACTATGTAGACATCGTCCTACTCCACTGTCTTACTCAGGTAGACTGGCCCCAACGGTATCCAGATGCGATGGAAGCACTCGCCCGTTGCAAGGAGCAAGGATTGATTCGTGCACACGGCGTATCCTGTCATGATTACGGGGCATTCCAAACATCGGCAATGACAGAATGGGTTGATGTTGTCTTGGCGCGCATTAATTACGCTGGTGTTCACATGGACGCATCTCCCGCCGATGTCATACGTACAATGGAACAGATGGCATTCGTAGGGAAAGGCATCTATGGGATGAAAGTGCTGGGACAAGGAAAATTGGCAGAAGACGCGACGGGTCAACGCGAGGCAATCGAATTTGTGATGGGCCTCCCTTGCGTACACGCAATGACTATCGGTATGACCTCAGAGAACGAAGTAGAAGCGAACATTGCCATCGTTAATGAACTGTCGGAAAAAGGCATGTAAAGTAGGACTTACGCAAACTGCTTTCCTATCGCATAACTTGTTAGGTTGTGTTAAGTACCCCCTATACGTTTTTTGGGTTTGTCTTCTCGGCACGCTCACTATCGTCAAAGTTGCGTGAGTCCTGAATTAACGATACGTGGGCGGTTAAAAATTTTCGTTAGACCCAAAGCAGTAGCCTGCAACAACGGCGCAGGGTTTTTGCTTGGGGGTTTCTTTAAGATATAAGGCACGCACGTCAACGTTGAAAAGCATGTCCTTCCTCCGCAAGGTAAATTAAAAAAATGGAAAAATATGAGATAGTGATCGGCTTGGAGATTCACGCGGAATTGTGTACAGAAAGTAAGCTTTTCTGTAACTGTGCTTACACCTTCGGGGCATCAGCGAATGACTGTACCTGTCCAATTTGTTTAGGGATGCCGGGAACATTACCAGTCGTCAATAGACGCGCTGTTGAATTTGCAGTTCGTGCTGGTTTGGCGATGGGATGTGAAATCACGACTTCCAGTAAATTCGATCGGAAGAACTATTTCTATCCAGACCTGCCGAAGAACTACCAAATCTCACAGTATGACATACCAGTGTGTCAGAACGGACAGGTAACGTTTGAATTTGAAGGCGAACCCCGTACTGTCGCCCTTCGTAGAATTCATCTGGAGGAAGATGCAGGGAAATCCATTCACGCCGAAGTCACAGGAGACCCAACTCGTAGTTTCATGGACTTCAATCGGGCAGGTGTGCCGCTGCTCGAAATTGTGAGCGAGCCAGAACTGCACTCTCCTACGGAAGCCATTGCCTATTGTCGTGCGGTTAAGGAGATTTTAGAGTATATTGAAGTTAGTGACTGCAACATGGAAGAGGGGAGTCTGCGATGCGAACCGAACCTCTCTTTGCGTCCCAAAGGAAGTAAAGAATTGGGGACGCGCACTGAGATTAAAAATAAAAACTCGTTCCAAGAGTTGATTGAGGCAATGGAATACGAGGTGAGACGGCAGGCACGAATTTTGGATGCTGGCGAGGAGGTTGTCCAAGAGACACTTCTATTTGATGCCAGTACGGGAAAAACCGTCGCGATGCGGGGTAAGGAAGAAGCTGACGACTATCGCTACTTTCCTGAACCAGATCTCGTCCATGTCCAGATAAGTAATGAATGGGTTGAGGAGGTTGAGCCAACGCTTCCCGAACTCCCCGCTGCTCGTCGGGAGCGGTTCATTACAGATTACAACATCTCCCCTGAAAACGCAGACTTCCTGACAAGTACTCGACCCCTTGCCGAATTCTTCGACGAAGTCGCTCAACTCAGCGGTGAACCCACCGCCTGTGCAAACTGGATCATGGGAGACTTGACGCGGCTCTTAAACACAGCCGAAATAGAGATCCAAGACTCGAAGGTAACCCCAGCACACCTCAATGAACTCATCCAGTTAATCGAGGATGCGACTATCAGCGGTAAAATTGCCAAATCGGTGCTTGACGAGGCCTTTGAAACGGGCAAAATGCCGAAACAGATTGTTGCCGAAAAGGGCTTGGCGCAGATTACAGACACTTCAGAGATAGAAGCCATCGTCTTACAGGTTGTAGAGGAAAATCCCGGTCCCGCTCAAGATTACCGTGATGGCACAAAGAAAGCTATTGGGTTCCTTGTAGGGCAGGTGATGCGTGCGACTCGCGGCAAGGCAAATCCGCAACTCGTGAATCAAATTTTAACACGGGTTTTGTCGACAGATTGAGGCTTTTCAATGAATATAGCCGAGTTAAAAGACAAACTATCTGAGATTAATCAGATGGGTTATGTCGTTTCATTGCGAAAAGGGAACACTGGCATCGGCTATACACTTGAAACCTTACTTGGATTAGAGGAAAATAACCTTAAGACTCCTGATTTTGGGGATTTAGAATTGAAATCCCATAGAAATGGGGTCAACAATCGGGTAACCATGTTTACTTTCAATCGTGGAGTTTGGAAAGTAAAACCGAGGGAAGTGATTGAGAAATATGGTTATATTGATACGAATGGACGTCCATCTCTATACTGCACTGCCAACAGTAAACCTAATAATCAAGGATTTCTCGCGAAAGTTGAGCAGGGAGCTGTCAGACTTTATCACTTAGATGGGTCCCTTATTGCTGAATGGCCGGGAGAGCGTTTGATTGATAGATTTAAGAATAAAATGCCTGCGTTGCTTATTGTTAATGCAGATACCCGTATCAATTCAGATCGAAAGGAAGAATTTTGGTTTAATGAGGCATATCTTCTAACCAAGCCAGATGAGGAAAATTTATTGGATCTGATTAAAAAAGACATCATAATCGTTGATGTAAGAATGCATCTGCGAGAAAACAGAGTGGTCAGAAATCACGGCACTGGTTTTAGGATTGACGAAAGGTTTTGGAATCTGTGCTTTGGTAAGCGAGAGAAGTTGATATGAGTGCAGTCAATTTGAAATACAAAGACGAATCATGGGACTTTCGAGAGGCCGATACCAAAGAGTACACCCATTGCTTCCATACCTACCCAGCAATGATGATCCCACAAATCGCACGAAAACTGCTTAAGGAGTACGGCACAGAAGGGGGGTGGCTTCTCGACCCTTACTGTGGCACTGGTACCTCTCTGGTTGAAGCCTCTCTATTCGGCATGCATAGTGTTGGCTGCGACATTAACCCGCTCGTGCGCCTGATAGCAACCGCCAAATCGACTTCCATGTGCCTATCTAC